>NZ_CP067396.1:4307187-4614843 GCF_023617245.1 Lysobacter enzymogenes
TCCAGCCGACCGCCGCGGCGTAGCCGGCCTGGTCGATCCACTTCATCACCATGCCGCCGTGGACCTTGCCGCCGTAGTTGACGTCGGTCGGCTGGGCCAGGAAGCGCAGGTTCAATTCGCGTTGCTGGCCTTTCATGCGGCGGCTCCCTGCACGCGCAGGTGGCGCACGACGGCGGCGCCGACGCGGTGCACGGCCTCGCGCTGGCGTTCGTCGGAGAGCTCGCCGTAATCGTGCAGCTTGTCGCCGGCCTGGCCGACCGCGACCTGCTGCGGCACCACGATCAGGCCGAGCTTGGCCAGCGCGTCGCGCAGCACCAGCAGCGAGCGCAGCCCGCCCAGCGGCCCCGGCGAGGCGGAAACGATGCCGGCGACCTTGTCGGCGAACAGCGCGGTGCCCGAGCGGCCGTCGGGCAGCGGGCGCGAGATCCAGTCGAGGGTGTTCTTGACCAGCGCCGGCATCGAACCGTTGTACTCGGGCGTGGAGATCAGCAGGCCGTCGTGCCGCGCCATCAGTTCCTGCAGGCGGCGCGCGTTGGGCGGCATCGCCTCGGCCTCGATGTCGCCGTCGTAGACCGGCAGCGCGTAGTCGCGCAGTTCGATCAGCTCGACCTCGGCGCCGGCGGCGCGCGCGCCTTCGGCGAGCACCGGAATCAGGCGGCGGTTGTAGGAACCCGAACGCAGGCTGCCGGCGAAGGCGAGCAGGCGCGGGGGCGAAACGGTGGGGCTGGCGGACATCGACGGACTCCTGGGCTGGCGCCGGCCAATTATGCGCGAGCGATGCGTGGGCCGTGCGCGCGCGGCTCGGCGCTTGCAAGCCGGCGCCGGCGGCGCGATGCTCGCCGCGTCGCCGGCGCGCCGCCGGCTCGGCTCGGGGATGGGCGATGGGACGCACGATTCTGGCGATGATGGTCGGCGTGGCGCTGGCCATGGCGACCATGCTGTTGTTCGAGGCCGGCTACGGCCTGCTGCACCCGCTGCCGGCCGGCGCCAACGCCCAGGACCCGGCGACGATGAACGCCCACATCGCCCACGCGCCGCTGTCGGCGCTGTTGCTGGTGCTCGGCGGCTGGGTGGTCGGCGCGCTCGACGGCGGCCTGGTCGCGGCGCTGATCTCGCGCCGGCACAAGCGCATCGCGGCGCTGACGGTCGGCGTGGTGGTGGCGCTGGGCGTGGTCGCGGTGACCTCGATCTATACCCATCCGCGCTGGATGCAGATCGCCGGCATACTGCTGCCGATGCTGGCCAGCTGGCTCGGCGCGCGGATCGCGCAACGGCGCGCCGCGCCCACGCCATAACGCCTCGCGCAACGCCTCGCGCAACGCCTCGCGCAACGCCTCGCGCAACGCCTCGCGCAACGCCTCGCGCAACGCCTCGCGCAACGCCTCGCGCAACGCCTCGCGCAACGCCTCGCGCAACGCCTCGCGCAACGCCTCGCGCAACGCCTCGCGCAACGCCTCGCGCAACGCCTCGCGCAACGAAAAACCCCGGCCTTGGCCGGGGTTTTTCGCGAGGGTCCAGCGCCAGGCCTCACTTCTCCTGCTTGAACTCGCCGTACTCCTTGAGCTGCGCCTGCACCGCCTTGTAGTCGCCGACCACCACGATCGACTGGTCCTTGACGGCGTAGTACTTCTTGGCCATCGCCTGCACCTGGTCGGCGCCGATCGCGCGGATCTTCGGCACGTATTCGCCGAGGAACTCCGGCGGCAGGCCGATCAGCCAGTTGCCGGCCAGGCTGGAGGCGACCGAGCGCTGCTGCTGGTTGCCGATGAGATAACCGCCGGCGACGTAGCGCTTGGTGTCTTCGAGTTCCTGCGCCGGCACCGGGTAGTCGTTGAGGCGGCCGAACTCGTAGACGAACTCGCCCAGCGAGGCGCCGGTGACATCGTTTCGCACGTCGGCCGAGACCTGGACCATGCCGCCGCCGCGCAGCGCGGTGAGGCCGCCGCGGGCGCCGTAGGTGTAGCCCTTGTCCTCGCGCAGGTTCTGCATCAGGCGGCTGCTGAAACCGCCGCCCAGGACGATGCCGGCCAATTGCGCGGGCACGTAGTCCGCATCGGTCGCGGCGATCGCCGGGCGGCCCAGGCGCAGCGCCGACTGCACGCTGCCGTCGCGCTGCACGAACACCCGCTGCGCCGGCGCGGCGCGCGGCGCGGGGGCGACGTCGGCGACCGGTTCGCCGCTGGCCTTCCAGTCGCCGAAGGAGGCTTCGGCGAGCTTGAACGCCTGTTCGGCGCCGACACGGCCGGTGATCACCAGCAAGGCGCGGTCGGGACGGAAGCGGCGCGCGTGTTCGGCGCGGACCTTGTCGGCGGTGATCGCGTTGATCGACGCCTCGGTCGGCTGGCTGCGCGCATAGGGATGCTCGCCATACACCGCCGCCAGCAACGCGCGCGTGGCCTTGAACCCGGGCTGCGCCTGCGCGGCCTTGAGGCCCTGCAGCGCGTTGGCCTGGGCCAGCTTGACCTCGTCGTCGGGGAAGCTGGCGCCTTCGGCCACGTCCGACAGCAGTTGCAGCATCGGCGCGGCCTGCGACGGCAGCGCGTAGCCGCTGAGCACCACGCCGTCGTTGGTCGCGTTGGCGCCGATCGCGCCGCCGTAGCCCTGCGCGGTCTCGGCGATGGCCTTGGCGTCGAGCTTGGCGGTGCCTTCCACCAGCAGGCCCGCATACAGCGAGGCGAAGCCCGAGGCGTCGGCCGCGTCGGCGGCGTAGCCGGCGTTGCGCACCGCCAGCACGTAGTCCACGCGCGGCAGGCCCTGGCGCGGCACCACCCACACTTCCAGGCCGTTGGCCAGGGTCTTGCGGGCGATCTGCGGCACCGGCAGCGCCTTGTCGGGCGCCAGCGGCGGCAGGCGTTCGGGCAGCTTGGCCGCGGGGCCGGCGCTGGCCGCGCCGGCGCCCAGGCCGAGGATCAGCGCGAGCGACAGCGCGAGTGGGTTCTTCAGCAAACTCATGGCGCTCTCCTCAGTTCTTGGCCGCGGCGGGCGCGGCGGCGGCGGGCGCCGGCGCGGTCGCGGCCGGACGACGGTCGATGACGGTGCGGTTGGCCTGGGTCAGGTAGGTCTTGGCCACGCGCTGCAAGTCGGCGGAGGTCACGCCCTCGATCAGGGTCGGGATCTTGTTGACCACGTTGGCGTCGCCCCACAGCGTCTGCAGCACCGCCAGCGCGTCGGCGCGGTCGATGAAGGGCTCCAGGCCGTTGTACCAGTCGGCCAGCATCTTGGTCTTGACCCGCTTCAGGGTCGCCGCGTCGACGCCGTTCTTGGCGATGTTCGCCACTTCCTCGTCGATCGCCGCCAGCACCGCGTCGGCGCTGCTGTCGGGCTTGTACATCGCGAACAGGGTGTAGAGCGTGGGGCCGTTGTAGCTCCACGGGTCGGTCAGGCCGTACAGCGGCTCGATGTTGAGCGCGATCTGGCGCCGCTTGACCAGCGACTGGTACAGGCGCGAGGCGTCGTCGCCGGCCAGCACGCTGCCCAGCACCGCCATCGGCGCCTGGTCGCGGCTGCCGCGCGCGGGCATCTTCCAGCCCGCGGCGATCGCCGGCACCTGCGCCAGCGCGTCGGTCTGGTTGATCCGCTTCTCGGCGGTGTTGAGGCCTTCGCTGTAGTCCGGCGCCGCCGGCGTCGGCCGCCCGGCGACCGCGCCGAAGTACTTGTCGGCGAGCTTGAACGCTTCCTCCGGCGAGATGTCGCCGGCGATGCCGAGCACGGCGTTGTTGGGGCCGTAATAGTCGCGGTGGAACGACTGCACGTCGGCCAGGCTGGCGTTCTCCAGGTCCTGGAAGCTGCCGTAGCCGTCGTGGTTGTTCTCCCACTTGTTGAACGCGTGCTGGCCGATGTCGATCCACATGAAGCCGCCGTAGGGCTGGTTCTTCACGTTGACCCGGATCTCTTCCTTGACCACGTCCTGCTGGTTCTTCAGCGTGGTCGGGTTGAAGTCCAGGGTCTTCATGCGGTCGGCTTCCAGCCACAGGATGCGTTCCAGCGCGGAGACCGGGGCGACCTCGATGTAGTTGGTGAAGTCCGGGCGGGTCGAGCCGTTGTTGCGGCCGCCGCCGCCGCTGATGACCTGGTCGAACACGCCCTTGGGCGCGGCCGGGGTGCCCTGGAACATCAGGTGCTCGAACAGGTGGGCGAAGCCGGTGCGGTTCTTCGGCTCCAGGCGCATGCCGACGTGGTAGACCACGCTGACGCCGACGGTCGGCGAGCTGTGGTCGGTGGAGACGACCACGGTCAGTCCGTTGTCGAGTTTCTTGACCGCCACCGGTACCTGCCAACGGTCGCTCTCGGCGGCGGACGCGGTCGCGAACGCAGCGGAGGCGAGCGTGGTCAGGCCGGCGAGCAGCACGCAGAGGTGACGCTTGCGCATGAGGGGCTCCCTGTCCTGTCGTGGTGAACCGCGCCGGACGGCGCCGGACGCAGGTCCGCGCACATTAACCCGAGCCGCGGCCATCGGTGCGGGCCGGAAGTCACAGGGGGTGGCCGGCCGCGCTGGCCGTTGCGTCCACGATCGCCGACACTGTGCGCCTGACTTTCGCCGCGCCGATCCCCGCCCATGCCGTACACCCCCATCGTGGCCACCCTGGGCTACGTGCTCTCGCCCGACGGCCGCCAGGTCCTGATGGTCCACCGCAACGCCCGCCCCGACGACCACCAGCTCGGCAAGTACAACGGCCTGGGCGGCAAGCTCGAACCCGACGAAGACGTGCTGGCCGGCATGCGCCGCGAGATCCGCGAGGAAGCCGGGATCGAATGCATCGCGCTGCAACTGCGCGGCACCATCAGCTGGCCTGGCTTCGGCAAGCGCGGCGAGGACTGGCTGGGCTTCGTGTTCGTGATTACCGCGTTCGAAGGCGAGCCGTACGCGAGCAATCCCGAGGGCACGCTGGAATGGGCCGACCTCGACCGCCTGCACGAACTGCCGATGTGGGAAGGCGACCGCGAATTCCTGCCGCTGGTGTTCGACCGCGATCCGCGGCCGTTCCATGGGGTGATGCCCTACCGCGAGGGGCGGATGGTGTCGTGGAATTTCTCGCGGGTGTGAGCGCGGCGATTTGAGCGGAAGGCATCGGGCCTGAAGGCCCTCCCACAAGAGCCGCCGCGCTGGCCCGCTCTTGTGGGAGGGCCTTCAGGCCCGACGCTTTCGTCTCCGCCGCGACCAAGCCCTCACTCCACGCCCCGCGCCACCCGCTGCTCGATCTGCGGCCACTCCAGATCCCACAGCCTCCCGTCCCACTCCCAACCCGGCGTCGCCCAGCCGAGCGCATCGCTCGGCTCGCTCGCCAGCGCTTCGCCTTCGAAGCGCAGCGACAGCACAAGGCCCGAACGCGGCGCACGCCGCAGCAGCGCGCGCCGGCGCAGTTGCGCGTCGCCAGCGCACGCAGCACGGCCGTCGCCGGGCTTGTCGTACACCACCAGACAGCGTCCTTCGTCCACGCGCAGCAAGTGCACCGTCACGCCGGTTTCGCCGTCGCGCACGCTCAGCAGCGCGAGGAATTCGTAGCGTTCTTCATCGACCATGCCCGCGTCCAGGTCGTCCCAGTAAGCGCCGAACACCCGCCTGCGGTTTCTGCGCGCGCTGCGGGTGGCACGCAGGCTCGCCCAGATCGCGATCGCCGCCAGCAACAACGCGGCGCCCAGGCTGGCGATCAGTTCGGGCGCGACCGGGTCGGGGCCGCGATGGCCCGCGCCCCACAGCGGTTCCAACCCGCGCAGCAGGAACCACGCGGCCAGGACCAGCGCGCAGATCAGCATCGGCCAGCTCCACCACGCGCTTCGCCACGCCCCGCCGGGCGCGCCGCCGATGGCGCTCAGGCGTTGCCGCTCGGCCGGGGCCATGCGCCGCGCTTCGCTCGTTACCGGCATCTGCATCCTCCACAAAAATACCGGGCGCGACGCCCGCAACGGATCGCTCCGGCGTCATCGCGACCGTGGCGGTTTCCATGCCTGCCCCTTCCTGTGTCCGCGCCGGCGCGGCGCGTCAGCCCTTGGCTTCTTCCTCGATTCCGACGTTGCTCGACGCCGCCTCGTACACCTCGCGGTCGAGCAGGCCGGTTTCCTTCGCCACCAGCACCGGCACCAGCATCTGCCCGGTCACGTTGGTCATGGTCCGCATCATGTCGAGCACGCGGTCGATGGCGTACAGGTAGCCGATGGTCTCCAGCGGCAGGTTGGCGGCGCTGAGCACCACGGTCGCCATGATCACCGCCGTGCCGGGCACGCCGGCGGTGCCGAAGCTGCCGAGCACCGAGGCGATCAGGACGATGAAATACTGGTCGGCGGTCAGCGGCGTGCCGGTGTATTGGGCGATGAACACCGCGCACAGCGCCGGGTAGATCGCGCCGCAGCCGTCCATCTTGATGCTCGCGCCGAGCGGCGAGGCGAACGCGGCGTAATCCTTGTTGACGCCGAGGTTGTGCACGATCGAACGCATCGCCACCGGCATCGCGGCGAAGCTCGACGAGCTCACGAACGCCACCTGCATGCCCGGCGCCGCGCCGCGGAAGAACTTCAGCGGGTTGAGCCCGTGCGCCAGCAGCAGCGCGCTGTAGACCACCACGATGTGCAGCGCGCAGGCCAGGTACAGCGCCAGCACGAAGTTGCCCAGCGGCAGCAGCTTCTCGAAACCGTAGGCGCCGACCAGCGCGGCGATGAGGCCGAAGGTGCCGATCGGGGTGACTTCCAGGACGAAGCGGGTGACCTGGATCATCAGCTCGCTGGCCTCGCCGACCAGCTTGCGCACGCCGGCGACCTTCTCGCCGAGCTTGACCATGGCGAAGCCGAGCAGGCCGGCGAAGAAGATCACCGGCAGGATCGAGCCCTTGCCCGCGGCCAGCACGGTCTCGCCGGCGGCGTTCTTGGTCGCGCCGATGCCGGTCAGGGCGTAGAACGGATTGCTCGGCACCACGTCGAGCAGCACCTTGGTCACGCTGGGCACGTCGCGCGGCTTGTAGTCCGAGGACGCCGCCAGCCCGATCACCCCGCTGCCGGGCTGCAGGATCGTGCCCACCGCCAGGCCCACCGCCACCGCCAGCACCGCGGTGATCGCGAACCACAGGAAGGTGCGGCCGCCGAGCGCGGCGATGGATTTTTGCCCGTGCAGCGATGCCACCGCGTTGATCACCGCGAAGAACACCAGCGGCACCGCGATCATCTTGATCAAGGTGACGTAGAGATCGCCCAGCGGCCCGAACCAGGTTTCCGCCGCCGGACCCATCGCCCAGCCGGCCAGCGCGCCGAGCGCGAAGCCGGCGACCACGCGTTGCCAGAACGGGATGCGGAACCAGGCGGAGAACAAGGCGGTCATCGCGGGCTATCCGGGGCTGTGGGCCGACAAGGGCGGGAGGGCGGGCGCCCGGGCGGACCCGGGGGACGACACGATAAACAGCTTGGCCGCCGCGCCGACGAATCCAAGTGCATAAGCGCGCAACCAAACGTCATGACTGTGAGCCGCATCGGCAAATCGGCCCCGGCCACGCCGCGCGCGCGCCGCGGCGATCACGGGCGCGACCGGCCCGTGCGCGGCGCGGCGGCCGCGCGCTTGGACGCCGCGGCGGGCTTCGCCGCGCCTTGCGGCGCGGCCCGGGCAACGCCGGCCGGCGCGCGCGACGCGCCCTTGGCCGCAGCCGCCGGGTCGGTTTCGGCGAACAGGATCGCGCGCAGCAGGCCGGGGAAACGCTGCTCCAGATCGTCGCAGCGCAAGGTGTTGAGATACTGCGTTCCGGATTTCACCGTATGCACCAGCCCGGCCGAGCGCAGCACATCGAAATGGCGCGACAGCGTCGCCCGCGGCAACCCCAGCTCTTTTTCCTCGCTGACCCGGATGCACGACACCGGCCTGTCGCGGCTGAGCCCGCGCACCAGGGTCAGCCGCACCGGATCGGCCAGCGCGTACAGCACGGCGGTCAGTTCGATGTCGGCGGTGGCGGGGTGATGCAGGGGTCTCATGCTCACAGCTTGCTACAGGCGGCGCGCGCTCGCCATGGCTTCGATAGTTCCAAATATCGGAACTAACTTAGCACACCCGGCCGGTGCCGCGCCGCCGTCCTGTCCCTCGCGCCGCCGCGCTGTCCGTCTGGCGGCGCGTTCGCGCAATCGCGTCGGCCGCTGCGGCGGTTCCGTCGCCGGCCTCATCGCCTGAGAAAGCGCGCTCCTACACTGGCTGCTGTCGTCGGCCGCGCCGGCCCGCCGCGCCCGCGCGGCCGACGACCGATCGCCCACAGCGGCCAGCGGACCGGCCCGCGTTGGATATTCCTGACGTTTTCCAAGAGGGAAGGAAGATGAAATCACTCTGTATCGCAGGCCTGCTCCTGCTGACGATGGCGCCTGCCTGCAACGCGGCCGCCGCCGCGGTGAGTTTCGAAAGCGAACTCGACGCGCAACGCGCGCCGGCCAGCGCGCTGAGCGGACATACCCGCCGCGCCGGCCGCGCCGAAGTGCAGCTCAAGTCCGTACTCGACGCGCGCAGCGCCGGCGCCGAGCCGCTGGAACTGGCGCTGTTCGCCGATGCCAGGTTCGCGCCCTCGTTCGTGCGCTGGATCGAACACGGCAACGGCGCGGCGACCTGGGTCGGCCGCATCGCCGACAGCGAAGGCGGCGGACAGGTGCTGCTGACCATGAACGCCGAGCGCGTCTACGGCCGCATCGACGCCGGCACCGCCCAGTACGTGCTGGAAGGCCCGTTGTCGGGCAGCGCCGTGGTGCGCGAGATCGATCCCGCATCGTTCGCTTCGCGCAACCTCGCCGAAGGCATCCACCAGCCGCATCCGGGCCTGGTCCCGGCGAAGCTGGCCGCGCCCGCGCTCGCGCCCGCGCAGGCGACGGCGCGCGGCGGCGACGGCGCCAAGAGCGATGCCGAGGACGTGCTCTATCCGGTCGACGTGCTGGTGCTGTACACCGGCCGCGTCAACCAACTCCATGGCGGCGCCGCGGGCGGCCCGCCGGCACCAGGACTGGACGCCTATGTGCAGAGCCTGTTCGCCGACGCCAACCTGTCGTTCGCCAGCAGCGCCGTGCACCTGGGCGGGCTCAAGCGGGTCGCGCTGCTGCCTTCGAGCTTCAACGAACCCGCCGACGCCGGCTTCGACATCTGGAACACCACCCACGACCAGATGCGCGACAGCCTCGCCAGCTTCAGCAACCTCGACGCCTTGCGCATCCAGTACAACGCCGACGCCGTGGTGCTGCTGGTCGACGGCAACCGCATGACCGCGACCTGCGGCCGCGCCAGCGTGCCCGCGCACCAGAGCGCCTTCAGCCAGTGGCGCGAATCGGTGGCCGTGGTCAGCGCCGGCTGCGCCGCCGGCGATCGCACTTTCACCCATGAGATCGGCCACATCCTCGGCGGCCTGCACGAGGGCGAAGGCGGCGCGCATCCGCCGTCCAAGTACGCGCAGGGCTTCGTCAGCGCCGCCGGCGGCTTCCGCACCATCATGGCGATCGGCGCCGGCCTGCCCGGCGGCTGCACCACCGGCGGCTGCGCGCGCATCAACCGCTGGTCCTCGCCGTACCAGAGCTACAACGGCCATCCGCTGGGCAACGCCACCGCCGACATGGTCGAGGCGCTGCACTGGATGCTTCCGACGGTGTCGTACTACAGCAAGCGCGGCAACATCGCCGTGCCCGGCGTGGCGCAGTCGGCGACCATGCAGACCTGCCAGAACATCGGCCACGGCCCCGGCGGCGAGGTGGTGGTGACGTCCACCACCTATGCCAACTGGTCGCCGGCGCCGGGCTTGAACGAGTTCTACCAGTTGCAGACCTCCGACGATCCCAATTTCAGCCACATGATCGGCCAGCCGGTTTACGAGCTCTATCGCGGCGCGCGCACCGCCACCCGCATCGCCAATCCCGCCGTCATCAAGACCTACACCCGCCTTCGCGCCTGCAACAACGGCGTGGGCTGTTCGGTGAAGGCGGTCACCCGGCTGCCGACTTCGAACGCTTGCGACTGACGCGGCGCGAGCGGTTCGCGATACGCGGAAGGCGGCCGATGGCCGCCTTCCTTTTTCGCGCGACGCGCGTCGCGCCGCCCGCGATGCCCCGCCAGCCACGATCCGCAAAGCCCGCACCGGGCGCGGTCCTTTCGCCGTCACGCACCCAAGGCATAATCGCCGGCTTGTCCGTCCATCGCCCGGCCCGCCCATGTCCAAGCTGCGTTCCGCCTCCGTCCTCCTCGTCCCCGCGCTGCTGACCGCCTGCGCGGCCGCCGCGCCGGCCACCCGCGCCGACGCGCCCTCGGCCGGCGTCGTCATCGACGTGCCGACGATCAAGCATCCGCAGGAAGAGACCCCGGCCTGGTGGTACCGCGACGGCGCCGCCCAGGCCGCGCAGCGCGGCGCGCCGGCGGCCAAGGCCCGCAACGTGATCCTGTTCGTCGGCGACGGCATGAGCCTGACCACGGTCGCCGCCGCGCGCATCCTCGCCGGCCAGCGCAAGGGCGCGCCCGGCGAGGAGAACCGGCTGAGCTGGGAGCGCTTCCCCGCGACCGCGCTGAGCAAGACCTACAACACCGACTCGCAGACCCCCGATTCGGCCGGCACCATGAGCGCCATGGCCACCGGCGTGAAGACCCGCGCCGGCGTGCTCAGCATCGGCCAGAAGGGCGCGCGCGGCGACTGCGCGCAAGCGCTCAAGGCGCCGATGCTGACCCTGTGGGAACTCGCCGCCGGCAGCGGCCTGGCCACCGGCGTGGTCACCACCACCCGCGTCACCCACGCCACCCCGGGCGCGACCTTCAGCCACTCGGCCGACCGCAACTGGGAAAACGACATGGACCTGCCGGAGAAGGCCAAGGCCGACGGCTGCGTCGACATCGCCCGGCAGATGATCGAAAGCCCGTACGGCACCGGCCCGGACGTGCTGATGGGCGGCGGCCGCGCCAACTTCATGACCGTCGAACAGCGCGATCCCGAATACGACGACAAGGTCGGCCAGCGCCTCGACGGCCGCGACCTGATCGCCACCTGGAAGCAGCGCCATCCCGGCGGCAGCTACGTGTGGAACGCCAAGCAGCTGGCCGCGGCGCCGAAGGACCAGCCGCTGTTCGCCCTGTTCGAGCCCGACCACATGCAGTTCGAGCACGACCGCCCGCAGGACGGCGCCGGCGAGCCGTCGCTGAAGGACATGACGCTCGCGGCGATCGAGCGGCTCAAGCGCAATCCCAACGGCTACGTGCTGCTGGTCGAAGGCGGCCGCATCGACCACGCCCACCACATGGGCAACGCCTACCGCGCGCTGACCGACACCATCGCCCTGAGCGAGGCGGTCGACGCGGCCAACCAGGCGACCTCGGCCGACGACACCCTGATCCTGGTCACCGCCGACCACTCCCACACCCTGAGCTTCGTCGGCTATCCGACCCGCGGCAACCCGATGCTCGGCAAGGTGCGCGGCACCAGCGGCGAGGACGGCGACCCGAACGACTACGCCCGCGACTCGCTCGGCAAGCCCTACACCACGCTCAACTACAGCAACGGCCCGGGCTACACCGGCGCCAGCGCGCAGCAGCCCGAGGGCCCGCACACCTTCCCGCACACCGTCAGCGGCACGATGGAGATCGAGAAGGGCCGCCCGGACCTGACCAAGGTCGATACCGAGGCGCCCGACTACATGCAGGAAGCGCTGGTGCCGACCAGCAGCGAGACCCACGGCGGCGATGATGTCGGCATCTGGGCGCGCGGCCCCGGCAGCGCGGCGGTGCGCGGCAGCGTCGAGCAGAACACGATCTACCACTTCCTGCTGCAGTCCATGCCCAAGCTGCGCGCCTCGCTGTGCGCCAAGGGCGATTGCGACACGCACCAGGTGCCGGTGACCCTGCCCAAGCCCGACGACTTCAAGAGCGCGCGCTGAGCCGCGCGGGCGCCGGCCGGTCGGTCGGCGCCGAGACAGAACCTACGGCGGCCCGTGCGCGGGCCGCCGTTTTTTTTTGCGCGCCGAAAGCCAGCGCCGGCCGCGGCCTCGATCCGGCCCGCCCGCGCGGCCCAGATCCAGCGCGCGGGCGCCGCGCGCATCGGCGTCGCCGGTGCGCGCCGCATCGCCGATCAGGAATAGATCCGGACCAACCTGATCGCCACGCCGATCAACTGCAGCGTCGTCGGCAGCAACAACGCCAGCACGAACACCAGCGGCCCCAGGTTCTTGAGGACGTTGCGATAACCGGCTTGGTACGTGAACGCCATCGACACGGCCACGATCCACCACACCTCGACGTCCTCTTTCCGGCCCGACGGCCCGAACAGCGACTGCCAGGCGGCGGCGTACATCGCGATGGCAATGAGCGCCAGGACGATCAACATCATCCATCGCTCTTGCTTGGGAGTAAAAGTCAACATCCTTTGTTCGCATCCGCCAGGGCGATGGGGCCGGCGCTGAAGCCGGGTTCGCCGCGCGCGGGCGGCGAGGCGGCCATTGTAGGGCGCGTCGTCGTCCGGCCGGCGCTTGCGGCCGGCGGCGGGCGAAGACGGCGGACGGCAGCCGATCGCGCCGGCCGCGCGGCGCGGTGCCGCGGTCGCGGCTTGCCCGCGTTCGGTGCGGAGCCGCTGCGGCCCATCTGAGGTGCGGCGCCACGCGCATGATCCGGACAAACGACCGCCTCCCTCGCGAAGGCTCCGGCTCCGATCTCCAACGCGTGGGATCCGATCTCATGGCGCGTGTCCGCAGCCTTGTTCGCCGCCTGCGTGGACAGCCGAACGAGTTCGGCGGCCCCTGCCCCGGCTTTTTTGGCCCGCGACCGCCCCCAGCCGCGCTTCTCACCGATGGCGAAAATTTGACCAATCCTTGCGAACCCTTGCGGCATAAGGCGTGGAACCCGATTCCACGGCGAGTGTCCGCAAGCTTGTCCACAGGCGGTGTGGACAGCTGCGCGGCTCATGCGCCGCGCGCGACGCGCCGGCTAGGCGATGCGTGGCGATCCGTCAAGCCGACGCGATTTTCGCCGTTTCCGGCGACTGGCCAAAATTTAGCCAAACTTGCGCAGGCCTTGTCGCATAAGGCGTGAAACCCGATTCCACGGACAGTGTCCGCAAGTTTGTCCACAGGCAATGTGGATAGCGCCGCGCCGGAAATCCGCTTGCGCAGCGCGCGCCCGGCCGACGGCGTCGCGGTTCGCCCTGGATTTGCAGGCCTTCCCGAGCCTGGACAAAAACTGTCCAAAGTCGCGAAAGCCCCGCCGCACAAGGCGTGAAACCCGATTCCAAGGCAACTGTCCGCATGGTTGTCCACAGCGCGTGTGGATAGCGCAGCGGCGTCGCGCGGAGTGAGAAACCCGACGCGGCCCGCGCGTGGAACCCGTGAAACTGCCGTGCAAAGCCAGGTCGGCGCGCTAGCCCCCAGCGTGGACAAAAATTGATCAATTTCGCGAAACGCTTGCGGCGCAAGGCGTGGAACCCGATTCCACGGCGTCTGTCCGCATGCTTGTCCACAGGCGCTGTGGAAATCGAGGCGGCGCGCGAAGCGACAGCAAAGGCAAAACGGGTTTCGGCATCGCCAGCAACCACAGCGCTCCCCTCCCGCCGCGCCGAAATCGCAGCGCAGCGACTGCAGGAGCGGCGCGAGCCGCGACCGCGGATCCGCGGCTACGACGGCAAGCGCGATGTCGCGGTCGCGGCTCCGCCGCTCTTGCAGGGGCTTAAAAGCAAAACCCGGCTGGGAGGCCGGGTTTCGTGATGTGGCGGCGGAGCTTCGTGGCTTCGGTTACTCAGAACGGCTTGGCCAGCACCAGCCACACGATCGCGATCAGGGCCAGCAGCGGCAGCTCGTTGAACAGCCGCAGCGTGCGCGAGGACGGCAGCGCGCGGCCTTTGTCCAGGCCCTTGATCCAGCGGCCGGTGAAGCTGTAGTAGACCAGCAGCGCCACGACCAGGGTCAGCTTGGCGTGCAGCCAGCCGCCGACCGCGAACATCTGCGGCAGGCCGTCGCCGAACACGCGGTAGCCCTGCCACATCAGCAGGCCGCACAGGAACGCCAGGCCGAACATGATGTGGCCGAAGCGGTAGAGCTTGCGGCCCATCAGCGCCAGCCGCGCGCGCACCGCCGGCTCGCCTTGGCTCTCGGCGATGTTGACCAGGATCCGCGGCAGGTAGAAGACCGCGGCCATCCAGGCGATCACGAACACGAGATGGAAGGTCTTGGTCCACAGATAGGCGTTCATCGCTGGCTTCCCGATACGAAACAGGTGGCGGTGCTGGGGCGCGGGCGGATCGCTCCGGACGTCGCTGGCGGCGCGGCCGGCAAGCGCGGGCGCCGCGCCCGCGCCGGCCGGCCGGCTGCGAGCGCTGCGAACCGGCGTAGCGGCCTCGGGCGCGCCCTGGCGCGCTAGGATGCCACGTTCCACGCAGCCCCAGCGCCCGGCCGCCGTCTCCGCAGGCGGCGCGCGGACGCCTCACCGAACGGCCGACACCGCATGAGCAAACACTACGACCGCGACTACTTCCAGCGCTGGTACCGCGATCCCGCGCTCAAGCACGAGGCCATCGGCGGCGCCGCGCGGCTGGCGCGCAAGGTCGCCTTGGCCGTGGCCGCCGCCGAGTACCACCTGGAACGCCCGATCCGCAGCGTGCTCGACATCGGCTGCGGCGAGGGCCCGTGGCGCGCGCCGCTGCTGAAGCTGCGTCCGCGCCTGCAGTATCTCGGATTCGACTCCAGCCAGTACGCGGTTGCGCGCTTCGGTCGCACCCGCAACCTGCACCTGGCCCGCTTCGGCGATTTCGAATTCCTGCGCCCGTGCGCGCCGGTCGACCTGTTGATCTGCAGCGACGTCATGCACTACCTGGACACGCGCGAGCTCGATCGCGGCCTGGCCGGCGTGGCCGAGCTGTGCGGCGGGGTGGCGTTCCTCGAAACCTTTACCCGCGAGGACGGGATCGAAGGCGACACCGACGGCTTCAAGCGCCGGCCCGCGAAGTTCTACCGCGAGCGCTTCGCCGCGCACGGGTTCCAGGCGCTGGGTTCGCACCTGTGGCTGGGGCCGGCGCTGGCGGGCGGGACGGCGGCGTTGGAGACCTCGGGCTGAGGCCGAAGATCGTCGCTGGCGTAGCGGTGGCGTCGTAAGCGCGATGGCGCGGTCGCGGCTCGCGCCGCTCCTACAGGGGCGGCCGCAGCTTCGGTCCTGACGGTAGGCGCTGCGCAAGCTGCGACCGCGGGGCAGCCGGTCGCGCCGAAAACGTGCCGAAACGGCCTCATCTCACACCTATCAGCGACCGCAACCGCGGTTTCACGCGACGGCCATCGCAATCCGCTATGCTGCGCCGCAGCAAATCGTTGCCGCCGGTTGCGTTTACCCTCTCCCGCCAGCCCTGCCCGCCACTGAGAGTCCGACCCGAATGCTGCTCTATCAGATGCACGAACTCGGCCGCGCCTGGATGGCCCCGATGACCTACTGGGCCGACGCCGGCGCCAAGATGTTCGCCGCGCCCGGCAGTTGGCTGTCGACCCTGCCCGGCGCCTCGCGCGTGGCGGCCGGGTGCGAGCTGCTCTACCGCATCGGCAAGGACTACGAAAAGCCCGAATTCGGCATCCATTCGATCCAGATCGACGGCAACGCCTATCCGGTGATCGAGCGCGAGATGGCGCGCAAGCCGTTCTGCCGGCTGCTGCGCTTCAAGCGCTACGCCGACGACGCCGGCAACATCGCCGAGCTCAAGGACGATCCGCCGGTGCTGGTGGTCGCGCCGCTGTCGGGCCACCACGCCACCTTGCTGCGCGACACCGTGCGCACCCTGCTGCGCGACCACAAGGTCTACATCACCGACTGGATCGACGCGCGCATGGTGCCGAACGAGGAAGGCGCCTTCACCCTCGACGACTACATCGGCTACATCCAGGACTTCATCCGCCAGATCGGTGCCGACAGCCTGCACGTGATCAGCGTCTGCCAGCCGACCGTGCCGGTGCTGGCGGCGGTGTCGCTGATGGCCGCGCGCGGCGAACCGACCCCGCGTTCGCTGGTGATGATGGGCGGCCCGATCGACACCCGCGAGAGCCCGACCCAGGTCAACGACCTGGCCGAGCACAAGCCGCTGTGGTGGTTCGAGAACAATCTGATCCACCACGTGCCGGCCAACTTCCCCGGCCGCGGCCGCCGCGTCTACCCGGGCTTCCTGCAGCACAGCGGCTTCGTGGCGATGAACCCGGAGCGGCATTTCCAGTCGCACTGGGATTTCTACCAGGACCTGCTCAAGGGCGACCTGGAAGACGCCGAATCGCACCGCCGCTTCTACGACGAATACAACGCCGTGCTCGACATGCCGGCCGAGTACTACCTCGACACCATCCGCGTCGTGTTCCAGGAACACCTGCTGCCGCGCGGCCTGTGGGACGTCGCCGGCGAACGCGTAAACCCCGGCGCGATCAACAACACCGCGCTGCTGACCATCGAAGGCGAGCTCGACGACATCTCCGGCCAGGGCCAGACCCGCGCCGCCCACACCCTGTGCACCGGCGTGGCCGAATCCCAGCGCCAGCACATCACCGTCGACGGCGCCGGCCACTACGGCATCTTCAGCGGCCGGCGCTGGCGCGAGCAGGTGTATCCGCAGGTGCGCGACTTCATCGCCCGCTACGCGGCCTGAGCCGCGCGGCCGCAACGAGAAAAGCCCGGCCATGCGCCGGGCTTTTTCGTTGCGGCCGCGATAAAGCCGGCCCCCCCTGTAGGAGCGGCGCAAGCCGCGACCGCGCCGCCGCACCCATGACGCCCGTTGGAAGTCCGGCGTTCGACCAGGACGGGGATCGCAGAGTTTCGTCGTGGTCGAATTGGCGCGGTCGCGGCTCGCGCCGCTCCTACAAAAAGCAACTGCGACGGCGAATCCGCGGCGCCACCCTCGGCTTCAGCCCCAGCGCACCAGCAGCGCCTTCGCCAGTTGCGCGTGCAGGTAGCCGATGCCGCGGGCCAGGTGCAGGGTCGCGAACAGCAGCAGCACGCCGGTCAGCAGGCACAGCGGCCACAGCACCGCCTCGGGCAGCACGCCCCAGGAACCGGCGTTGGTGCAGGCGTAATCCAGGCAGATGTTGCCGTGGAACAGGCCCGTCCACTGCGCGATCGGGACGAAGATCAACGACAGCGACAAGGCCAGCGCGGTGACCGCGACGCTGAAGTAGGCCGTGCCCAGCGGCAGCATCAGCAGCAGGTACAGCAGCGTGCCCCAGGTGCGCGGGTCGGTGAACATCTCCTTGATCCGCTCCAGCCACGGCCGCTCGCGGTCGCTGTACAGCGGCCGGCGCGGCATGCGTTCGCCGAGCATGGTCTCCACCAGCCGCCCTTCCACCAGCGCCAGCACCCGCACCGAGCCCAGGAACAGGATCAGCAGCGGCAGGCCGACGATCAGGATCAGCAGGCTCGCCGACACCGAGGCGCCGGTGACGACCCAGGTGAAGTAGAACGTGCCGGTGGCCAGCGACAGCAGCATGTAGAACAGCGCGCCGTAGGTGCGCGGTTCCAGCGCCACGCCGAAGAAGCGGCCCAGCCACGAGCGCCGCGGCGCCGGCCTGGGCGGGCGCAGCGCGGTCTGCACCTTGGCCTCGGTGTCGCGGTAGATCTCCGCCACCTCGTCCGGCGCGCCGTAGCTGCCGGCGACGCTGGCGATGATCTGCGCTTCGCTGCGCTGCGGGTTCTCGGCCATTTCCGCGCGCAGGTACTCCTCGGCGTCGTACAGCGCGTCCTGGATCAGCGCCGGATCGGCGCCGTGCAGGGCCTGGCGCAGGCGCTGCAGGTACTCGGGGATCGAGCTCGGCAGGCCGGCGGCGGCGCTGGCGGCCGCGGCCGGGTCGGAGGAGTGCGCGCCGGCCGGCGCGGAGTCGGCTTCGGGCGGGTAATGGGCGGTGCCGGCTATGGCGTTCATGGTTCGAGCCCCTGCAGGACGGAATCGACGGAATCGCGGGTGGCGCGCCAGGCCTGCGTCCATTCGCGCAGAACCGCCCGGCCGCTGTCGGTGATGCGGTAGTAGCGCCGCGGCGGCCCGGTCACCGACGGCTCGACATGGCTGTCGAGCAGGCCGGCCGTACCGAGGTTGCGCAGCACCGGGTACAGCGCGCTCTGCTTGCCGCTGAGCACGCCCTCGCCCTCGCGCTCCAGGCGCTTGGCGATCTGGTACCCGTACATCGGCTCGTCGGCCGCGCCGAGTACCGCCAGCAGCGCCAGCGACACCGTGCCGGTGCTGAGCTCCTTCTGGAACTTGCGCAAATGGCTGTCGAGATCGGTCACGGGCGGGGCCCCTGGGCTAGTCTGGTGCTCAGACTATTGTGAAGTTCGCTATAGCGAATGTGCAGGTAGTCATTGGGAGATAGCGCATGGGAGACAGGAGATAGCCGAACCGGCTCTTGCTAATTCCTGGCTCCTATCCGCTACCTTCTATCCCCGCCCCGCCCGACACGACGACGGACAGACCACGCCCATGACTTCGATCGCCCGCACCGCCCCGCTCGCCCTGTCGCTGGCCCTGGCCGCCGCGACCGCCGCGGCGGCGGCCGCCACGCCCGCGGCCAAGGGCCGCACCCTGCAGCAGATCCTCGATGCCAGCCAGCCCTCCGACTGGCGCGCGCTCGACCCGCGCAACACGATCTACCTGGAACTCGAACGCGGCCGCGCGGTGATCGAACTCGCGCCGCAGTTCGCGCCCGAGCACGTCGCCAACATCCGCGCGCTGGCGCACAACGGTTATTGGAACGGCCTGAGCGTCAACCGCTCGCAGGACAACTACGTGGTCCAGTGGGGCGACCCGGAAGAGGACGCGGCCAGGCGCAAGCCGCTCGGCCCCGGCGCCAAGGACAAGCTGCCGGCCGAGTTCGCGCGCAAGAGCGCCGGCCTGAAGATGACCGTGCTGCCCGACACCGACGGCTGGGCGAAGCAAGCCGGTTTCGTCGACGGCTTCCCCGCCGCGCGCGATTCCGCCACCGGTTCGAGCTGGCTGGCGCACTGCTACGGCACCGTCGGCGCCGGCCGCGACATGGCCGCCGATTCCAGCAACGGCAGCGAACTGTACGTGGTGATCGGCCAGTCGCCGCGCCACCTGGACCGCAACATCACCACCGTCGGCCGGGTCGTGCAGGGCATGGAGCTGCTGTCGGTGCTGCCGCGCGGCACCGGCGCGCTGGGCTTCTACGAGAAACCCTCCGAGCGCGCGCCGATCGTCTCGATCGCGCTGGCGGCCGACCTGCCCGAAGCGCAGCGCGCCAAACTCGAAGTGCTGCGCACCGACACGCCGCTGTTCGCCGAGCTGGTGGAAGCGCGGCGCAACCGCCGCGACGATTGGTACCTGCAGCCGGCCGGGCACATCAACCTGTGCAACATGCCGCTGCCGGTACGCGAGAAGAAGGGCTGACGCAGTAGCGGGAGGGCCTTGCTCTGGTAGCGAGGCCTTGCTCTGGTAGCGAGGCCTTGCTCTGGTAGCGAGGCCTTGCTCTGCGAGAGAGGCTAAGGCCCGATGCTTTCGCTTCTGTGGGAGGGCCTTCAAGCCCGATGCCTTTCGCTCAGATCGCGGCGACCTGAAACAAGAGCATCGGGCCTGAAGGCCCTCCCACAAAAACAAGAGCATCCAGCTTCAAGGCTCTCCCAGCAATACAAGAGCATCCAGCTTCAAGGCTCTCCCAGCAATACAAGAGCATCGAGCTTCAAGGCTCTCCCAGCAAAAACAAGAGCCTCGGGCCTGAAGGTCTCCCACAACAGCAAGAGCATCGGGCAGGCAAGCCCTGCTACTTGCCGACCCGCCCCAGCACCTGATGCTGGAACAAACACATCCGCACCACGTCGTGATAGCGCCCGTCGGTGAAGAACTCGTCCACCAGCACGCCTTCGCGCTGGAACCCGGCGTCCTCGTAGATGCGGATCGCGCGGGTGTTGTCCACGTCCACCAGCAGGTACAGCTTGTACAGGTTCAACACCCGGAACGCGTAGTTGATCGCCAGCCGCGTCGCCAGCCGCGCGTGGCCGCGGCGCTGGTGCTCGGGCGAGATCATGATCAGGAATTCGGCGCGCCGGTGCAGGTGGTCGATCTCGACCAGTTCGACCAGCCCGATCCGCTCCATCGCGCCGTCCTGGATGATGAAGCGGCGCTCGGACTGGTCGTGGATGTGCTTGCGGTACAGCTCTTCGAGCTCGACGAAGGACTCGTACGGTTCCTCGAACCAGTAGCCCATCACGCTGCGGTTGTTGTTGAGCACGTGGATGAAATGCAGGTCGCCGCGTTCCAGCGGGCGCAGGGTGAGGCCGCCGGGAGCGGCGGCGGCGCTGGCGGAGGACTCGTCGATGGGGGTGCTGGTCATGCCCGCTACCCTACTCCGTCCCGATGCAGCCGGTGTGACTTCGCGCAACGCGGTGTGACGCCGTGCGCGCGCTCGGCGACGGCCGCCCGGAAGCGCCGCCGTCGCGCTGCATTCACGCGGATTTAGCCGCCCGCTGCCTAGCCTCCAGGCATCCCCGCGACCCAGGTGTCCGCCATGCCACTGCTTCGATTGCGTATCACCGGCAACGACGACGACGCGCGCGCGATCGGCAATCTGCTCAACAGCCTCGACGGCATCGAGCGCGTCGAGGAAGTCGCCGACCTGATGCCGCACATGGACGATGCCGATTCCAGTTCCGCCGGCCTGCCCGACGATACCGGCCCCGGCGTGCACGAGCTGGAGATCGACGCGCCCAACGCCGCCACCGCGAACAAGGTGCGCGAGGCGGTGGAAGCGCTGGCGTTCGACCTGGACGTGCTGGTCGAGTTCGAGGCCGAAGAAGAGCGCTGAGCGCGCGCCGGCGCCGGGCGCGCCCGGCGTCCGGCCCGCGCCCGGCCGCGCTCAGCCGCCGGCCGCCTTGCGCCGCGCCCGCCGCGCGCGCAGGAACTTCAGCAACAGCCACAGGAACGCGCCGCCGACGATGCCCAGCGGCAGCAGCACCGCCAGGGCGCGGATCAGGAACGCGACCACCGCCGCGACGATGCCGCCGAAGTCGCGCACCGCCTCGCCGATCTCGCTGCTGCGTTCCTGGCCCAGGGTGCTGCCGAACTCGAAGTTGATCAGCTGGGTCGAGATGCGGCGTTGCTGCTGCGCGGCTTCCTGTTCGGCCGCCTGCAGCTGCGATTCGATCTCGGCGATGCGCTCGGACAAGGTCAGCACGTCGGCCATCTTCAGGTCGCGCCGTTCCTGGAATTCGAGCAGGCGCGCGTGTTCGCGGCTCAGGCGGTCGCGGCGCATCGAGTTGTCGCGCACGGCCGTCGCCAAGTCCTCGGCCTGGATGCCGCGCTCGGCGATCTGGTCGCCCTGCCCGGCCAGCGCGATCAGCGGCTCCACGCCTTGCGGCACCACCCGCACCTGCAGGCTGGCCGAGGGCGAATCGCCGCCGCTCTGGTTCATGCCCAGCACCGCGCACGGACCGAACTTGCCGCCGGTGCAGGCGTCCTGCACCGCCTTGGCGCGGGCGGCGATCTTGTCGTCGGACAGGCGCACGCGCACTCGGTGTTCGTAGGCCAGCAGCACGCCGAGGTCGGCCTTGGCCTGATCGCCGCCGCCGGCGGCGGGCGCTTCGGACGCCGCCGCGGCCTGGTCGCTGGTCGCCGCCGCTTCGGGCGCGTGCTTGGCGCAGCCCAACGCCGCCGCGGCCAGCGCCGCCGCCAACAGCCAGCGCATCGCCGGCGCGGATTTGCCCGGGATTCGCATCTTCGCTTGCTCCATGTTCCGTCTCCATCGCCGTCTTGGCTGGCGGCACTATGCCATCGCGACGCGGGTCGGCGCATCCGCCGGTCGCACCGCATCGAACGCGCGAGCTCGCGGCGCGGGGTCGCCAAGGCGCGCCGGAACCTGCACGCGCAAACCTGCACGTCCAAACGTTTCCATGCAAACGTGCCCACGCAAACGCGCCGGCGTCAGCGCGCCCGCCTGAGCGCGTTCACCCAAACGCGTTCGCCGGCTCGCCCAAGCCGGGCCGGCGAGCAACGCGCGCGAACGAAAACGGGCGGGAGCCGCAGCCCCCGCCCGTTCGTCGAACGTCGCCGCGACGCGGCTCAGAACTTGTACTTCACCCCCACCGTGACGAAGCGGCCGAGCGCGTCGTACTGGGTGATGTCGTACGGCAGCGCGCCGCCGGCCGGATCGAACGGCGGCGCCTTGTCGGCGAGGTTCTGCACCGAGGCGTACAGCGTGGTGTCGCGCAGGCCCTCAAAGCCGACGTACAGATCGAACTGGTGGTAATCGTCGACCTTGCCGCGCAGGCCCGGGTTGCTGCGCGCGTCGACCACCTTCTGGCCGTAGCCGCCGATGTAGCGCCACGACAGCTGCGCGTTCCAGTCGCCGCGGGTCCAGGCCAGCGAGGTGATGCCGCGCCACTTCGGCAGCGCGCCGAACAGGTTGTTGCCGGCGCCGTCCTGCTTGGCCTGCCCCGCCACCAGCGGCTGCTCGTAGCTGAGCAAGCGGGTCCAGGTGCCGTCCAGGGTCCAGCTGTCGTCGCCGGCGCGCCAGACCTTGCGCCCTTCCACGTCGAAGCCGGTGGTGGTCAGCGTGCCCTGGTTGGAATAGCGGTTCTCGACCAGCTGCAGGCGGCCCTGCGCGTCGCGGGTGATGCGGCCCGGGTTGGCGTCCGGATTGGACACCACGAACTGCACGTTGTCCGGCGCGATCAGGTCGTCCTGGCGGATGCGGTACAGGTCGATGCCCAGGCTGGTGTCGGCGTCCGGCGCCCACAGCAGGCCGAGGTTGACGTTGCTGGAGCGCTCGGCCTTCAGGTTGGAATTGCCGGCGCGCAGGATGGTCACGCCGCGCGAGGCGCCGGGCTGGACCGGATCGAAGGGATCGATCACCGAGCCGTAGCTGATCGTGGTGCTCTGCGCGATCTCCGGCAGCGACGGCGCGCGGAAGCCGCGCGAGGCGTTCAGGCGCAGCAGGAAGTCGTCGCTGAGCTGCCAGCGCACGCCGAGCTTGGGCGAGAACGCGCTGCCGAAGTCGCTGTAGTGGTCGCCGCGGCCGGCGAGCTGCACTTCCACTTGCTCCCACGGCTTGAGGCTGAACTCGAAGAACGCGGCGGCGACGCGGCGGTCGCCGTCGATGAGGTTGATCGCCGGACGCAACTCGGTGCCCGACAGCACCTGCGGGCTGGTGCGCGCGTCCTGCGCTTCGTCGCGGAACTCCACGCCCGCGGCCACGCCGACGTCGCCGGCGCGCCACTGGAACGGGAAGCCGGAAATCTTGCCGCTGAGCGTGCTCAGCCGGTACGTGCCGGGCCGGCGCGTGGACAGGCGCAGCGCGTCGAGCGCGCCGGGCGTGCGCGAGGGGTTGAGGAAGTCGTAGCTGCCGTCGGCCAGCGTCTGCTCGAACGCATAGCGGTCGAGGAAGTTGCGCACGTATTCGCGCTGGCGGCTTTCCGAATGGCTGGCGGCGACCTCCCAGTCCCACACCTCGCCGTTGCCGCGCAGGCCGACCAGCGCGCGCGAGAACTGCGACTTGTTGATCTTGTAGCGCGCGCCCAGGTCGAGGAAGGAATACTCGAACGGCGTCGGCGTCGCGTTGGGATTGTTCGGATGGCCGACCGGCAGCACCGCCGGGATATCGACCAGGCGGCCGGTGCCGCGGTCGTACGCGCGCAGGCCGGCGCCGACCGTCATCGGCGCGCTGAAGTAAGCGCCGTTGTGGCTGGTGCTGTAGAGGATCTCGGCGAAGCCCTGCACGCTGTCGCTGAGGCGCACGTCGCCGGCGACCAGCGCCTGGTAGCGCTCCACGTCCGGGATCAGGGTGCGGAACGGCTGGGTGTTGAAGGCGCAGGCGTTGCCCGGCAGTGGGCTGCCGAAGTCGCTGTAGGGGCGCGACTGGGTGC
This sequence comes from Lysobacter enzymogenes, assembly GCF_023617245.1. Classification (NCBI taxonomy): domain Bacteria; kingdom Pseudomonadati; phylum Pseudomonadota; class Gammaproteobacteria; order Lysobacterales; family Lysobacteraceae; genus Lysobacter; species Lysobacter enzymogenes. The sequence continues at coordinate 4,330,967 of NZ_CP067396.1, forward strand.
CCGGCTGGCAGGCGAACGCGACCGGCGCGCGCGGGTTGCTCAGGAACGCGCCGCCCTGCGTGGACCAGCCGGCCAGGCGGCCTCCGGGTTCGGAGCGGTAGTCGCCGCTCTTGGTCAGGTCGCGCTCGTCGGCGTTGAGCTGGCCGCGCTGGAACACGTCCAGGCTGAAACGCAGGCTGTAGCCGTCCTTGGCCGGATCGCCGCGGCCGGCGCGCAGGCCGATGCTGTGCTGGTCGATGCCGCCCTCGGTGGCCGCGCCGTAGGACGCATCGAGTTCGACGCCTTCGATCTTGCGGCGCAGGATCAGGTTGACCACGCCGGCGATGGCGTCGGAACCGTACAGCGCCGAGGCGCCGTCCTTGAGGATCTCCACGCGCTCGATCGCGCCCAGCGGCAGCGCGTTGAGGTCGACGAAGTTGTCCTGGGTGCCCTGGGCGAAACCGTACGAGGCCACGCGGTAGCCGTTGACCAGCACCAGGGTGTTCTTCTGGCTCAGCCCGCGCAGCGAGACGCCGGCCGAACCGTTGGCGAAGCTGCCGGTGTACTGCTCGTTGAAGCTGTTGCCGCTGTTGACGGTGAGGCTGCGCAGCAGATCGGACACGGTGACCTTGCCGCTCTTCTCGATCTGCACGCGATCGAGCACCAGCACCGGATTGACCCCGGCCTCGTCGCTTCGCTTGAGGTTGCTGCCGGTGACCTGCACCGCGTCGAGGGTGACGCCGGGGCCGGCGGCATCGGCCGCATCGGCGGCGGCCGCGTCGGCGGCCCGCGCCAGCGGCGCGGCCAGGGCCAGCGGCGCGGCCAGGGCCAGGGCGAGCGCCAGCGGCAGGCGTCGGTAACGCGCTTCGGGATTGCGGACGGCGTGGGACATGGAGGTTTCCTGCAAGACGTGGGAGAGGGGAGGCGAAACGAAGAGCAAAGCGCGAAGAAAAAGCCGGCCCGCGACGGCGCACGGCCGCCGACGCTGCGCGCTGCGCAGCGCGGTCGTTGGGAGGGGAGAGAGACGAATGCGGCGCAAGCCGCAGGTCGCCCGCCGCGCGGGTCGGTAGAAAGGGTCGGCAGGCTCGGCCGGCGGTCGCTCGTTTAGAGCGTCGGCCTCACCCGCCCGCTACAGGCCGCGCGCATTCGAGCGGGCGGTGCGCGGAACGCTGCGTGGTGATGGCGGCGGCGTGCGGACGTACGGCGATACATGGCGAGGCAACCTGGACGATCTGCGGGAGCGAACGGAACGGGCGAGCGGCGTGCGCGGGGCGCCGCGGTCTCAGCGCCGACACATCGCCATGCGACACCCGCCGGAAACGCGGCGGCTGGCGGACGGCAGGACGGTCGGGCGGTGTGCGTTCACGGCGGCGGATTCGGTTGCGGAGGAAGGTCGCGGCCGGGGCCGGCGACGGGGCTTATGTTGCATCGCGATAAAGCGATGTCAATCGAAGCGGCGGCGCGGATTGGCGAAAATATCGCCAGCGGCGGGTCTGGCGGCCACGCATCGCGAACCGCCCTGTTCAGCCGCGAAGCCCGCCGCACAAGGCGATCGCGGCCGCAGCGGCCGAGCGCGCCGGCACGCGCCCACGCCGCGCCGCGCATGACGGCATTACCGATGGTTATGAAACCTGGGCCCGTCGAAGCCGCGAAACCGGACTGCCGACACGGCAACTGCGCAAAGAGCACGCATACCGCCTGCTTCCCGCTGCGTCATCGCGCCCCCAGGCGCCGAATTCGCCCCGAACGCCCGACCCGCCCCCCTGATCCGTCATTCCGGCGCAAGCCGGAACCCATTTTGCTGTCGCTCCGAGCCCCGGACGCTCGCGGCGGATCCAGCGGGATCAAAGATCAAGCAGGATCAAAATGGGTTCCGGCGTTCGCCGGAATGACGGACTAGCCAGGCGCGCTGCCCCCGGCCAGGTCCGCGCGCATCGTCCCGCAGCAGCCACAGCCCACGCCGCTCCCCTAAGCCCAGGCGGCCCCGTCGCTTTGCCTCCCCTGCCGGTTGCCTTGCCCCCACCCACCCCGCCGCCGCGCCCCGACCAATGACCCATGCAGGCGGTCATGGCCATGCCCTATCCTGCGCGCCAACCGGCCCCGCGCCGTCCTACTGCCCCGAGATGCCCATGCGTCCGCTGCGTCCTTCGCCGCTCGTCCTCGCCCTCTCCGCCGCCCTGCTCGTCCTGGCCATGACCGCCTGCAAGCCGCACGACACCGCCGCCCCGGCCGCGCCCGCCGCCGCCGCGCCGGCCGCCGCCAGCGCCGCCGATCCGGCCGTGGACGCCGCCTTCGCCGCGCTGTCCAAGCGCTGGCTCGACGGCTTCATGAAGCTCAACCCGGTCGGCGCGACCCAGATCGGCGATCACCGCTACGACAGCGAGATCGACGACCTCAGCGCCGCCGGCCGCCAGGCCCAGCTCGACTTCAACAAGAAGCTGCTCGGCGAACTCGACGCGATCGACGCGGCCAGGCTCTCGCGCGAGAACCAGGTCGACGCGCTGATCCTGCGCAACCGCCTGCAAGCGGACGTGTGGAACCTGCAGACCCTGCAGAGCTGGGCCTGGGACCCGCAGGTCTACAGCGGCCTGGCCGGCGACGCGATCTACAACCTGATGGCGCGCGACTTCGCGCCGATGCCGCAACGGCTGGTCTCGGCCACCGCGCGCATGGAAAAGATCCCGCAGGTGTTCGCCCAGGCCCGCGCCAACCTCGATCCGGCGCGGGTGCCGAAGATCCACGCAGAGACCGTGGCCAAGCAGAACGCCGGCGTGCTGAGCCTGATCGACACCTTCATCGCGCCCAACGCCGGCCAGCTCAGTGGCGAGCAGCGCAAGCGCCTGGACGCCGCCGTCGCCGGCCTGCGCAAGGCCGTGGCCGAGCAGCAGGTCTGGCTGGATAAGACTCTGGTGCCGAACGCCCGCGGCAACTTCCGCATCGGCCAGACCCTGTACGACGAGAAACTCAAGTTCTCGCTGAACTCCTCGCTGTCGCGCGCGCAGATCATGCAGCGCGCGCAGGCCGAGCTGGCGCGCGTGCGCGGCGAGATGTACGCGATCGCGGTCCAGCAGCTCAAGGACAAGCCCAACGCGCCGGCGCTGCCGGACAAGCCGACGCCCGAGCAGCAGCAGACCGCGATCGAAGCGGCGCTGGAACTGGCCTACGCCGAAAAAGCGCCGCGCGACAAGGTCGTCGATTTCGCCAAGCAGACGCTGGCCCAGGCCACCGAGTTCACCCGCGCCAAGAACCTGGTGACCGTGCCCGACGCGCCGGTCAAGGTGATCCTGATGCCGGAATTCCAGCGCGGCGTGGCGCTGGCGTATTGCGACTCGCCCGGCCCGCTCGACAAGGGGCTGGACACGTACTACGCGATCTCGCCGATCCCGGACGACTGGAACGACCAGCAAGTGGATTCGTTCCTGCGCGAATACAACACGCGCATGATCCACCTGTTGTCGATCCACGAGGCCATGCCGGGCCATTACCTGGAAGGCGCGCACTCGGCCAAGGCGCCCTCGACCCTGCGCGCAGTGCTGCGCTCGGGCGTGTTCGCCGAAGGCTGGGCGGTGTACACCGAAGACCTGATGGCCGACTCGGGCTATCTCGACAACGACCCGCTGTTCCGTCTGGTCCAGCTCAAGTTCTACCTGCGCAGCATCGGCAACGCGATCCTCGACCAGGGCGTGCAGGTCGAGGACTGGAGCCGCGAGCAGGCCATGGACTTCATGGTCAAGCAGACCTTCCAGCAGGAGCGCGAAGCCGCCGGCAAGTGGGTGCGCGCGCAGCTGACCTCGGCGCAGCTGCCGACCTATTTCGTCGGCGCGCAGGAGCATTTCGACATGCGCCGCGCGGTGGAGGAAAAGCTCGGCCCGAAGTTCGAGATCAAGGCCTACCACGACCAGGTGCTGTCCTACGGCGCGCCGCCGGTGCGGTTCGTGCGCGAGCTGATGCTGGACGAACCGATCCGCTGAAGGCGGCTTACGATTCGAACGCAAAAGGCGCAGGGTTCCCCGCGCCTTTTTGCGTTTCCGCGCCCCGCCCGAAGCCCCTGTAGAGCGACGCGAGTCGCGACCGCGCCGACACAACCACGACGCAAGCCGCAGCCGCTCACGAGACGTCGCGCACGACGGTGGTTTCGCCGCGAACGCGCCCGAGCGCTTTCCGCGCAATCCTCATCGTTCCGACAAAGGCTGCCCCCCCTCAAACCCGTCATTCCGGCGAAAGCCGGAACCCATTTTGATCTTGCTCCGCGGCGGAAAAGGCTCCCGCAAGAGCAACGGCAAAATGGGTTCCGGCTTTCGCCGGAACGACGGTGAGAGGGGGCGGATGCGGTCTCAATAGGCGAGGCCCGCCGCAGCCGCGTTGTCGCGGTCGCGGCTTGCGCCGCTCCTGCAGGGAAGGATCGAAGCCGCGTGGAGAGCCGGGACCACGCAGCTTCGCAGCGCTCACCCGAACACCGCGCGCGCCGAGCCGAACGCCTCGAACAGGTCCTGCACCTCGCCGCAGCCGCCTGCGTCGTAGCCCGGCAGCTTGCCCAGTTCGGCGCGAAACCGTTCGCTGCGCAGGATCGCCAGCACTTCGCCCAACGCCGCCGAATCCAGGGTGCTCTCGCGCACCAGGAAGAAGTAGTGCTCGCTAGCGATCGGCACGAACTCCAGCCCGTAGCGCCGCGCCGGGGTCTCCAGGCCGAAGCCGGCGTCGGCCATGCCGCTGGCGACATAGGCCGCGACCGCGGCGTGGGTGAGTTCGTCGATGCCGCAGCCGCGCACCTCGTGGATCGACAGGCCCTGCCGCGCCAGCATCCGTTCCAACAGCAGGCGCGCGCCGGAGCCGGGCTGGCGGTGGATGAAACGCACGTCGCTGCGCAGCAGGTCGGCCAAGGTCCCGATGCGTTTGGGATTGCCCGGCGCGAGGATCAGGCCGATGCGGCGCGTGGCCAGGTGCAGCACGCGGTCGCCGTGCGGGTCGATGCGCCCGGCGTAATGGGCGAGGATGTCGCGCTCGAATTCGCCGATCGGCAGATGCACGCCGGCCAGGTCGCAGGCGCCGGCGCGCAGCGCATCGAGCGCTTCGCCGGGGCTGCGGTATTTCAGGTCGACCGCAGCGTCGGCCTCGTCGAGGAAACGGCGCAGGGTCTCGACCGCGAAGCCATGCGCGGCGTGCACGCGCGGCGGCGCGGCCTGCGCGCTGAGCGCGCGGCCGAGTTCGACTTCCACCTCCGAGGCCAGGCTGTCCAGGGTCGGCGCCAGCCGCGCGGCGATGCGCTGCTCGGCCCACACCAGCCGCTCGCCGAGCGCGCTCAGGCGCGCGCCGCGGCCGCGCGCCATGCGCAGCAGCGGCGCGCCGAACAAGGCCTGCGACTGCTGCAACAGGCCCCAGGCGTAGCGGTACGACAGCCCCGCCCGGCGACAGGCCGCGGCCAGCGAACCGGTCGCGTGCACGCCCTGCAGCAACTCGATCAGCTTGCCCGGCAGCGGCTGCCCATCGGCGGCGTGCAGCGTCCACCTGGGTTGGATCTGGACCTTGAACATGACCGACCTCGCACGGTTTCGACGCCTTCGCGCACGCCCGCTGCATTCAGGCGTCACACGGAAGCCTCAATCGGCTTTTCATAGCCGATTATTAGACTACTCATCGATATACGGCCACGTCCGCACTGGGTTAGCCTGCGTTCGCGACCAGGGCCTCACCCCCACTTTATGCCCTGAACAGCCTATTTGCAGTGGTCATACCAGAGGGGTCCGCATGTCCAGCCAAAGCGCGGCGATCGCCGCATCGCAACCGGCCACGGAAGGCCTGCTGTCGAAAGAACGCATCGTCGCCAAACCCGGTTTCAACCGCTGGCTGGTGCCGCCGGCCGCGCTCGCGATCCACCTGTGCATCGGCATGGCCTACGGCTTCAGCGTGTTCTGGCTGCCGCTGTCGAAAGCCGTCGGCATCGAGCAACCGCTGGAATGCGCGGCCGACATGGGCTTCTTCGCGCGCATGGTCGCCACCGGTTGCGACTGGAAAGTCAGTTCGCTGGGCTGGATGTACACCTTGTTCTTCGTCCTGCTGGGCTGCTCGGCGGCGCTGTGGGGCGGCTGGCTCGAACGCGCCGGCCCGCGCAAGGCTGGCGTGGTCTCGGCGCTGTGCTGGTGCGGCGGGCTGGTGATCTCGGCCATCGGCATCAAGACCCACCAGATCTGGCTGCTGTGGCTGGGCTCGGGGGTGATCGGCGGCATCGGCCTCGGGCTCGGCTACATCTCGCCGGTGTCGACGCTGATCAAGTGGTTCCCCGACCGCCGCGGCATGGCCACCGGCATGGCGATCATGGGCTTCGGCGGCGGCGCGATGATCGGCAGCCCGCTCGCCGACGCGTTGATGAAGCGCTTCGCCACGCCCGATTCGGTCGGCGTGTTCGAAACCTTCCTGGTCCTGGCCGCAGGCTATTTCGTGTTCATGATGGCCGGCGCGTTCGGCTACCGGGTGCCGCCCAGCGGCTGGCAGCCGGCCGGCTGGACGCCGCCGCCGGCCAAGGACAACGCGATGATCACCCAACAGCACGTGCACGCCAGCAAGGTCTGGGGCATCCCGCAGTTCTGGCTGCTGTGGGGCGTGCTGTGCCTCAACGTCTCCGCCGGCATCGGCGTGATCGGCATGGCCTCGCCGATGCTGCAGGAAGTGTTCGGCGGCAGGCTGATCGGCGTGGACGGCGGGATCAAGTCGCTCGGCGAGGACCAGCTCAAGGCCATCGCCGCGATCGCCGCGGGCTTCACCGGCCTGCTGAGCCTGTTCAACATCGCCGGCCGCTTCTTCTGGGCCTCGGCCTCGGATTACCTGGGCCGCAAGCTGACCTACGTGGTGTTCTTCGTGCTCGGCTTCGTGCTGTACGCCTCCGCGCCGTCGGCCGGCAGCGCCGGCAGCATCGCCGCGTTCGTGGCGATCTGCTGCGTGATCGTGTCGATGTACGGCGGCGGCTTCGCGACCGTGCCGGCGTATCTGGCCGACCTGTTCGGCACCCAGATGGTCGGCGCGATCCACGGCCGCCTGCTGACCGCCTGGGCCACCGCCGGCATTCTCGGGCCGGTGGTGGTCAACTATATGCGCGACTACCAGCTCGGCCTGGGCCTGCCGCCTTCGCAGGTCTACAACACCACCATGTATATCCTGGCGGCGATGCTGGTGCTGGGGCTGCTGTGCAACCTCGCGGTGCGGCCGATCGCGCAGAAGCACTTCATGACGCCGGAGGAACTGGCGCGCGAAAAAGCCCTCGCCCACGAGAAGACCGGCCGCAACGGCGAGGCCGCCTACAGCGCCGAGCAGATGGCCTTGATCGGCCGCGGCGGCAACCCGGCGCTGGTGCTGGCGGCCTGGGCCGCGGTCGGCGTGCCGCTGGCCTGGGGCATGTGGGTGACGCTGCAGAAAGCCTTCGTGCTGTTGCACTGACGGGCCGAACCGATGAGCGAGCGATGAGCGCGAAACCGTCCTTGTCCGAACCGCAGCCCGCGCCCGGCGACGGCGCCGTGCGCCGGCGCGTGCGCCGGCTGCGCGACGGCGAGCTGCGCGTGGCGATGGACGCGGTCGCCGCCGAGGTGCCGGTGGCGCTGGCCTACAACGACGAGCCGTTCGCGGTGATGCTGGGCACGCCGCAGGACATCGCCGATTTCGCGCTCGGCTTCTCGCTCAGCGAGGGCATCGTCGGCGCGCCCGGCGAGCTCGCGATCGAGGACATCGCCACCTCGCTGGAAGGCATCAGCGTGAGCCTGCGCATCCCGCCCGCGCGCGCCGCCGCGCTGCAGTCGCGCCGGCGCAACCTGCAGGGGCGCAGCGGTTGCGGCGTGTGCGGCACCGAAAGCATCGAAGCGGTGCTGCGGCCGCCGCCGCGGGTCGGCGACGGCCCGCGCATCGCCGCGAGCGCGCTGCAGCGCGCGCTGCGCGAACTGCGCCGCAGCCAGCCGCTCAACGCGCTGACCGGCGCCACCCACGCCGCCGGCTGGGCCGACGCCGACGGCGCGCTGCGCTTCGTGCGCGAGGACGTCGGCCGCCACAACGCGCTCGACAAGCTGATCGGCGCGATGGCCCTGGCCGGCGCCGATCCGCAGCGCGGCGTCTGCGTGGTCACCAGCCGCGCCAGCTACGAGATGGCGATGAAGGCCGCCCAGGCCGGCATCGCCGTGCTCGCCGCGATCTCGGCGCCGACCGCGCTGGCGATCGCGTTGGCCGAAACCTCCGGCCTGACCCTGATCGGCTTCGCCCGCGACGACGGGCATGCCGTCTACACCCATCCGCAGCGGCTGCTGGAAGACGGCGACGACGCCGTCGCCGCGCCGCGCGCCACGGATACGAACCGATGAGCCGGCTTTCATGAGCGACAAGAACCCGATCCGCCGCTACGACGGCCCCGCCGGCGGCTGGGGCGCGCTGCGCAGCGTCGCCAAGCACCTGATCGAGCAGGACGTGCCGGTCAGCGGCGCGCGCACCCTGCTCTCGGCCAACCAGCCCGACGGCTTCGACTGCCCCGGCTGCGCCTGGCCCGACCGCGACCACACCTCGACCTTCGAGTTCTGCGAGAACGGCGCCAAGGCCGTCGCCGCGGAAGCGACCAAGCACCGCGCCACACCGGAACTGTTCGCCGAACACACCGTCGCCGAACTGGCGCGCTACAGCGATTACTGGCTGGAAAACCAGGGCCGCCTGACTCACCCGATGCGCTGGGACGCGGCCAGCGACAAGTACCTGCCGATCGCCTGGGACGAAGCCTTCGCCCGCATCGGCGAACACCTGCGCGCGCTGGCCTCGCCGGACGAAGCGCTGTTCTACACCTCCGGCCGCTGCAGCAACGAGGCCGCGTTCCTGTACCAACTGTTCGTGCGCGAGTTCGGCACCAACAACTTCCCCGACTGCTCGAACATGTGCCACGAGCCGTCGGGCACCGCCATGAAGGCGCAGATCGGCGTCGGCAAGGGCACGGTGCAGCTGCGCGATTTCGAGCTGGCGCAGGCGATCTTCATCTTCGGCCAGAACCCCGGCACCAATCACCCGCGCATGCTCGGCGAGCTGCGCCAGGCGGCCAAGCGCGGCGCGGCCATCGTCTCGTTCAATCCGCTGCGCGAGCGCGGGCTGGAGAAATTCGCCGATCCGCAGAACAAGCTGGAGATGCTGCACAACGGCTCCACCCGCATCTCCTCGGACTATTTCCAGCTGCGCATCGGCGGCGACCTCGCCGCGGTCAAGGGCATGATCAAGCGGGTGCTGGAGCTCGACGCGCAAGCGCAGCGCGACGGCGCGGCGCGGGTGATCGACACCGCCTTCATCGCCGAACACACCCACGGTTTCGACGCGTTCGCCGCCGAGGTGGCGGCCGAATCCTGGGACACGATCATCGCCGAGTCGGGCCTGAGCCGCGCCGAGATCGAACGCGCCGGCGACATCTACGCGCAATCCGACAGCGTCATCTGCTGCTGGGGCATGGGCATCACCCAGCACAAGCACTCGGTCGCGACGATCCACATGATCGTCAACCTGTTGCTGCTGCGCGGCAATATCGGCCGCCCCGGCGCCGGCGCCTGCCCGGTGCGCGGCCACAGCAACGTGCAGGGCGACCGCACTATGGGCATCTACGAGAAGCCCTCGCCGGCCTTCCTCGACCGCCTGCGCGACGTGTTCGGCTTCGAACCGCCGCGCCGCCACGGCCACGACACCGTCGGCGCGATCCAGGCCATGCTCGAGGGGCGCTGCAAGACCTTCTTCGGCCTCGGCGGCAACTTCGCCACCGCCACCCCCGACACCGAGGCCACCCATCGCGCGCTGCGCCGCTGCGACCTCACCGTGCACGTCACCACCAAGCTCAACCGCAGCCACCTGGTGCACGGGCGCGACGCGTACATCCTGCCGTGCCTGGGCCGCACCGAGATCGACCTGCAGGCCGCCGGCGCGCAAGGGGTGACGGTCGAGGATTCGATGAGCATGGTCCACCTGTCGTCGGGCATCAACGCGCCGGCGGCGCCGCAGCTGCTGTCGGAACCGGCGATCGTCGCGCGCCTGGCCCACGCCACCCTCGGCGAACGCAGCAGGATCGACTGGCTCGACCTGATCGGCGACTACGACCGCATCCGCGACCTGATCGCGCAGGTGTTCGACGACTTCCACGACTTCAACGCGCGCGTGCGCGTGCCCGGCGGCTTCCACCTGCCCAACGCCGCCGCCGAGCGGCGCTGGATCAACCCGCAGGGCAAGGCGCTGTTCAAGGCCCACGCGGTGCCGACCGACCTGCCGGTGCATCGCGCCCGCGCCAGCCGCGAGCAACCGGTGTTCACCCTGGCCACCACCCGTTCGCACGACCAGTACAACACCACGATCTACGGCATGAACGACCGCTACCGCGGCGTGTTCGGCGAGCGCCGGGTGTTGTTCATCCACGCCGACGACATCGCCGCGCTCGGCATGAAGGCCGGCGACTGGGTCGACCTGGAGAGCCTGTGCGACGACGGCGTCAAGCGCACCGCCGCGCGCTTTCTGCTGGTCGAATACAACATCCCGCGCGGCTGCCTGGCCGCGTACTACCCCGAGACCAATTCGCTGGTGCCGCTGTCGAGCTTCGCCGACGAAGCGCGCACGCCGACCTCCAAGTCGATCCCGGTGATCGTGCACGCGCACGCGCCGGCGCGCGGGCGCGAGCTGCAATCGGCCAAGGACATCGGCCTTGTCCGCGTCGACTGAGCCGCTGCTGGCGCTGCTCGCCCAGCACCCCGACGGCCTGTCGCTGCCGCGGGTGTGCAAGCGCCTGGGCCTGCGCATGAGCGTGTTGCTGCGCGAGCTGGCCTGGCTCGGCGAAGAGGCCATCGGCGGCACTGCGGGGCCGGGCTGGGTGCGGGTGGACGAACGCGGCGAGACCCGCGTGGCGGTGTTGACCGAACGCGGGCGCGCGCGGCTGGCCGCGGCTTGCGAAGCCCCGCACTGAGCCGATGCGGATCGCGGCCGCAACGCGCGCCGCATTCGCCCGGCACCGCGCAAAAGAAAACCCCGGCGTCGCCGCCGGGGTTCCCGCTGCAAGGCCGGTTCGAACCGGCCCGCCGCTTACAGCGCCTTGGCCGCCTTCACCGCGGCGTCGGCGTTGACGATGCCCGCGCCGATCGGCTTGGCGCCCGGCGAGATCGGGAAGGGACGCGCGGTGTTCTTCAGCAGGGTGCGCATCTGTTCCTGAGTCAGCGGCGTGCGCGCCACCGACTGCACCAGCGCGGCGACGCCGGCGACGTGCGGCGTCGCCATCGAGGTGCCGTCGTAGGCCTTGTAGGCTTCGGTGGTCGGCCCGCGCAAGCCGTTGTTGACGGTGGACAGGATGCCCGAGCCGGGCGCGGCGATGTCCACTCCCGGACCGAAGTTGGAGAAGCTGGAACGGCCGCCGGACGAGGTGGTCGCGCCGACCGAGATGACCGTACCGCAGTTGGTCATGGTGTAGCCGACCGGCTGGCCGTCGCTGTTGACCGCCGTGCTCGCGTTGGCGTCGTCGTTGCCCGCCGCCACGACCACGATGCTGCCGCGCTGGGCCGCGCCGACGATGGCGTTCTTGTAGCTCTGCGGACAGGCTCCCGGCGCCGAGCCGCCCAGGCTCATGTTGATGACGTCGGCCGGGTTGGGATTGGCGGGGACGCCCGGCACCGCGCCGCCGGAGGCCCAGGTGATCGCGTCGGCGATGTCCGAGGAGAAACCGCCGCAGCGGCCGAGCACGCGCACCGGCACGACCTTGGCCGCCGGCGCCGTGCCCGCCACGCCCTTGGCGTTGTTGGTGACCGCTGCCACGGTGCCGGCGACGTGGGTGCCGTGCCAAGACGAGTTGCCGGTCCGGCATGCGTTGGGGTTGTCGTTCCAGTCGCCCGGATCGGCCGGATTGGCGTCGCGGGCGTTGCCGTCGGCGGCGATGAAGAACGCGCCGAACTGCTGCGCTTCGGCCCCGCTCAGGGCGCTGATGAAGTCGTAACCGCCGACCAAATTGCCGTTGAGGTCGCTGTGCGAAGCGATGCCGGTGTCGATCACCGCCACCACGGTGCCGGCGCCGCGCGCGAGGTCCCAGGCGGTGGTCGCGCGGATGCCGCCGGCGCCGCTGCCGAAACCGAACTGTTCGCGGAAACGCGAGTCGTTAGGCGTCCAGTACGGCACCATGCGCATGTCGTTCTCCACCGACTCGACATTGGGATCGGCGGCGATCGTATGCAGCAGCGCGGTCGCTTCCGCGCGGCTCAGCGGACGCGGGCTGACCACCACGTCGGACCCGGTGGCGGTGCGGCGCAGGCGCTGCAGCGTGTTCAGGCCGAGCGCCGAGGCGGCGTTGCCGAGCGAACGCTCGAGCGCAGCGGCGTCGCGACGCGGCGCGGTCCCGGAGCGATAAGTGACGACGAAGCGCCCGAACGAACGGCTGCCGTCCTCGAGCGAGGCCAGATTGGCCTTGCCGCCGGCGTACGCCGGCGCGAACGCGCACGCGCCCAGGACGAGCGCGGTGGCCAGGGAAAGTGCGTTGGAACGCGGGTGACGATTACCCATAGTGCGATTGACCCCAATGTGATGATCGGGAAATCCCGAATGCGGCCGACGTGCCAGGGGCCCGGATATCGGAGCGCATCTCCGAGGTTCCGCGCGGCCCGGCCTCGACCTCCGCGCCGTTTCTTGGGCGCTCGATAATCACTAACGCGGCCGTGCGGAGGCCGCCCTATTGGGACATGTCCGAAATCAGGCTCGCGCGCGCGGCGCGGCGCGGGCGCTGGGGAAACGCAAGGTGCGGCGTCGCGGCGTCGGCACCGACGCGTTCGGCGGCGCTCGCGCGGTATCGGCGCGATCCGCCACAAAACGGCGCGCCGCGGCATGGCATCGGCGAGCGTGCCGCGTTCGCAGGATCAGAACGAACGCCCGTCGATCGCGACGATCTTCACTGCGCCCAAATCCACGTCCTGCAGGCAACGCGCATTGATCGCGACCATCGGCACGCCGTCGGGCATCTTGCCTTCGCTGAACGGCGCGATGCCGCACTGGGTGCAGAAGTGATGGTCGATGGCGTGCTTGTTGAACCGGTAGGTGGCGACGTCGGCGCGGTCGGTCTTCAACTCGAACGCGTCCGCCGGCACGAACCACAGCAGGCCGCCGCGGCGGCTGCACATCGAGCAATTGCAGTCGTAGGCTTCCTTGAGTTCGCCCTGCACTTCGTAGGCGATCGCGCCGCAATGGCAACTGCCGGAATAACTGGCCATCCGATTCCTCCCGCCGCGGCGCGGCACCGTGAAGATGCCAGGATAGTCCCGCCGCGCTATGCTCGTCGCCTGCGTTTTGTCACGTCACGGGCGCCTCGCGCGCACCCCGCCGCACAGGAGTTGCGATGAACGCTTTGGCCGGCAGCACCATCATTCCGTGTCTGCGCTACCGCGATGCGCACGCCGCCATCGACTGGCTGTGCCGCGCGTTCGGGTTCGAGAAACACGCGGTCTACGCCGACGGCGCCATCGTCCACCACGCCCAGCTGACCTATGGGCCGGGCATGATCATGCTCGGCTCGGTCGATCCGGACAACGAAAGCGAGTGGTCGCGGCGCATCGTCCAACCCGATGAGATCGGCGGGCGCGAAACTCAGGCCTGTTGCGTGTTGGTCGGCGACGCCGACGAGCACGCCGCGCGCGCCCGCGCCGCCGGGGCGCAGATCGTGGTCGATGTCGCCGATCAGGACTACGGCGGCCGCGCCTATACCTGCCGCGACCTGGAAGGCCGGCTGTGGTGGTTCGGCACCTACAACCCCTGGAACCTATGAGCAAGCGCAACGACTCCATGCCCGCCGCCGGCGATCTGTTCGGCGCGCCCGTGCCGGCGCCGGCGAAGAAAGCGCCGCCCAAGCCGAGCCAGCCCGTCGGCGATGATCCGCTGGCCGGCGCGGCCGGCGTCGAGGCGATCGACGGCATCCGCTGCGGCATCGGCGGCTGGACCTACGCGCCGTGGCGCGACAACTTCTACCCGCCCAAGCTGGTGCAGCGACGCGAGCTGGAATACGCCAGCCGCCGACTCAGCAGCATCGAGATCAACGGCACTTTCTACAGCGCGCAGAAGCCCGCCACCTACGCCAAGTGGGCGGCGCAGACGCCGGAAACCTTCGCGTTCTCGCTCAAGGCGCCGGGCCGGGTCACCCAGGCCGGCGCCCTGGCCAAGGCGAGTGCGCAGGCGCGCGCCTTCATCGACGGCGGCCTGGCCGAATTCGGCGAACGGCTCGGCCCGATCCTGTGGCAACTGGCGCCGAGCCGCCGCTTCGAGGCCGACGACCTCGCGCCGTTCCTCGACGCGCTGCCGCGCACGCTCGACGGCCGCGCGCTCAAGCACGTGCTGGAAGTGCGCCATCCCAGCTTCCTGTCGCCGCAATACCTGCAGTTCGCGCGCGAGCGGCGCATCGCCACGGTGTTCACCGATTCGGACGAATACCCGTCGCTGGCCGACATCACCGGCGATTTCGTCTACGCGCGGCTGATGCGCTCGCGCGCGGAAGTCCCCACGGGCTATCCCGACGACGAACTCGACGACTGGGCGCGGCGCGCGCGGGCGTGGGCGCGCGGCGAGGACAATCCCGAGCTGCCGCACGTCGCCGCACCGACGCCGGCGGCCGCGGCGCGCGAGGTGTTCGTGTACTTCATCAGCGCCGCCAAGCACCGCAACCCGGCGGCGGCGATGCGGCTGATCGGCAAGTTGCGCGGCGACTGAAACGCGGTCGACTGGAGAGTGCCCTTCGCTGCGATGCGGCGCGGCGCGGCGACCTGAGCGAACAGCGTCGGGGCTGAAGCCCCTCCCACTGCACCCTGTCGCCACCATTGTGGGAGGGCCTTCAGGCCCGATGCCCTTCGCTCCGATGCGACGCGGCGACCTGAGCGAACAGCATCGAGGCTGAAGCCCTCCCGCCGATCCCGCCGTGGGAGGGCCTTCAGGCCCGATGCCTTTCGCTCCGATGCGGCACGGCGACCTGAGCGAACAGCGTCGGGGCTGAAGCCCCTCCCGCTGCACCCCGTCACCGCCATTGTGGGAGGGCCTTCAGGCCCGACGCCCTTCGTTCCGATGCGACACGGCGACCCGGGCGAACAGCGTCGGGAGCTGAAGCCCCTCCCACTGTCCCCTGCCGCTGCCGTTGTGGGAGGGCCTTCAGGCCCGACGCTTCTCGATCCGCAGCTACGAACCCGCCGCATCGGCCCCGAACGCCCTCCCCTCGCGCCGGCTCAATACGCCAGCGTGAACCGCTTACGCGAATGCGCCGGCTGTTCAAGTTCGTCGATCAGCGCCACCGCGTAGTCCTGCACCGAGATCTTGCTCTCGCCCGCGGCATCGACCAGCAATTGGTCGCCGCCGAGGCGGAAGCGGCCGGTGCGCTCGCCCGGCACCAGGTGCGCGGCCGGCGACAGGAAGGTCCAGTCCAGTTCGCGCTCCTCGCGCAGGGTCTTGAGCACGCTGCGCATGGCTTCGGCGCCGGCGCGGTATTCGTCGGGGAAGCCGGGTTGGTCGAGTACCTGCTGGCCCGGCGCCACTTCCAGGCTGCCGGCGCCGCCGACCACCAGCAGGCGCGGCACGCCGGCCTGTTTGGTCGCGGCGACGATCTGGCCGTAGCCGGCGACGGTGTCGGCGCCGAGATTCGGGTTCTGCCAGCCACCGGCGTTGAACGAGGCGATGACCGCGTCGGCGCCGCGCAGCGCCGCGGCCAGCGCGGCCGGGTCGTCGCCGCCGACGTTCGCGGCGCGCGCGGTCAGGCCGGCGTGGGCCGGCAGCGAGTCGGTGTTGCGGGCCACGGCGGTGACGCGGTGGCCGCGGTTCAGGGCTTCTTCGAGCACGGCGCGGCCGACGTAGCCGGTGGCGCCGATAAGGACGATGTTCATGCGGAACTCCCGTTGGTCTGAGGACGGGATATAGTCTGTGCGCTAACAGGTCCGCCGATAATCCGGCCCAGGAGACTATGACCATGAAGCTGGACTTCACGATAGACCGCCTCAAGCGCATGGCCGTGTTCGCCCGCGTGGTCGAGTTGGGCTCGATGAGCGCGGCCGCGCGCGAGCTGGACATGACCCCCTCGGCGGTCAGCCAGCAACTGCGCCAGCTCGAGGCCGAGACCGGCGCCGCCCTGCTCCATCGCTCGACCCGCAAGCTCAGCACCACCGAGATCGGCCAGGCCTATTACGAGGACTGCGCGGCGATGCTGCACGCCGCGCGCGCGGCCGAACGGCACCTGGGCGACCTGCGCGAAGAACCGCGCGGCGAGCTGCGCATCGCCGTGCCGGTCGGATTCGCCCAGCACCTGGCGCCGGCGCTGGCGCCGCTGCTGCGCGCGCATCCGGCGCTGGCGCTGCGGATCTTCGCCGACGACCGCCAGATCGACCTGATCGGCGAGCGCATCGACCTGGCGATCCGGGTCGGCCGGCTGCTGGATTCGAACCTGGTCGCGCGGCGCCTGGCCGAGTGGCGGCACTTGCTGGTGGCCTCGGCCGAGTACGCGCGCGAGCACGGCCTGCCGCGCGCGCCGGAGGAACTGGCCGAGCACCCGATGCTGATTCTGAGCGTGATCAACCAGCCCGAATACGTCGAACTGTTCCGCGACGGCGAACCGTCGCGGCGGGTGCGGGTGAGCGGGCGCATCGTCGCCAACAACTCGCGCGTGGTCGGGCAGATGATGCTGCAGGGCCTGGGCATCGTGCGCCTGCCCGAGCCCGACGCGATGCCGCTGGTGGCCGACGGCCGCGCGGTGCTGGTGTTGCCGCAGTGGCGGATGCCGGCGCTGGGCGTGTTCGCGGTGACCGCGCAGCGCGAACCGCAGCCGGCGAAGGTGCGGCTGGCGATCGCGGCGTTGCAGGACTATCTGCAGCGCTGAGGTTCGGCTTCGGCCGAGACAAAGGCCTCGGGCCTGAAGGCCCTCCCACAAAAGCCGCGGCTCTTGTGGGAGGGCCTTCAGGCCCGATGCTTTCCTCTCCGCCGCGACGGACTACCCCCGCAGCTTCGCCAACGCCCGCACCGGAAACGTCCCCATCCCCTTCACCTTCGGCGGCATCGCGCTGAAGCTGAAACCGGCGTCCGGCAGCGCCGCCAGGTTGCGCAGGTGCTCGACGATCAGGATGCCCGCGCCGAGCAGGGTCGAATGCACCGGCCGCGACTTGCCCGAGGTGTCGTCGATGTTGACCGAGTCGATCCCGACCAGGCGCACGCCGCAGTCGCGCAGCCACAGCGCCGCGGCTTCGGTCAGGAACGGATGGCCGACGCCGTAAGCCGGGGTGGCGAAATGCCGGTCCCAGCCGGTGTGCACCAGCACCGCGCGGCCGCGCAGCTCCAGGCCGCGGAAATGCGAATCGTCGATCGCGCGCAGCGATTCGGGCACGCGCACCACCAGCGCGTCGAGGTCGGCGCAGTCTTCCGGGCCGATCTGCGACAGGTCCTTGCCGTCGGCGTAGCGATGCGAGGGGCAATCGATGTAGGTGCCGGTGTTGGCGACCATGTCGATGCGGCCGATCTGGAACTGGGTGCCCTCGGCGTAGACCTCGCGCGAAGCTTCGCGGCTGAGGTAATCGCAGATATGCGCCGGCGGCAGGCCGGGATAGGTGACCAGCCCGTCCTCGATGGTGTGGCTCAGGTCGACGTAGCGCACCGCGCCGCTTTCCAGCGCGCCGGCCGCGCGCTTGTGCGCCTCGACCAGGACGGTCTTGTTGAGGATGCGCACCGGCCCGGCCATCAGCAGGCGCAGGTCGCGCACGATGTAGGCCGCCAGTTCGGCGTCGGCGATGTCGTCGCCGTCGATGTCGAGGCGGAAGCCCTGGCCTTGCAGGCCGCCGCCGTTGGTGAATTCCACTTCGAAGTCGAACTGCACGCGGTGCTGGATCGGGGTCACGCGGGGGCTCCGGTCGTGGGGAATCGGGGTGGGAAGTATCGCGAGGGCGGCGGCGCTTGCGCCTTTGCTCGTCATTCCCGCGGAAGCGGGAACGACGGCCGGCGGCGGCGCTTTACTTCGCCGCCCGTTGGCTCATCGCCACGCTGCCCAGGATCAGCGCGCCGGCGATCAGCATGCTCAGGGTCAGCGGCTCGTCCAGCAGCATCCAGCCCCAGGCCACGCCGAACAGCGGCACCAGGTAGGTCACCGCGACCGCGCGGCCGGCGCCGATGCGCTGGATCAGCCGGTAGTACATGACGAAGGCGATGCCGGTGCACAGCACGCCGAGCATGCTCGCCGACAGCCACGACTTGGCCGGGATCGCGTGGGTGGGCCAACTCGCGATCGCGAACGGCAGGGTCAGCAGGGCCGAGCTGCCCAGCGTTGCCGCCGCCACCGCCGCGGCCGGCAGGCCGGTCAGCTGGCGCCGCACCAGGTTGGCGCCGATGCCGTACAGGAACGCCGCCGCGCAACCGGCCGCCACCGCCCAGCCGATGCTGGCGCCGGCGGTCTTGCCGCTGGCCAGCACCACCACGCCGGCGAACCCGGCCAGCAACGCGATCGCGCGCTGCGCGCCGATCTTCTCGCCGAAGAACAGGAACCCGACCAGGGCGGTGAACAGCACCGCCATCGAATTGGTGATCGCGCCGACCCCGGCCGGCGCGCGCTGCGCGGCCCAGGCGAACAGCGCGAACGGCAGCGCCGAGTTGATCACGCCGATCAAGGCCAGCTTGGCCCAGATCTTCGCGCCGCGGAACGACTCGCGCGCTTTCCACAGGAACGGCAGCAGGATCAGCGCGCCCAGGCCCAGGCGCATCTCCACCAGCGGCAGCGCGCCGAAGTCCTTGGCGGCCACGCGCATGAATAGGAACGAGCCGCCCCAGATCGCGCCGAGCACGGTCAGTTCCAGCGGCGTGCGCCAGCCGGCGCGGGCGGAGTCCGTGGCAGCGACGGGCGCGGGCGCGGAGCCGTTGGGCGTCACGGTGGCGGCGAGTTCGGGGGAACGCATGCGCAAGATCCTCGGAGACATCGGTTCGGAACAGGCGGCCGCGCGATGCGGCGCCCGCGGGGGACCACGGCCGCGCCGGCCTCGCGGCGACGCGGTCGGCGCAGCGGCGACGGGCGCCGTTGCGCACGAGGGGAAACGCCGAGCCGGCGGCGGGCGGCCTCCATGCGCAGTGTCGCCATGCGGCGGGTCGGCGCATATCCGGATTCGTACCGACTCCGCGCCCGCTCGCTGCACGCCGGCTCGCTGCACGCCGGTGCGGCGACGCGCACGCCGGACGGCGCGCTCAGACGTCCAGGATCGCCAGCGTGCCGCGGCTGCCCGGCGCGACCGCGTGGGCGACGCCGGCGGGCACGACATACAGCTGCCCCGCACCGACATCGACCACCTCGCCGCCGACGCTCAGGCGCATCGTCCCGTCGAGCACCAGCAGGCCTTCGGCGAAATCGTGCGTCTCTTCCTCGTAGGCGCCGGCGTCCATGCGCAGCAGCTTGAGGTTGGCGCCGCCGAAGCGGCCGACCACGCTCGAACGCCAGGCATCGGGCAGTTCGGCGGAGGTCGCAAGCAGGTCGATGAGGCTCATGTGCGGACGTCGTAAGGCGCGGGCGCGACGGGGTTCGGGCAACTGCGACGATAATCTGGCTTTTCCCTGCGGCTTATTCTGACTGGCCGCCAATCCGACGCAAGCGCATACTTTCGCACCCAGGCACAAATCTGACTTGAGGCTCCGATGGCCCTGCGAGCGGACTGGCTTCCGGCCCTGGCGGCGTTCGAGGCGGCGGCACGCCACCAGAACTTCGCCCACGCCGCCGAAGAACTGCATCTCACCGCCAGCGCGGTCAGCCACCACGTGCGCAAGCTGGAAAGCCGGCTCGGGGTGAGCCTGTTCCAGCGCCACGCGCGCGGGGTCGCGCTGACTCCGCAGGGCCGCCAGCTGGCCGACGCCGCCGGCACCGCGCTGGCCGACGTCGACGGCGTGCTGCGCAGCCTGCGCCTGGCGCGCGAGGAGCGCGACCGGGTCCGCATCACCACCCTGCACTCGCTGGCCTACACCTGGCTGCTGCCGCGCCTGCCCGAATTCGCCCGCGCCCACCCGCACATCCAGCTCAGCGTCGATACCGAAATCGCCCTGGCCCGTTTCGACGACAGCGGCCCGGACCTCGGCATCCGCCATGGCGCCGGCCACTGGCCGGGGCTGACCTCGCACTTCCTGATGGCCGACGCGCTGTTCCCGGTGACTTCGCCGCGCACGCCCGGGGTCGAGGCGATCGCCGAGCCGGCGCAGATCGCCGAGCTGCCGCTGATCGCCGACCACGCCCGCCAGGGCTGGCACGACTGGTTCCGCGCGGCCGGCGTGCACGGGCGCAAGCTCGAGGAACGCTACACCTTCAGCGACACCACCGACGCGCTGATGGCCGCCGCGCACGGCCTCGGCGCGGCGCTCGCGCGCGAGCAGATCGTGGTGCCCTACCTGCGCTCGGGCCAGCTGATGCGGCTGCCGGGGCCGAAGATGACCGCGCGCTGGTCGTACTACGCGATCTATCCGGCGCACCGGCGGCTGCGGCCGGCGGCGCGGGCGTTCCTGGATTGGCTGCTGGCGGTCGAAAAGGAATGAGTCGCCGCGTTGCTTCGGCTCGCTACCTGTAGGAGCGGCGCAAGCCGCGACCGCGACAACGCAGCTACGGCGAAGGTTGCGGCGTAGTTGCGTTGTCGCGGTCGCGGCTCGCGCCGCTCCTACAGTCGGATACCCACAGTCGAATCAGGCCCGCGGTTTTTTCTTCGCGACCTTCTTCGCCGCGCGCTGCTTGGCCGGACGCTTCTTCGCCGCCTTCCGCACCGCGGCCTCCCACGCCAGCGCCAGCCACGGCCGCATGTCCTGCGACGATTCCATCGCCTCCTCCGGCACCGTCCAGTAACTGGTCGGCACGGTCTCGCCGCGCCGCGCGTACAGGAAAGGCGAACACCCCGCCGCCCGGAAACGCGGCAGGGTGTGTTCGTCGGTCTTCAGATACAACGTCTCGTCCGACAACAGCCCGATCATCGTGCCGTCGCGGTACACGCCGTGCCCGCCGAACATCCGCCGCGCGTCGAGCGCGCCGAAGCCGGCGGACAGGTCGTGCAGATGGGCGATCAGGTCTTCGTGCATGACCCGATCCTACCCGCCGCCGCGATCAGAACTTATGCCAAAGGCGCACGAAATACGCCGTGCCGTTCAGGCCGAACTGGACGCTGTCGAAGATATGGCCGTTGTCGGTCTCGTTCGGGTCCTGCCGGGTCGGCTTGACGTTGAACAGGTTGGAGCCGCCGACGGTGAGCTTGGTGTTGTCGCTGAAGGCGTAGGTCACGCTGAGGTCGGCCGAGGCCTTGGCCTTGTAGCGCGCGTTGGGCACGCCGCCGGCGGTGCCGGTGAAGGTGCCCAGCGTCTGCGGGCCGAAGTAGATCGCCTTGAAGTTGCCTTCCCAGGCGCCGCGGCTGAGGTCGAAGCCGAGCACGGCCTTGGACCGCGGCGCGCCCTGTTCGATGAACAAGCGCTCGCGCTCGGACAACAGCACGTCCTCGCGCCCGACCAGCGCCGGCGGCGCGTGGATCGCGCGGACCTTGGTGCGGTTGAGGTTGAGGGCGAAGAACGTGCCGAGCTTGAAGTCGTTGCCGAGTTCGCGCTCGTTGTTGAAGGTGAAGTCCACGCCCTCGGTGCGGGTATCGACCGAATTGACGAAGAACTGCGCCTGGCCGACCTGCAGCGCGCGCAGCGCGTCGCCGATGACCGGATCGTCGTCGCCGAAGCGGCCGCTGAGCACGATGCGGTCGTCGATGTCGATGCGGTAGGCGTCCAGCGTCAGCGAGGTGTCGGCGCTCGGCGACCAGGTCAGGCCGAGGGTGTAGTTGCGCGACTTCTCCTTGGTCAGCGCCGGCAGTCCGGCCTGGTTGGCCAGGGCGCCGCCGTTCGGCGCGATCACCACGTCGACCGGCTGGCCGTTGACGAAGTCGGTGATGGTCGAGGAGAAATACTTCTGCTGCAGCGACGGCGCGCGGAAACCGGTGCTGGCCGAGGCGCGGAACATCAGCGTGTCGGTAGCGCGGAAGCCCGCGGCGAGCTTGCCGGTGGTGGTGTTGCCGAAGTCGCTGTAATCCTCGTAGCGCACCGCCACGCCGGCGGTGAAGCGCTCGGTGAAGTCGGCTTCGACGTCGGCGTAGGCCGCCCAGCTGTCGCGGCTGTGGCCGCCGGCGTCGCCCGGGCGGAAGCCGGGGAAGCCCTGGCTGCCGGCGTTGCCGCCGTCGGAGTCGCCGTCGTAGTCGAGGTAGGAGCCCGGCTCGCCGGCGAAGATCTTGTAGCGCTCGTCGCGCCGCTCCAGGCCGAAGGCGACGTTGAGGCCGCGGAAGATATGGTCGTAGAAACGGTTGACGTCGAAGTTGACCGTGTTCTGCTCGAACGAGAAGCCGCCGGCGTCGAAGCTGCGCGGGCTGACGCCCTTGCCGCCGTTGATGAGGTCGAGATTCGCCAGCGAGGCGTTGAGGGTGTTGTTGATGGTGTAGCGCAGCTTGCTGTAGCCGTAGGTGTAGGACAGGTCGGCGTTCCATTCGCCGAGCGCCCAGCGCAGGCCGAGGATGCCGAAGCGGTCGTCGATGTCGCCGTCGATGAACGGCACGAAGCCGTCCGGGTACATCGCCGCGGAGTTGCGCGAGGGGATGTCCTCCGAACCGATGCCCTCGCGCGCGAACGCGGCCGAAGACGCGTCGCGCTTCTGCGCGCCGAGGGTGAAGTACAGATCCAGGTTCTCGCCGAGCGGCTTGTCGCCGTTGAGGAACAGGGTCTGATTCTTGACCTTGGAGTCGCCGATGATGCGCGGGCTGCCGGCCGGCTCGGAGCGGTCGGAACGGCCGCGGTCCTGCCATTCGCCGGTGATGCCGATGCTGCCGTCGCTGCCCAGGCCGAAGCCGCAGTACGCGGTGGCCAGCCAGTTCTCGCCGTCGCCCTTGGAATACTGGCCGTAGCCGGCGACGGCCTCGCAGCCCTTGCGCTTCTTCAGCGAGATGTTCATGACCCCGGCGATCGCGTCGGAGCCGTACTGCGCGGCGGCGCCGTCGCGCAGGATCTCGACGCTGTCGATCGCCATCAGCGGGATGGTGTTGAGGTCGGTGCCGGTGTTGCCGCGGTTGCGCGCGCCGAACAGGTTCAGCAGCGCGGTGGTGTGGTGGCGCTTGCCGTTGACCAGCACCAGGGTCTGATCCGAACCCAGGCCGCGCAGCGCGGCCGAGTCGACCAGATCGGCGCCGTCGGCGCCGCTCTGGCGGGTCGAGTTGAACGACGGCGCGGCGTATTGCAGCGATTGAGCGAGGTCGAACTGCGCGCCTTCCTCGGCGTTCTTGGCCATCGGCAGCACGTCGACCGGCGAGATCGAGGTGGTGTCGGAGGAACGCTGGGCGCGGCGCGAGCCGAGCACCGACACGGTTTCCAGGGTGCGCGCTTCGCTGGCCTGCGCCGGCGGCGGTTGCGCGGGCCCGGCGTCCTGGGCGAGCGCGCCGCCGGCGCACAGGCTGCCGCCGAGCCACAGGGCGCACATCGTCGCCCGGTACAGCGGGGCGCGGCGCGGACGGGCATGGCGGGGGGCGAAGCGGGGCTGGGTCATGGCGGGAGTCCTGGCGGTGGCGGGCGGGGCGATCCCCTAGCCTAAAGCCAAGACGACCGTTGGCGCACAGCGTGAGGACTGGAAATGTGAAGCCGGAAGCGTGACGGGCGGCGGGTTGGCGCGGGGCGGCCGGCGGCGCGCGCGGATGCGGCCTGGAGGGCCGGTCGGGCGGGCGGCGTTTTCGTCGGGCGCAAAGCGGCGGCGCGACCGCAGCGTTCGCGGTCGCGGCTTGCGCCTCTCCTACAGGGGCTTCGAGTTACTTCGCGGGGTCGGGTCTGGACGGCATCGCGGGGGCGGGTTCGGCGCCGTCGACCCAGCGGGCGAAGAACGCCGACAGGTCGCGGCCGCTGGCGCGCTCCATGACCTGGCGCAGGTCGGCGCTGGTCACCGAGTGGCCGTAGTAGGCGCGGGTGTAGGTGCGCACGCCGCGCCAGAACGCGCGTTCGCCGAGTTCCTCGCGCAACAGGTGCAGGACGTAGGCGCCCTTCTGGTAGACCACGGCGCGGTCGTCGGCGGTGGGCTTGTTCCAGTTGGCGTAGACCAGGGCATGGTCCTTGCCGCTCTCGCGCAGCTTGTCCACGCGCCGCTTCCAGCTGTCCACGCGCTCGCGGTACGCGGCTTCGCCGAAGCGGTGCTCCAGGTAAGCCGCGGCCATGAAGTTGGCGAAGCCTTCGTTGAGCCAGAACTGGCCCCAGTCGCGGTTGGTGACCATGTTGCCCCACCACTGGTGGGCCAGTTCGTGCGCGATCAGGCCCTGCGCCTCGGGTTTTTCCAGCACCTCGCGGCCGTAGGCTTCCGACAGCAGGGCGAAGCCGTCGAGTTCCTGGCCGATGGTCTTGGCCACCAGCACCTGGCTGTAGGTGCCGCGGTAGCGGATGCCGGCGCGGCGGCCGAAAAAGCGCAGCATGTCGGCGCTGTCGGCGAACAGCTTGCGCAGCTGCGGGCCCTGCAGTTCCGCCGACAGGAAGCGCAGCTCGCCGTTTTCGCCGGTGCCGCCGGCCTCGTTGTAACGGCCGGCGGCGAAGCCGTACACGTAGCTCGGCATCGGCTGGTCCTGGCGCCAGCGGTAGGAATCGCGGCGCCCGCCGAGCGCGGACTTCGACACCAGCCGGCCGTTGCCGACCGCCTTGAGGCCGCTGGGCACGGTCAGGGTCAGGTCCAGGCTGGCGCGCTCGGACGGCGCGTCGATGCACACCAGCCACTGGCTGGTGGAGAAGATCGTGTAGACCTCGCTGCGCTCGGGATGGAACTCCAGGCCGTAGCGCGGCGCGCCGCGATAGACCACGTCGATCTCATGGCGCTCGCCGGTCTTGCCGGGCTGCGGCAAACGCACGCGCAGGCGCTGTTCGACCTTCTCGAAGACCAGCGCGCGGCCGCGTTCGGAGACCTTTTCGATCTCCAGCTCGCCGGCGTCGAACTCCAGTTGCTGGGCGCCCTCGGCGCGCAGGGCCAGGCGGATCGAGACCTGCCCGCGCAAGGTCTTGCCGGCGATGTCCGGCTCGACCCGCACGCTGTAGTGCAGCACGTCGAGATTGGCGCCGGCGCGCGCGGCGGCCGCGCCCTGCGCCGCGGCCGCGAGCGGCGCGGCCAGCGCTGCCGCCGCGAGCGCAGCGGCCAGGCGCGCGCGCAGGCGCGAGGGGCGGTGGGGAGTCGTGGCGGCTGGCATATCGGCGGTTCGTCCTGCGCTGCGCGGCCGGGGGGAAGCCGCGATCCTGAATTCCTGGTGCTGTCCTGCCCGCGCCGGCGCGGACAACGCGACGGCCACAGGGTCGCCGATGATCGCGCAACCGCGCCCCGCGCTGAACCCTCTTTTGGCGGAGGCCGCGCCGCGCGCGGACCAAGCCGGCAGATGCGGTAAACCCGGCTTCGCGCATTCAGGTTCGACGGTAATCGCTTTCTTCCGCATCCGCGCCGCCGCGCACGGCCCCGGCGTGGACGATCTGCGGCCGCGATCACTGACAGCGCTGTCAACCACGGGACAAGGTGCGGCCCGTGGGCGCGCTTCCCGCGCCCACGTCCGTCCACGCAGGCCACCGGCTTGGTCGTGCGCCGCGCTCCGCCGGCGCCTGGTTGCGCCGCCGCGCTTGCCCAGCCCAGGAGCCGCACCCGATGGTCACCCGCCGCACCTTCCTCGGCGCCAGCGCCGCCGCGCTCGCCGTCCCGCTGTTGCCGCGCGGCGCGCTCGCCGCCACCCCGGCGCGCTTCAACCTCGCCTTGCTCAACGCGTCCGGCCAGAACACGGCCTATGCCTACGTCACCGGCTTCGACAACGGCCGGCCGGTGTTCGTGCGCGCCGACGGCAGCGCCTACTACCCGCCCTCGCCGTCCGCGCCGGTGACGCCGCTGGGCGCCGACTGCGCGATCCCGCTCGGCGCCAACGGCAGCACCGTGCGCGTGTCGGTGCCGCGCATGTACGGCGCGCGCATCTATCTGGTCACCGGCAGCAAGCTGAACTTCTACGTCAACCCGGGCCCGGCGGTGGTGCACCCCAGCTTCCTCAACACCAGCGACACCAACTTCAACAAGAACTGGACCTTCGCCGAATTCACTTTCAACGAGTACGAGCTGTTCTCCAACATCAGCTACGTCGACTTCGTCGCCGCGCCGCTGGGGCTGTCGCTGCGCTCGCTGTCGGGCCGGGTCGAGACGATCCCGGGCCTGCCGGCGGCCTCGCTCGACCCGATCTGCTACTCGCTGCAGCAACAGGCCACGCAGGAAGGCTCGGCCTGGAACTCGCTGATCCAGCGCGGTCCCGACGGCCGCAACCTGCGCGCGATGAGCGCGCACTACCAGGCCGCGCGCTTCCAGAACTACCTAACCGGCTACATCGATGCGTGCTGGAACAAGTACCGCGGCACCACCCTCACCGTCGACACCCAGTCCGGCTTCGGCGTGCTGACCGCGCGCGTGGGCGGCGACAACCTGCTGCGCTTCAACAACGGCGAAGCCTTCGCCAAGCCCAGCACCGCCGACGTGCTCAGCTGCGACAGCGGCCCCTTCAGCCTCGGCGGCGCCAGCGACGTGCGCAAGGCGATCATCCCGCGCCTGGCCGCGGCGTTGAACCGCACCACCCTGCTCGACAACGCCAACCAGCCCAACGGCGAAGTCGCCAGCCGCTTCTACCGCAACGCCCAGACCAACCACTACGCGCGACTGGTGCACGAACGGCTGCCCGACAACCGCGGCTACGCGTTCCCGTACGACGACGTGACCGCCAGCGGCGGCCCCGACTTCAGCGGCGCGGCGCGCTCGGGCGATCCGGACACCTTGACGGTGACGCTGCGGGCGTTGCGCTGAGGCGATCGGCCGGGTTGGATCGCCGTGGCCTGAAACAAAGGCGTCGGGGCTGAAAGCCCCTCCCACAACACAACGGGCCGCGCTTCGGCTCTTGTGGGAGGGACTTCAGTCCCGACGCTCTTCGGCCGGGTCGCCGCAACCCGCACCAAGAGCCACCACCGCGAAGCCCCTTCCACAACGCAGCAAGCCAAGCTTCGGCTCTTGTGGGAGGGACTTCAGTCCCGACGCTCTTCGGCCGGGTCGCCGCGACCCGAACGGACAGCGTCGGGACTGAAGTCCCTCCCACAGTCCGGCGCCAAGCATCGAGCCAAAGACCCTTGCGGCTTCACGGCGCCTGCGCCTCCTCGGCGCGATCCTGGCGGCCACCTCCACCGACGCGAGCCACCATGACCACCGAGCGCTGGTCCGACCTGGGCAAACTGATCCTGCGCCTGAGCCTGGGCGTGTTGATCCTGCTGCACGGCATCGCCAAGCTGCGCGGCGGCACCGAGGGCATCGTCGGCATGGTCGAAGCGCACGGCCTGCCCGGTTTTCTCGGCTACGGCGTGCTGCTCGGCGAAGTGCTGGGCCCGGCGCTGCTGATCCTGGGCTGGCACGCGCGCATCGGCGCGGTGCTGGTCGCCGGCAACATGTTGGTCGCGATCGCGCTCGTCCACCTGGGCCAACTCGGCCAGCTCAACGACCAAGGCGGCTGGGCGATCGAGTTGCAGGCGATGTTCCTGGCCACGGCGGCCGCGGTGGCGTTGCTGGGGCCGGGCAAGTATTCGCTCAACGGCAAGTGATCAAACACCGGCGTTTTTTGCAGGGCGGTGCAGGCTTCGACCGGGCTGCCATGGCTTGCGTCGCAAGCGCCGTGTCGCAGTCGCAGCTTGCGCAGCTCCTACAGTCGGACATCCGGCAACGTCGCAAGCGCGGGCTCGCCCTGTAGGAGCGGCGCGAGCCGCGACCGCATTGCGGCAGGTCGTGTCGTAAGCGCGATGTCGCGCCCGCGGCCTCTACAGCCGGTTCACCCGAAACTTGCGCCCCTTGACCTTGCCCTCGCGCAACCGCGCCAGCGCCGCGGCGGCTTGGCCGCGGGCGACGGCGACATAGGACCGCGTGGCGAACACGTTGATCTTGCCGACCGCCTCGGCCTTGAGCCCGGCCTCACCGGTCAGCGCGCCGAGGATGTCGCCGGGACGCAGCTTGTCGGTCTTGCCCGCGTCGATGCGCAATGTCGCCATCGGCGCGGCCGGGGCGTTGCGGGCCTTGCCGCCGAGCGGCTGGGCGCTGCGCCACTGCAGCGGCGCGCCCATGCGCTGCGCGATCTGCTCGGCGCGCGCGGTTTCGCGCGGCCCGCACAGGCTCAGCGCGACGCCGCCGCGGCCGGCGCGGCCGGTGCGGCCGATGCGGTGCACGTAGACGTCCGGGTCGGTCGGCAGGTCGTAGTTGACCACCGCGCTGAGGTCTTCGACGTCGAGCCCGCGCGCGGCCACGTCGCTGGCCACCAGCACGTTGCAGCTGCGGTTGGCGAAACGCACCAGCACCTCGTCGCGGTCGCGCTGCTCCATCTCGCCGTGCAGGGCCAGCGCGGTGAAGCCGTAGTGTTCGAGCGAGCCGACCACTTCCTCGGTGTCCTTGCGCATGTTGCAGAACACCACGCACGACTCGGGACGGTACTCCAGCAGCAACGCGCCCAGCAGCGGGGTCTTGCGCCCGGCCTCGACTTCGTAGAAATACTGATCGATGCGCGGCGCCGAGGTCTCGCCCTCGACGGTGACCTCGACCGGATCGCGCAGCGCGTTGCGGCCGAGTTCGCGGATCGCATCGGGGAACGTGGCCGAAAACAGCAGGCCCTGGCGGTTCTTGGGCGTCTTGCGCACGATCTCGCGCACCGCCTCTTCGAAGCCCATGTCGAACATGCGGTCGGCCTCGTCGAACACCAGCGTGCGCAGGCCGTCGAGCTTGAGCGCGCCGTGGCGCAGCAGTTCCTGCAGGCGCCCGGGCGTGCCCACGGCGATGTGCGGCGCGTGTTCCAGCGAGGCCAGCTGCGGGCCCAGCGGCATGCCGCCGCACAGCACCGAGACCTTGAGGTTGGCGATGGCGAAGGCGAGCTTGCGCAGTTGCTGGCCGACCTGGTCGGCCAGTTCGCGGGTCGGGCACAGCACCAGCGCCTGGGTGCGGATCTGCGCGGGATCCAGCCGTTGCAGCAGGCCCAGGCCGAACGCGGCGGTCTTGCCGCTGCCGGTCGGCGCCTGGGCGATCACGTCGCGGCCGTCGAGGATCGCCGGCAGCGCGCGCGCCTGCACCGGGGTCATGGCGCTGTAGCCGAGCGCGGCCACGCCCTGCAGCAGGGCCGGAGCGAGCGGGAGGGTGTCGAATGCGGCCGGAGCGGCGTCGGCCGTGGGGGTTTGCGGTTCCATGCGACATGATCGCAGGTTCGGCCCGGATCGGGGACGGCGGCCCGGCTCGTCTTCGGCCTGGCCTGCCTCGCGCCGGCGACTTCAGGCCGGCAGCTTCGCAGCCGTCTTGCCGGGATCGTCCGGCGCGCAAACGGCCTGCGGCTGCGCGGCCTGCGCCTGCGCGACCTCGACGGCCCGCGCCTGCTCGCAGCGCTCCGCGGCCGGGACGGCCAGGGCCTCGGCCACCGGCATGTGCGCGCGGTTGGCGTACGGGTCGAGAGACGCGTTCGCGCCCTGCCGCGCCAGATGCAGCAAGGTTCCCGCGGCGAAATCGTCGCTGCGCCGGTTGAAGGCCAGGCGCAGCTCGTCCCGGGCGGTGAATCCGCATTCTTTCGCCATGACCAGGGCGCTGGCGCTCAAGCGTTCGCTTTGCTCGTCCCAGCCCTTGCCGGCGAGCCGGTCGAGCTCGCGCACCTGCGCACGCAGGCGGTCGAGCAGCGCGGCATCGTGCGGGCCGAGCGGCGCCGCGGCGGGATCGGTGGACGACTGCGGCTGCAGTTTCGGCTCGATGTACCGAGCGTAATCGCGCAAATAAGCGTCGCGGTGGGCGATCGCGCCGTTGCCGTCCATGTCCTGCGGCGGCCTGGCCAAGGTGTAGGGCGCATCGGCCACCTTCGCCGCGATCCGTTCGACCGCCTCGGCATCGCGCAACCGGCCGGCCTTCCACTCGCCGTACAGCGAGCCCAGCTCGACCTCGTTCAAATAGCCGATGGAGCCGAACGGCTTGCCGCCGGCGAACTCAGGCTGGCCTTCCAGTTCCTTGAAGATCGCAAACGCGTTGAAGATCGCCTGCGCTTCCAGGCCGGCGCGGTACTGCACGTACTCCTCGCCGGTGCGGCCGTGGAACGGCACCGAGCCAGTGTTGTAGCGGTGGTGGCCGATCTCGTGGGCGAGGGTTCCGAACAGGTGGCGCTGGGGCCAGGCGGGGGCGTCGTTGGCCTGCAATTGTTGCCATTGGGACTGTTCTACGAAGATCGCCGGAGGGTCTTTCGCCGAATAGTACGGAAGTCCGACATTCGGCCGGTCTTCCACGATTCCACCCTCTTTGAAGAATGCGGCGAAACCGGCGGCCGCGGTCGGCGACTCCAGTATCCAAGCCTGGATACGTACCGGCATCTCGATGAACTCGGAATGCGACCGTAAATATTCGGCGTCGTTGCTCGCAACGGTCATGGATTCGCCTTCTCTGAAGGCCGAATGTGGATGCTAGTTACGCACTGATACGTATCGGGCGTGGTGTTGAAATACACCCGGAATCCATTACGCTCAGTTACGTAGTTCTTGCCGCGATCGATCATGTGCGCATCGAGTTCGACGCGATCGGAAACGCCTGGCAGGAACGAAGCTGCGCGATCCGGCGAATAACACGGGCGCTCCTCGACGCCTATATGGATCGCGCCGGTCAGACCCCGGATGCTCGAAAAGTTGAGGGTGTATCCGTCGGTCAGCCTCACCGGACCCGCGCCGTACAATCCTTGCTTGCCCGACGGCTTCATTTCGAATGTCTGCGTGAGGCCACTGCGGATCTTGGCGATCCCCGCCGGCCCCTGGACCGACCAACGCAACAGATTCTCGACCGTCACCGCGCTCGCCGGATCCGCTGCCCGCCCGCCACGACCGGCCGCGCTCGTTCCCGCTGTGCTGCAGGACGCGGCCACGCAAGCGGCGAACGCCAACGCCGCGGGTGCGAGCGCGCGTGTAAAAGTCGAAGTACCGCCGCTTCGATTCATCGAATTCCCCAACATCCTGTCGACTAACGCCGTATCTCGGCCCGAGGTTAAGCATCCCCATCGCGAATGGGAAATAACCAAAAGCCGCAGGCTCAAGTCCGGCGCAAAGAAGCCATCACCGTTGCTGCGCGACGGCTCGACGCCTACACGCGATGCGAGCAAACCCCTCGCCGCCGTCTCCGCCTCGAATCGCCGAACCGCCCAACCGACAATTCCGGCAAACCCCAAATCACATCACGCTCACCCTGAGACAACGTTCGCCGTCCTAAAGTCGAACAATGTCTGTCTTGCACGCCCCTTTCACATGAGCCGCGCCTTCGTCAGGGAAGGCGACGGCGAATCCGATCCCGGCGAACTGCCGGAACTGCCGATCAGCGAGCACCCCAACTACGTGACCCCGCGCGGGATGATGCTGCTGCGTTCGCGCCTGAACGACGCGATCAAGCGCGTGCAGGCGCTGGACGGTGCGATCGCGGCCGAAGCGGTCGGCGCGCGTCTGGAACGCGCGCATATCCAGCGCGAGATGCGCTGGCTGCAGGCGCGCATCCTCGGCGCGATCACCATCGCGCCCGAACGCCAGCCGTCCGATCGGGTCGCGTTCGGCGCGCGGGTCGAAGTGATCGACGACGCCGGCCACGAGCATCGCTACCGCATCGTCGGCGAGGACGAGGCCGATCCCGAGCGCGGGCTGATCAGCTGGGTCTCGCCGCTGGCGCGCGCGCTGCACGGCGCGCGCGTGGGCGACAGCGTGGTGTGGAAGCGGCCGGCCGGCGACGCCAACGTGGAAGTGCTGGCGATCGAATACGGCTGAGGGTGCGGCGCCGCCACGGTCGAGATGAGAAGCCTCCGTGCCCGTCGCGGCAGCGATAGCGGCGGCGCGCGCTCCGCGGGTTTCAAGTCAGAATCGGCGCGCGACATGGCGCTGGCGCACCGTGCACGCCGCTGAGGCGATCAAGCTACGGCAGTAGTTAACGCGCCCGACGTGGCGATGGCCGCATTACAGCGAAAACCCAGCCAGACCGAAGCCCGTCGCCTTGCGGCGCGACGCATGCTCGCCAAGCCATCGCCCCGCAGACGAAGCACTGCGCGAACATGACCCCGGCTTGCCCAGGCCGACCGCCCGTCGGCATGGGCTTGACGGCAGCGGCACGCATAACCAATCTCTTAGCAAATTAGTTAAATGCTGATACATGAATCCCGCCGGCAGGGGCCGGCGCGGATGCCGCGACGGCCGTGCAACGTGCGAAGGAGACGCCTGTGAACCCGCTGCCCGTGAATCCATGGCCCGCCGCGAAGGCCTTGCCTGCGACCGCCGCGTCGGCGAAGGCGACGCCCTCCGCGCCCGCGCCGCAGGACGCGATCCCCGCCAGCCTGAGCGCGCACCGCGTGCGTTCGCGAAACCGGCTGGCCGACTCGGTGCGCAGCGTCAGCGACGGCCTGGTCGCCTGGGAGCCGGTGCGCTCGCTGTGGTTCGCCGCCATGGCCGCCGGCGCCATCGTCGGCGGCGCGCTGACCTTCAGTTGGGGCGCGTTCGCGCTGTTCCTCGTCTCCACCGCCGCGGTGCTGCTGCTCGGCCATTCGCTGGGCATGCACCGCAAGCTGATCCACGACAGCTTCGCCTGCCCCAAGTGGCTGGAATACCTGCTGGTCTATTGCGGCGTGCAGGTCGGCCTGGCCGGGCCGCTCGCGCTGGTGCGCACCCACGACCTGCGCGATTACGCCCAGCGCCTGCCGCACTGCCACGATTATCTCGCCCACCGCCGCGGCCTCCTGCAAGACGCGTGGTGGCAACTGCATTGCGAACTGCGCCTGCGCGCGCCGCCGAAGATCGAGATCGAGGCGCGCATCGCCGACGACCGTTTCTATCGCTTCCTGCAGCGCACCTGGATGTGGCAGCACCTGCCGTGGGCGCTGGGCTTCTACGCCCTCGGCGGCTGGGGCTGGGTATTCTGGGGCGTGTGCGCGCGGGTGAGCGCGGGCGTGTTCGGCCACTGGCTGGTCGGCTACTTCGCCCACAACCACGGCGGCATGCGCCACGAAGTGCGCGGCGCCGCGGTGCAGGGCCGCAACGTGCGCTTCGCCTCGCTGCTGACCATGGGCGAGTGCTGGCACAACAACCACCATGCGTTTCCGGGTTCGGCGCGGCTGGGGCTGTATCCGGGCGAGTGGGACCCGGGCTGGTGGCTGCTGCGCGCGCTGGAACGCGTCGGGCTGGTGCGCGATCTGCGCCTGCCCGAGGACCTGCCGCCGCGCGAAGAACTGCACTGCCTCGATGCCGCGCCGCCGCGCGCGAGCGCCCCCGTTTCCCTGCAATCGATCCCGAGCCGATGAACGACCCGAATCCCGACCGCGACGCGCCCGCCCCCTCGCCCGCCGACCCGCCGCCGCTGCCCCCCGAGGCGCACGCCGCCTACGCGGCGCGGGTGGCGAAAATACGGCGCTTCGACCGGCCCTTGCTCGCGCTCCTGCCCGTGCTCGGCGGCGCCCTGATCGGCCTGGCCTTGCGCCTGGTCTTCAACGGCGAAGCCGGCAGCGCCTGGGCGCCGATGCTGACCGTCTTCATCCTGCTCGCGCCGGTCGCGATCGGCGCGGTCACGGTCTATCTGGCCGAACGCCAGCAAGCGCGCGGGCTGCGTTATCACTTCTTCGCGCCCTGGCTCAGCGTCACCCTGTGCATGGCCGGGACGATGCTGTTCATGCTCGAAGGCGCGATCTGCATCGTGCTCATCTGGCCGCTGTTCGCCGTGCTCGCCTCGATCGGCGGCATGCTGATGGGCGCGCTGTGCCGCTGGGCCGGCTGGTCGAAGACGCCGACGGTCTACAGCCTGGCGTTCCTGCCGGTGCTGCTGACCCTGTTCGGCGTCGGCCACGACGAGCCGTGGCGGATCGAGCGGGTCGAACGCAGCGTGCTGGTCCAGGCCGCTCCCGCGGCGGTGTGGCGGCAATTGCTCGACGCCGATCATATCCGCGCCGCCGAGGTCGACCGCGCCTGGATGTACCGCATCGGCGTGCCCACGCCGCTGGCCGGGCTGACCCACGAGGACGCCGCCGGCCTCACCCGCGAGGTGCGCATGGGCAAGGGCATCCATTTCCGCCAGCGCTCGGCCGACTGGCAGCCGGGCCGCTACGTGCAATGGCAGTACCAGTTCGCGCCGGATTCGATCCCGCCCGGCGCGCTCGACGACCACGTCGAAATCGGCGGCCATTACTTCGACCTCATCGGCACCCGCTACACCCTGGTCGCGCGCGGCGCCGCCACCGAACTGCGCATCCGCATGGACTACCGGGTCAGCACCGGCTTCAACTGGTACGCCGCGCCGCTGGCGCGCTGGCTGATCGGCGACTTCAGCGACACCATCCTGCAGTTCTACCGCCACCGCGCCGAGGCCGCCGCGGCGGCCTGACGGCGCGGCCCCGCACCGACTCGCCCGTCCGTCGCCGCGGGTGTGATGATTCGCCCCGGGGCGCGAATCACCCGGGCATGGACATCCAACGGACCCAGGCGATGGCAGGAGCGGACGGCATGCGCGGGGAGGCTACGGCGGCGCGGCAGCGCCGCTTCGAGGCGCTGCTGGCCGCGCACCGCGGCATCGTCTACAAGGTCGCCGCCGGCTACGCCCGCGGCGAGGACGAGCGCGCCGACCTGGCCCAGGACATCGCCGCGCAGCTGTGGCGCGCGTTCCCCCGCTACGATCCGCAGCGCAGCTTTTCCACCTGGATGTACCGCATCGCCCTCAACGTGGCGATCTCGCACCTGCGCGAACGCAGCCGCCGCCACGACACCCTGGCGCTGGACGAAGACCTGCACGCGCTGCCCGCCGACGACGGCGACACGCCGGAAATCGCGCAGCGCCTGCGCCTGCTGCAGCGCCTGATCGCGCAGCAGCCGCCGCTGGACCGCGCCTTGCTGCTGCTCTACCTGGAAGACCGCGGCCATCGCGAGATCGCCGAAGTCCTGGGCCTGAGCGAAAGCAACGTCGCCACCAAGATCGGCCGGCTCAAGCAGCGCCTGCGCGCCGCGCTGGCCGACTGACGCCCCTTGCCACCGCGGAACCGAACCATGAGCGCAGCGACGATGGAACTCGACGAACTCAAGCAAGCCTGGCAGGCGCTGGGCGACAAGCTCGACCGCCAGCACCGGATGGAACGGCTGCGCCTGCGCGAAGAGCGCGGCCGGCGCATGCGCAGCGGGCTGCGTCCGCTGGTGTGGGGACAGGCGCTGCAGATGGCCGCCGGCGTGCTGCTGACGATCTGGGGCGCAGCGTTCTGGAGCGCGCATGCGCACAGCGCGCACCTGCTCGCGTTCGGCCTGGCCCTGCATCTGTACGGCATCGCCCTGGTGGTGTGCGGCGCGTGGGTGCAGTCCTGCGTCGCCGTCATCGACTACACCGCACCGGTGTTGGCCCTGCAGCGGCGGCTGGCGGCGCTGCGCCGGGCCTACGTGCGCGGCGGCCTCGCGGTCGGGCTGGCCTGGTGGCTGCTGTGGATGCCGGCGTTGGCGGCGATCCTGATGAGCCTGTTCGGCGTCGACCTGTACCGCAACGCGCCGTCGATGTTCGTCTACGGCGGCGCGGTCGGGGTGGCCGGCCTGCTGGCCAGCGCGTGGTTCCTGCGCTGGTCGCGCGACCCGGCCCGGCCGCGCCTGCGCCGGGCGGTGGACGACGGCGTCGCCGGCGCCAGCGTGCGCCGCGCCGAGGCGGTGCTGGAGGAGATCGAGCGCTTCGAGCAGGAGTGACGTCGGGCGCGGCCCGGGCCGATGCGGGCGCGCAGGCGCCGCGCCTCAAGCCGCCGGCTTGCCGCCCGCGCTCTTGCGCGCCGCGCGCCGGCTTTCGCGCTTGAGCGGGCCGCCGACCGGGCAGATTTCGAACGCGAACTGGGTCAGCGTATTGACCAGATGGTCCGGCACCAGCTTGTAGACCACGAATTGGCCGCGACGCTCGCTGCTGATCAGGCCGGCGTTGACCAGCACCGACAGATGCCGCGACACCGCCGGCGCGCTCATGTCGAAACGCGCGGCGATGTCGCCGGCGCTGAGCTCGCGCTCGGACAGGAAGGCCAGGATTTGCCGGCGCGGCCTCGACGCCAGGGCTTCGAAGATCTTGTCTTGCGACATGGCGGCGGCTCGGGCGCGCCGGGCGGCGCGGAGCGGCCAGTATAGCCTTGATTACTTAACTAAATTCCTAAATGAGGCGAGGAGTGAGCGAAGAGGAGTTAGGAGTGAGAAAAAGCGGGTTTTCGCTCGCTCCTCGCCTTACCCTACGCCGATGCCCTGGTACGTCTACCTCATCGAATGCACCGACGGCAGCCTCTACACCGGCATCGCCGTCGACGTGGAGCGCCGCTACGCCCAGCACGCCGCCGGCAAGGGCGCGCGCTATACCCGCGCGCATCCGCCGGCGCGGTTGCTGGCGCGCTTCGAGCACCCCGACCGCGGCGCCGCGCTGCGCGCCGAGTACGCGATCAAACAGCTCACCGCAGCGGCCAAGCGCGCGCTGTGCGCGCAGGCGCCGGTCGCGGCCGAAAGCGCAACGGGCTGAGCGACTACAGCAGCGCCCACAGCAATTGCAGGATTCCCCACAGCGACACCGCCCACACCGCCGAACGCAGGTACGGAATGCCGGCGGCATAGACCGGCACATACGCCAGCCGCGCCCAGAAATACAGCTGCGCGGCCAATGCGGTGTGGTCGTTGCCGCGGCCGGCGACGACCACGGCGAGCGCCAGCGCGGCGAACAGCGGGAAGGTTTCCAGGTAATTGCGCCAGGCGCGGTCGATGCGCGCGGCCGTGCCGGTCAGCGGCGGCGGCGTGCCGTCGCGCGCGCTGGCGTTCCAGCGCACGCCGCGTTGCGCGGTCATGAACGCGGCCGCCACCAGCAGGTGGACGATGCCCAGCGCGACCGCCCAGGCCAGCATCTGCAATTCGGTGTTCATCGGCTTTACTCGTTTGAGCGAGGAGCGAGCGCAGAGAAGTGAGAAGTGAGCGAAAAGCAGAAGCGGCTGTTGCTCGCTCCTCGCTCCTCCACGCTCACACCTCGCCGTTGGGCAGGATCAGGATCTTGCCGTCGCGCTCGCCGGTCGCGGCCGCGGCCACCGCGTCCTTGATCCGCTCCAGCGGATAGGTCGCCTGCACCCGCGCGTGCAGTTCGCCCGCGGCCACCCGCTGGGCGATCTCGCCGAACACCTGCGCGCGCCGCGCCGGCGCCGCCTGCTGGAACCAGCGCGACAGCCAGAACCCGCGCAGCGACACGTCGCGGAACACGAACGAGGCCGGCGAAATCTGGCAGGCCTCGCCGCTCATCGCGCCGTAGTTCACCACCACCCCGCCCTCGCCCAGGGCCTGGGCGACGTGCTGGGTCGCCAGCCCGCCGACCGCGTCGATGCCGAGCTTGATCGGCGCCTTCTGCGCCGCCTCGCGCGCGCGCTTGCCCAGGTCCTCGCCGTCGACCAGGACCACGTCGGCGCCGGCCGCTTGCACCGCTTCCACCGCCGACTCGCGCCGCACCACGTTGATCGTGCGCAGCCCGCGCGCCTTGGCCAACTGGATCAGGTATGTGCCCACGGCCGAATTGGCCGCGTTCTGGATCACCCAGTCGCCCGGCTCCAGCGCGACGATGTCGCTGAGCATCAGCAGCGCGGTCGGCGGGTTGATGGTGATCATCGCCAGTTGCTTGGGGTCGGCGCCGTCGGGCAGCGGCACCAGATGCTTGGCCGTGCCGACCATGTGCGTGGCCCAGCTGCCGCCCTGGATCGGCAGCAGCACGGTCTGGCCGAGCTTGAGCTGGGTCACCTCCGGGCCGAGCTCGGCCACCCGCCCCACGCCTTCGTTGCCGCCCACCGCCGGCAGCGGCGGCAGCAGGCCGTAGTCGCCGGTCAGGGTCAGCACGTCGGAAGGGTTGATCGGCGCGGCCAGCACCTCGATCAGCACCTGGCCCGCGGCCAGCGGCGGGGTCTGGAACTCGACCGCCTCGATCACGTCCTGCGGCACCGGGCCGCGCCGCTCGTACTGGGCTCGCTTCATCGTGGACCTCCGTGGAGATGGGCCGGTGGCACCCGCACGGGCGCCGAAAACCCGAGAGTACGCCGCCGCGCGCGCAAACGTCTTGCGTCCAGGTCTCAGCGCTGCGACCCTGCCTCCCCGTCACCGCCCCAAAGCAACGCCCCCATGCAACCGATCCGCTTCGCCCTCGACGCCGGCCACGACTACGTCGAACTCAACCAACTGCTCAAGCTGGCCGGCCTCGCCCACAGCGGCGGCACCGGCAAGGCCATCGTCGCCAGCGGCGCGGTGCGGGTCGACGGCCAGGTGGAACTGCGCAAGACCTGCAAGATCCGCGCGGGTCAGGTGGTGGAGTGCGAGGGGGTGCGGATCGAGGTGGTGGCGGACTGAATCGCGGCGCGGCACCTGTCTGTCGCGGCACGTACCTTCGGAGCTCAAGGATGCTGATCGATTTTCCCAGCCCGGCGCGCCTGCCGGCGGCCTGGAACTGCTACCTGACCGCGGGCCTGCGCGCGCTGCGCGGCCAGCACGACTTCGTCTTCGCCGACAGCGAATTGGAAAGCGCCGCCGGCGAGCTGCAGGCGCTGCCGGCGCGCGCGCTGCCGCGCCTGGAGGAGGCGATCCGCAAGAGCCACCGGCGTTACGACTTTCAACGACAACTTTGCGCCTACGACAGGCGGCCGTTCCAGCCCGTCCCGGTCTGGCCCGACGGGCTTGTGCCCCTGCAGGCGTTGCAGGCGGCGGGCCCCGAACGCGCCCAGGCCTGCCTGTTCGTCGCCAGTTGCGATTACGACGGCTATCTGCGCGAGTACGCGCTGCGCGCGTTCGCCGACTGGCCCGGCCGCGTGGCGATGGCCGCGGCGCTGATCCGTTGCGGCGACTGGGTCGACCCGGTACGGCGGGTCGCCGAAAACCTGTTGGACTCGCTGCTCCAACGCGAACCCGAGCGGCTGTTCGACCTGATCGAGCTGGCGCTGTCGATGCGCGGACGCGAACGCTACGCCGACGCCTGGAGCGCGCTGGTCGAACCGCAGTTGCACGCGCCGCGCCATGCCGAGCGGCTGTGGCGGGCCACCGCGTCGGATTCGCCGCAGGTGCGCGAATACGCCTATTCCGCCGCGGTCGCGACCGGCGCCCGCAGCGCGGCGGACGCGTGTATCGCCGCGCTCGACGATAGGCATCCGCGCATCGCCGGTGCCGCATTGGCGCAGGCGCAAACTTTGTTGGCGCCGGAGCACCTCGACCGCGAGTTGCGCCTGACCCGCCGCCGCCGCGTCCCCGCCTTGCGCCGCGACGCGCTGCGGCTGGCCGCCCACGTCGATGCGCCCTCGCTGCGCGAAAGCCTGGACGATGCGATGTTCGACCGTTCCACCGGCCCACGGCGGGTAGCGGCCTATCTGCTGCGCGAGCGGTTCGGCGAAGAACCCCGGCGGATGTGGCGCGACGCGCTGGAGAAAGGCGATTCGGCGCGGGCGCGCATCGCGCTGACCGCCTTGAGCGAATGCGCCCTGCCCGAGGACGAGGCGAGCCTGTCGCCGTGGTTGTCGCACGCTTCGTCGCGGTTGCGGCTGCTGGCGCTGCGCGGACTCATCCGCGGCGCGGCCATCGGCCTGCCCGCGGCATTGGCGCGGGCGCTGCACGACATCGATTACCGGGTCGCATCCGAAGCCCTGCGGGCCTACGCTAGCGGCCACGCCAGGCTGACGGCGGAGGTGTTGCGGCAAGCCTGGGAATTGCGCCCGCCGCACCGCGTCCGGCTGACCTGCGCCACCACCTTGCTGGACAAATGGCAGGCGCTGGACTTCCTGTTGGAGGCGCTGTCCGAGCCGCAGGCCTCGCAGGTGGAATGGGAGCTTGTGTCCGAATTGCGCACATGGGCCAACTTCGGACGCTATCGCTTCGGTTCGCTCGAACAGGCATCGCCGCAAGCGCTGCGCGAACGCCTGCAACGGGCCCGCGCGCGATTGCCCGACGACTTGCATCGCGAACTCGAAACGCTGATACCGCGCTGACCCCGCGCCGGTCCAGGCGACCGGCATCGCCCCCCGCACCGATGGGCACGCGCCACGATCCCGGTCGCGGCAGCGTACGACCGGGTTCGCTACCGCCCGCTCACGCCATCGGCAGATCGCGGGTCGCGCTGCACAGGTCGTCGTGCAAGCGCTGCACCGACTGCGTCGCCGACACGTAATCGCGGCTGCCCAACCGTTCGACGAAGCGGCACGCCGCGTAGCCTTCGGCCTTGCGCTCGTATTCGGCCACCCAGCGCTCGCGCTCGGGCCGGTGTTCCTCGGCGATCGGCCAGGCGCTGCGCCGGTACGGCATGTGTTCGCGCAGGCCCATGCGCCACGGTTTGCCGCTGACGCGGGCGCGGAAGCAGTGCTGGTGCCTGCACGACAGCGCGTAGTACGAGTCCGCGCCGATCGCTTCGAAGAAGGCGTTCACTTGCGGGTCGAGCGGATCGAAAGTGCGGTGCATCGCCAGCAGGCGGAAGCCGTTGGGCGTGCGGTAGACGCGCAGGTGCCAGTCCGGATTGGCGGCGACGAAGGCCTTGACCGGCGCCAGCGCGCGCGCCTCCGGTCCGCCGCCCAGTTGCAGGTCGCGCCGCCGCGCCCACCAGCCGTGGATCGTGCCGATCAGGATCAACGCGGCGATGAACGCCGCGATGCCGGCGACGGGATGCCACAGGACGCCGCAGACCGCGCCCGCCACGACGGCGGCGACGAACTGCTTGCGTCGCCACGGCGGCATCGGCGGCGGTTTGAAATCGACATCGGCGAACAGCACGTCCGGCGAGTTGAGGCAGCGCGAACCGTAGCTGTTGCGGGTGATCACCTCGTTGCCGTAGCGGGCGACGATTTCCTCGCGGATCGGCAGGCCTTCGGCGTCGTAGGGCACGCGCGGTTCGTTGCGCGGCAGTTTCTCGCCGGCGAGGATGCGGTCGAACGCGTCGCGCACGCGCGTCTCGGCCATGGCCTGGGCGTCGGATTGGCTGGAATCGGACCAACCGAAGCGACGCACCGTCAGCGAAACCCGCCCGGAGACGTGCCCCCTCCCGAACTTCTCCTGCAGCCGCGCCTCGGCCCAATACTGCGGAACCTGCATCCCCATGGTCGCCCTCCGTTGCTCGGCGCGATTGTAGCGGTCCGGGCGAAACGGACCACGCCGCTCGGGGCGACGCCGGCACCGCGCGCCGCGGCGAAGCGGCGGCACTTGACGGCGCCGGGCATCGGCGTAACCTTTGCCATACGCCAGCGGACAGACCGCCGGCCACTTCAACTCCGTGAGGGATTCTCATGGCACTGCAGCAATACGATTACCTCGTCTTCATCGGCCGCTTCGAGCCCTTCCACAACGGCCACGCCGCCGTCGCCCGCCACGCGCTGGGCAAGGCCGCCAAGGTCGTCTTCCTGGTCGGTTCCGCCGACACCCCCCGCACCGTCAAGAACCCCTTCACCGTCGCCGAGCGCGCGGTGATGATCCAGGCCGCGCTCGCCGACAGCGCCGACCGCCTGATCGTGCGTCCGCTGCGCGACCACCTCTACAACGAGAGCCAGTGGATCGCCAACGTCCAGCGCAGCGTCGCCGAGGCGGTGCGCGCCGACGGCGGCGCGGCGGATGCGCGCATCGGTCTGGTCGGCATGGACAAGGACGCCTCCAGCTACTACCTGCGCGAGTTCCCGCAGTGGCCGCTGGTCGACGTCAACCACACCGCCACGCTGTCGGCCACCGAACTGCGCAAGTACCTGTTCGAGGCCAACCAGCTCGACAGCCACGGCGGGCTGATGCTGATCCGCGCCAACGTGCCGGCGCCGGTGTTCGACATGCTCGAGGCGTTCCGCAAGAGCTCGCCGGCGTTCAAGCAACTGGTCGCCGAATACCAGTTCATCGAGCAGTACCGCGCGGCCTGGAGCGATGCGCCCTACGCGCCGACCTTCGTCACCACCGACGCGGTGGTGGTGCATTCCGGCCACGTGCTGCTGGTGCGCCGCCGCGCCGAACCGGGCAAGGGCCTGTGGGCGCTGCCGGGCGGTTTCGTCGGCCAGCACGAAAGCCTGCTCGACGCCTGCCTGCGCGAGCTGCGCGAGGAAACCCGGCTGAAAGTGCCGCTGGCGGTGCTCAAGGGCTCGATCAAGGGCGAGCGCGTGTTCGACCATCCCGAGCGCAGCGCGCGCGGCCGCACCATCACCCACGCCTTCCACTTCGACTTTCCCGCCGGCGAACTGCCGCAGGTGCGCGGCGGCGACGACGCCGACAAGGCGCGCTGGTTCCCGGTCAGCGAGGCGCTGGAGATGAGCCCGCAGCTGTTCGAAGACCACCTGCACATCCTCGAATACTTCCTGGGCCGCGGCTGAGCGCAACGCGCACCGCCCGGCCCTCCCGCCGGCGGACAGACCGCCGGCCACACCCGACGCGAAGGAGCTTCCCGTCATGCAATGCCTCGACA
The DNA here is from genome assembly GCF_023617245.1 of Lysobacter enzymogenes. Taxonomy (NCBI): domain Bacteria; kingdom Pseudomonadati; phylum Pseudomonadota; class Gammaproteobacteria; order Lysobacterales; family Lysobacteraceae; genus Lysobacter; species Lysobacter enzymogenes. The sequence goes on from NZ_CP067396.1 coordinate 4,373,388, forward strand.
ACCTGCTGCTCAACACCGACAGCTACAAGGCCAGCCACTGGCTGCAGTACCCGCCCGGCACCGATGCGACGTTCTTCTACATCGAATCGCGCGGCGGCGTGTACGACCGCACGGTGTTCTTCGGCCTGCAGGCGATCCTCAAGGAGTACCTGGCCAAGCCGGTCACCCACGCCGACATCGACGAAGCGCGCGACCTGTTCGCTGCGCACGGCGAACCGTTCAACGAAGCCGGCTGGCGCTACATCGTCGATAAGCACGACGGGCTGATGCCGATCCGGATCCGCGCCGTGCCCGAAGGCACCGTGGTGCCGACCCACCAGGCGCTGGTGACGATCGAATCGACCGACCCACAGGCCTATTGGGTGCCGTCGTACCTGGAAACCCTGCTGCTGCGCCTGTGGTACCCGGTGACGGTGGCCACCACCAGCTGGCATGCCAAGCAGACCATCCGCCAGTTCCTGGAACGCACCAGCGACGACCCGGAAGGCCAGCTGCCGTTCAAGCTGCACGACTTCGGCGCGCGCGGCGTGTCCAGCACCGAATCGGCCGCGCTCGGCGGCGCCGCGCACCTGGTCAACTTCCTCGGCACCGACACCGTCTCCGGCCTGCTGCTGGCCAAGCGCTACTACCACGAGCCGATGGCCGGCTATTCGATCCCCGCCGCCGAGCACAGCACCATCACCAGCTGGGGCCGCGAGCGCGAGGTCGATGCCTACCGCAACATGCTCGACCAGTTCGCCAAGCCCGGCGCGATCGTCGCGGTGGTGTCGGACAGTTACGACATCTTCCATGCGATTCGCGAGCACTGGGGCAAGACCCTGCGCGAGCAGATCATCGCTTCCGGCGCGACCTTGGTGGTGCGCCCCGACTCGGGCGACCCGGTCGATGTCGTGCACCAGTGCCTGTCCCTGCTCGACGAGGCCTTCGGCCACACCGTCAACGGCAAGGGCTACAAGGTGCTCAACCACGTGCGGGTGATCCAGGGCGACGGCATCAACCCGACCAGCATCCGCGCGATCCTGGAACGCGCGACCAGCTACGGCTACGCCACCGACAACCTCGCCTTCGGCATGGGCGGCGCGCTGCTGCAGCGGCTCGACCGCGACACCCAGAAGTTCGCGCTGAAGTGCTCGGCCGCGCGCGTGGACGGCGAATGGATCGACGTCTACAAGGACCCGGTCACCGACAAGGGCAAGTCGAGCAAGCGCGGCCGCATGACCCTGCTGCGCCATCGCGAATACGGCCACTTCAAGACCGTGCCGGTGCCGGCGGACGCGCCTTCGCTGGAGGAAGCGACCAAGCCGGTGGGCTACGAAGACGCGATGGTGACGGTGTGGGAGGACGGCAAGCTGGTCGCCGACTGGACGTTCGCGCAGGTGCGGGAACGGGCGAACGCGGCGCGGCTTTGAGCGGTCCCTCACCCCAACCCCTCTCCCGCGAGCGGCAGAGGGGCTTGAAAGCAGGGCGCTTTACGACCGCCACGATCAGTCCCCTCGCCCGCCCGCGGGAGAGGGCTAGGGTGAGGGCCGCCGCCCCGCCCAAACTTCCAAGGACGAATCCATGCCAGCCCCTCTCGAAGGGCTAGCGACCGCCGACCCGGGCACGCTCCCGCTCAGCGCGGCCTCTTCCCTGTTCCAACGCCTGCGCGCGAGCACGCCGCAGCTGGCCCGGCGCGCGCCGGGCGAACACGACGCCGCGCGCTGGCGCGAGCACCGCATCGGCGAACGCCGCTACCGCGTCGCCCAGCCGGTCACCTTCACCCCTTACGCCGCGGCGCGGCCGTGTTCGGCGCGCTGCCTGTTCTGTTCGGAAAACCTGCGCCGGCACGACGGCGGCGCGATGGCGCAGACCCTGCGTCCCGGCCCCGATCACTTCGAGCGCCTGAGCGCGGCGCTGGCGCAATTGCGCGGGCTGCCGCTGTCGTGGTCGCTGTCGGGACTGGAGTCCAGCGACGACGAGGACTGGTTCCTGCGCTTGCTGGCGACGCTGAGCGCGGCCGAACGCGACGGGGTGCAGGTCGAGGAGCGCGTGCTCTACAGCAACGGCGCCGGCTTCGCCCGCGGCCGCGGCGAGGAATTGATCGCCGCGCTGCGAACGTTCGGCCTGTCGTGGCTGGAACTGTCGCGGCATCACTACGACGCCGCGCGCAACCAACGCATCATGCGCTTCCGCGACGGCGAACCGATCGCCGACGGCGCCGTATTCGAACGGGTGGCGCGCCAGTTGTCCGCGGCGCTGCCGCTGCGCCAGGTGTGCATCCTGCAACGCGGAGGCATCGACGACGCCGACGGCGTGCGCGCCTACCTCGACTGGGCGCGCGCCTGCGGCGCCGGCACGGTGATCTTCCGCGAGTTCTCGCGCTTGGACCCGGGCTATCGCGACAACGCCAGCCGCCGCTATATCGACGCCGAACGCGTGCCGATCGATGAGGTGCTGGCCGCGTGCATGGACGCGCCGTGGTGGCCGCAACTGACGCCGCTGCGCATCACCGAAGGCTATTACTTCTGGAACCTGCGCCTGCGCGAGCAGGACAGCGGCATGGAGGTGGTGTTCGAATCCTCCGACTACGCCGCCATGCACCGCCGCCACGCCTCCGGCGACATCTACAAGCTGGTGTTCCACGGCAATGGCCGTCTCTGCGCCGGCTGGCAGCCCGATCGCGACGTGCTGTGGCCCACCGTCGCCGAGCCCGCTGCGCTCGCGCCCGCCGCAAGCGAGCCCGCCGATGGATAGCCGCAGCTGGCTGCTGCTGGAGCCCGACCCGCCGCAGCTGCGGCTGCCCGACGACCTGCGCGCGCGCGATCCGTTCGGCGGCCGCGACTGCGGCTGGGTCGCGCAGATGCGCCCGTTCGTGCGCCACTACGCCGCGCCGGGCGCGCGCGTGTTCGATCCGTTCTGCGGCTTCGCCACCACCTTGCTCGCCGCCGCGCTCGAAGGCCGCCGCGGCTGCGGACTGGAGATCGACCCGGCGCGCGCGCAACTGGCGCGCGAACGGCTGCAACGCCACGGCATCGACGCGCCGGTCGCCGTCGGCAGCCTGCCGGATGCGCCGGCGCCGCTGCCGTTCGACCTATGCCTGACCAACGTGCCCTACTTCGGCTGCCGCTGGCCCGACCCCGCCGGCGCGCCCGGCGCGGACGCCGGCCAGCTCTATCTGGAACGCGACTACGAAGCCTACCTGCGGCGCCTGCGCGACATCTTCCACGCCGTGCGCGCGGCCCTGCCCGACGGCGGCTACTGCATCGCCATGGCCGAAAACCTGACTCTCGGCGAGCGCACGCTGCCGCTGGCCTGGGACCTGGCGCGGATTCTCGGCGCGCTGTTCGTGACGCGCGAAGAGCGCCTGCTGTGCTACGCGCGCGATCCGCGCGCGCTGGCGCCCGGCGACGCGTCCACCGACCGCAGCCACGAATACGCGCTGGTGTTCCAGAAACAGCGCGAGCGCATCTGCCTGGACAGCACCGGCGACGAACTGCAGGCGTTGCGCGAAGCCGGATTCGCGTTCGAGCTGCACGGCAGCTACCCGCGCTGGCTGGCCGACCCCGACGCGCGCGCGCCGGCCGACGCCGACCTGCTGCTAGCCGACGATCAGGCCGAGTTCGACCGCCTGCTGTGGTGGCTGCACGAGCGCCGCTACGAACTGACGCTGTGGGGCGAACCCGTGCACCCGCCGCTGCGCCTGCCGCGCCTGCGCGAACACTGGTACCTGCGCGCGCAACGCCGCGACCGGCTGGGCCGGCTGGTGCGCCTGGACCTGTCGCTGACCGACCAGGCCGCGCGCTGAATCGAAGTGCGACTGCAGGAGCGGCGCAAGCCGCGACCGCGATGCGGCAGGTTCGCCGCACAAGCGGGAAGCGCGACTTCGCCGCCCCCGCCCGCGCGGCGGACGCGGCACGTAGCGACGGCTTGCGCCACACTCACCGCGGAACTTCGCAGCCCGCTTACTCCTCCGGCCGCGACGCCGGCAATCCGGCCAGCGAGTCGGCCAGTTGCGCCAGCCGCGCGACGCCGCCGAGCGGGCGCAGCAGTTGCTCGCAGCGCGAGCGCAACGCCGAGTTGCGCAACGGCCAGGCCGGTTCGCGCCGCGAGCCGGGAAACACCACGCACAGCAGCGTTCCCTGCGGCGCGCCGCGTCCGCTGCGCGCGTGCGCGCGTACCCCGGACAGGTCGCTGGCCATGCGCTCGGACATCTCGCCCAGCGCCCGGCCGCGGCCGGCATCGCCGATCAGGCCGAAACTGCTGCGCGCGGTGGCGCGGTCGTGGACGACGACGAAGTCGCCGACGCCGCCCGCGCCGGCCTGCGCCAGCCACGTCGCCGGCATGGCCAGGTACGGCACCCGTCCCGCGTCGACATAAGCCTGCGGATTGCTGCGCGGAAAGCGGGCGTCGGCCAGCGCGGTGGTGGAGACGAAGTAACCGGCTTGGGCGCCCTCGGCTTGGCGCAGCGGCCGCTGCGGCTGGTGCGGATCGGGCACCAGCCGCTCGCGCCAAGCGCCGCTCGGCCAGCCGCTGTCGTGCAGGCTGCCGCTGCCGGTGTCGTCGGGGTGGTAGGCGTCGGGCGCGCCCTGGGCGGTGATCGGCGGCCCCGCGCACAGGAACGCATAGGCGCGGTGGCCGCCGGCATCGACGCGGTGCAGCGCCGCGCCGGCGAACTCGGTCCAATACTCGATCAGCACCACGCCCATGTGCGTTCCATCCTTGGCCCGGACGGCGCGAGGGTTCGCGCCCGGCTCCGAATGGCGCGATTGCGACGCGGCGAATGTCAATTCGCCGTGACGCCGTCGAAGCGGCTGCATCGGATGATCAGCGCCGCAACCAGGATGCGCGCAAACCCGCATGCTTCGCATGCCCGTACGCATCAAAAAAGCAGTTTCAATCCGCCGATGCGGAAAAATTTACGTATTCAGATGGCCGGATTGTCACAACATCCGGTACCAGAACAGCGCCGTCTCATGCGCGATGTCCGGCTCGTTGGCGTAGTGGTAGCGGTCGCATCCGCCGAGCACGAAACCGTGGCGCAGGTACATGCGGCACGCGATGACGTTGGTGTCCTGGGTTTCCAGCATGATCCCCGGATAGCCGTGCGTGCGCGCCCAATCCAGCGCCGCATGCATCAAGGCCGTGCCGGCCCCGCGGCGGCGCGCGTTGCGGTCGATGGCGATGTCGTCGATATAGGCGAAGCCGTTCCAGGTGCGCGACATCATCATCCGCCCGGCCACGCGCCCGTCGAGGCGGACCACGAACGCGGCCGCGTCGGTCGCGGTGTTGCCGCGGGCGCGCTGCAGATAATCGCGCAAGCCCTCGGCATCGGCGTCGTCGCCGTAGTTCTTGCGGTACGGCTCTTCGAGCCGCTCGGTTTCGAACGAATCCAGGTCGCACCACAACGCGCCGTCGCGCAGTTGCAGCAGCAGGCGCTGGAAGGCGATGAAACTGCCGTCGAAGGCCACCGCGGCGTCCACGTCCTGCTCGCGCAAGGCGTGGACCGTGGGGCCGCGCGCCTCATCCTGCGCATCGCTGTCCTGCTCGCCGGCACTCATGCCGCCAACTCCAGCGCCAGGATCGCGTCGTGGTAGGTGTTACCGCCGACCTGGAATTCGCGCTCGCCGATCTGCGCATAGCCGCAGCGCGCATAGAACGCCAGCGCGCGTTCGTTGCCGGCGTACACGCCCAGCAGCAGCCGGCCGGCGCCGCGCGCGCGCGCTTCGTCGATGGCGTGCTGCATCAAGCGGCGGCCGGTGCCGCCGCCGTGGAAGCGCGAGAGCAGGTAGATGCGCTTGAGTTCGAGGTCGTCCGCGCGCAGGTCGGCCAGCGGCAGGTTCGGCGCCGTCAGCATCGCGAAGCCGACCGGCGCGGCGCCGAGCGCGCTCTCGGCCAGCCACAGCGCCGTCGCCGGATCAGCCAGGGCCTGCGCGTACAGTTCGGCGGCGTGCTGCTTGCGGCAGTGGGCGACGATGTCGGCGCCGTCGAGGATGCCGGCGAAGGTGTCGAGAAAGGTCGCCGCGCCGGCCAGGGCGAGCGCATCGGCGTCGCCGGCATGGGCGCGGCGGATCGAGGGAACGGCGGCGGGATCGGTCATGGCGGCGAGTCGCAGGGCCCGGAGGCGATGCGGCCAAGATCGCATGCGCGGGCGTCGGTGCGGTATCCGCGGATGGTCGCGGACGGCGACGCGACCGCGACGGCGCGCTTGCGAAACCCCGGCTCCCGTTCCGGCACGTGCCGGGATGCGGGCGGACGGAAGTTTCGCGGCGGCCGCGTTGACGCGGTCGCGGCTCGCGCCGCTCCTACAGGGCGAGTCCGCGTTGACGCGAGGTCCGATTGTAGGAGCGGCGCGAGCCGCGACCTCGACGCCGCAGCGACGACGCGAGCCGTTCCCGGCCCGCGCCGCCTGCGCCGACCGGCGCCGCCTCAGCCGCCGACCCGGATCACGACCTTGCCGAAGTGCGAGCCGCTTTCGAGGTAGCGATACGCCTCGCCCGCCTGTTCGAACGCGAACGCGCGGTCCACCACCGGCGCGATCCGGTTGACGCCGACGAAGCGCGCCAGATCCTCGCCCATGCCGCGGCTGCCGACGTAGATGCCGGACAGGCGCTTGGCGCCCATGATCAGCGCGAACGGGTCGAACTCGCCGGCGAAGCCGCTGACCCCGCCGATGATCGCGACGGTGCCGTTCATCGCCGCCGCGCGCAGCGAGCGCGCCAGGGTGCCGGCGCCGCCGACTTCCAGCACAGCATCGACGCCGTTGCCGGCGGTCAGCCGCAGCACTTCGTCCTGCCATTCCGGGTGGCTGCGGTAGTTGATGGTCTCGTCGGCGCCGAGCGCGCGGGCGCGTTCGAGCTTGGCGTCGCTGGAGGAAGTGACGATCGCGCGCAGCCCCGCCGCCTTGGCCAGTTGCAGGCCCCAGATCGAGACGCCGCCGGTGCCCAGCAGCAGCACGCTCTGGCCCGGGCGCAGGCCGGCTTCGACGAACAGCGCGTTCCAGGCGGTGACGCCGGCGCAGGTCAGGGTCGCGGCCTGGGCGTCGTCCAGGTGCGCGGGCACGGCGAATACCGACTCCTGCGACACCACGATCTGTTCGGCCAGCACGCCGTCGGCGTCGGCGCCGAACGGCTCGCGGGTGGCGTGGGCGCTGGCGGCGCCGGCGTGCCAGTGCGGGAAGAAGCTGGTGGCGACGCGGTCGCCGAGCGCCCAGCGGGACGCGCCGGGGCCGAGCTCGATCACTTCGGCGACGGCGTCGGACGCCGGGATCACCGCGCGGTCGCCGCCGGCGGGATAACGGCCGTCGGCGACCATCAGGTCGCGGAAGTTCAGCGACACCGCGCGCACGCGCAGGCGCACCTGGCCGGCGCCGAGCGGCGCGGGCGCTTCCTCGGCCAGGGCGAGCGAGTCGATGCCGCGGCCGGCGCGGATGCGGTAAGCCTTCATGGGGGACACTCCTGGAACAGTGGGGACGGGGGGCCGGGGACGATGCCGCGGCCCAGGAGCGCTACGATAGCGTCGCCGCGTGCGCTCTAGTGGCTAGATTTCTTCCACTCTCCGTAGCCCGACAGGAACCAATCCCATGGCCGTCAACGATCGCCTGCTCGGCATCGTCGCCTTCGTCCAGTCCGCCGAGGCCGGCAGCTTCGCGGTCGCCGCCGACCGCCTGGGGGTGACCCGCTCGGCCATCGGCAAGCGCATCGCCCGGCTCGAGCAACAGCTCGGCGTGCGCCTGTTCCACCGCAGCACCCGCCGCCAGAGCCTGAGCGAGGACGGCCAGGCCTACTACGAGCGCTGCGTGAAGGCGCTGGCCGAACTCGACGCCGCCGAGGCCGCGCTCGACAGCGGCCGGCGCGAACCCAGCGGACGGCTGCGGATCAGCGCGCCGGTGATGTTCGGCCGCCACTGCGTGGCGCCGGTGGTGCTGGAACTATCGCGGCGCCATCCCAAGCTGGAGATCGACCTGTCGTTCAACGACCGCATGGTCGACCTGGTCGAGGAAGGCTACGACCTGGGCATCCGCGTCGGCCGCCTGCGCGACAGCGCGACCCTCGCCGCGCGCCTGTTGACCCAGGAGCACCTGGGCATCTGCGCCGCGCCGGCGTATTTGGCCAAGCGCGGGCTGCCGCGCGAGATCGACGAGTTCGCCGGCCACGACGCGGTGATCTACGGCCGCCACGGCCAGCTCGTGCCCTGGCGCCTGCGCGACGGCGACGGCGAAGTGCGCGAGCCGCAGGTCAACGCGCGCCTGCGTTTCGACGACCTGCAGGCGATCGCCGACGCGGCCATCGCCGGCGCCGGCCTGGCCCAGCTACCGTGCTGGCTGCTGAGCCGCTACCTGCGCAGCGGCGAACTGCAGATGGTGATGCACGCCGACCGCGTGGTCGGCAGCCGGATCAGCGCGGTGTGGCCGCACACCCATTACCTGCCGCTGCGCACGCGCGCGGCGATCGACCTGTTGGTGGAACGGATACCGGGGATGGTCGGAACGGGCTTCGGCAAGCCGCTGGCGGCGGTGGCGTGAAGCGGGCGGTTGCCGTTGCCTTGCTGCAGGTTGCGTCGCAAGCGCAGTGTCGCGGTCGCAGCTCGCGCAGCTCCTACAGTCGGACTTCCAACGGCGACGCAGCCTGGGGCTCGCCCTGTAGGAGCGACGCAAGTCGCGACCGCGTTGCAGCAGGTTGCGTCGTAAGCGCGGTGTCGCGGTCGCGGCTTGCGCCGCTCCTACAGTCGGACTTCCAGCGACGACGCGGCCTGGGACTCGCCCTGTAGGAGCGACGCAAGTCGCGACCGCGCCGCCGCAACGACGACGAACCCCACGCCCGCCTCACCGCTCCGGCCAATACCACGCCGGCGCATCGAGCAGGCCCTGCCCTTCCACCTCGGTCTGACCGAACGGTTTGTGCAGGCGGATCGCGTTGCAGCCGTCTTCGTCTTCCAGCGCCGCGACCAGCCGGGTCGCGTGCGAGACCACCCACACCTGGCTGCGCCGGGACGCGCGCGCGATCAACCGGCCCAGCGCCGGCAGCAGGTCCGGGTGCAGGCTGGTCTCGGGTTCGTTGAGCACCATCAGCGGCGGCGGCCGCGGGGTGTGCAGGGCGGCGATCCACAGCAGGTAGCGCAAGGTGCCGTCGGACAGTTCCGCCGCCGACAGCGGCCGCAGCAGGCCGGGCTGTTCGAGTTCGAGCACGAAGCGCCCGCCCTCGCCGGCCACGCGCACGCGCGCGCCGGGGAAGGCGTCGTCGACCGCCTCGGCCAGCGCGCGCGCATCGCCGATCTCGACGATGGTCTGCCACGCCGCGGCGAGGTCGCGGCCGTCGTGGCTGAGCACCGGGGTCATCGTGCCCAGTTGCGGCTGCCGCGCCGGCGCCTGCGCGTCGCTGCGGAAGTGGTCGTAGAAGCGCCAGCCGCGGATGGTCTCGCGCAGGGTCAGCACCTCCGGTGCCGCGCGCGGGTCGGACAGCTGGGCGAACAGGCTCTCGAACGGGCTCAGGTGCTCGGCCGCTACGCGCCAGCCGCGGCCCTCGCGCACCCGCGCCAGGCCGCCGCGGCGGTCGACCAACAGGTTGGAACTGCGCAGGAACGGGCCGCTCCAGATCGCCTCGCGCTTGATCTGCGGGTCCATGCCGAACAAGGTCCGCGACGGGATCGGCAGGCCCAGGTCGATGGCGTAGCCGTAGTCCTCGCCGGCGAAGCCCAGCCGCAGCGCCACCGGCGCCTGGCGCTGGGTGCCCTGGACCGGCACCTCGCCGCGCTTCATCCGCGCCGAGACCGTCTCCGGCCCGGCCCACAGCGCCGACGGCAGCCCGCCCTCGCGCGCCAGCGCCGGCACCACCCCGCCCTGCGCGGTTTCCGCCAGCAGGCGCAGCGCGCGGTAGAGGTTGGACTTGCCGCAGCCGTTGGCGCCGGTGACCACGTTGAGCCGGCCCAGGCCCAGTTCGAGCTTGTGCAGCGAGCGGTAGTGGGCGATCGCCAGGGTCTGCAGCACTTGAAACGCTCCTTGCGCAAAAAACGTAGACGAGGATGCCGCTCCGGCGTCGCAGCGGGTGCGGCGCCCGCGCGCAGTATCGGACGAGCGTCCTTTTTAAGCACTGGATCACGTTACTATGGCGACGAGAGTCGTCGTGCAGGCCGGGATCGCCCGGCCTGCCTGCGCCCGGGGACCCCCTGCCGACCTCCCGCTGCCCCCTGCAGCGTGGCCGGGGGAACGGCGCCCGCACTCCGTCAGTCGCCGCGCCCGCAACGGTCGCGGCGGGTCAAACAGGATGCAGTTTTAAGGAACGAAACGATGAAGACCGCTAATCGGGGAATCCAGGCCATGGCCTGCGTGGTGGGCCTGGGCGTGGCGCTGGCCGCCGCGCCGGGCTGGGCCCAGCGCAAGAGCGCGCAGGACCAGCGCGCCGAGAAGATGAACGAGATTCCGACCTGCTCGAAGAACCTCGGCGCGATCTCGGTGATCGAGCCGGAAGACGCGACCAACTGGTGGACCGGCCAGCAACTGCCTGCGCCGAGCAAGCTGATCAAGGTGTTCGTGCAGAAGTCGCGCTGCTTCACCCTCGTCGACCGCGGCGCCGGCATGGACGTGGCGATGCGCGAACGCGACCTCGCCGCCAGCGGCCAGCTGCGCAACAAGTCCAACGTCGGCAAGGGCCAGATCCGCGCCGCCGACTACGTGCTGGTGCCGGACCTGATCTCGAAGAACTCCAACGCCGGCGGCAACGCCGTGGGCGGCCTGCTCGGCGGCCTGATCGGCGGCCGCGCCGGCGCGGTGGCCGGCAACCTCAACTTCAACAAGCGGACCGCCGACGTGGTGCTGACCGTCACCGACGTGCGCTCCTCCGAGCAGGTCGCGATGGCCGAGGGCAGCGCCAAGAAGACCGACATCGGCTTCGGCGCCAGCGGCGCGCTGTTCGGCAGCAGCGGCCTCGGCGGCGCCGGCGTGTCGGGCTACGCCAACACCGAGATCGGCCAGGTCATCACCATGGCCTACCTGCAGGCCTACACCAACCTGGTCGCCGAGCTCGGCGGCCTGTCCGGCAACCCGTCGGCGTCGAACGCGCAGCAGGCGGTGACCGTGGTCAAGTCCGCGCGCCTGTTCGCCAACGCCAACGGCAGCGGCAAGGTGGTGCGTCCGCTCGACCCGGGCATGATGCTCTACCCCACCGGCAACAAGCAGGGCGCGATGTGGGAAGTCGAGGACGAGCTCGGCAACAAGGGCTGGGTGACCTCGCTGGCGCTGGAACTGTCGAAGTAAGCGCCGCGGACATCGCTGCGCGCGCGAAGGCCGCCGGGCGACCGGCGGCCTTTTTCGTAGGCGCGGCGTTAGCGCGCGCACAAGACAGGCCGCGGTCGATTGATCTACAAAGACGCTCCCGTCCGACCGCGAAGACCGCCATGTCCGCCACCGATCGCAACCTGCGCCTGGATTACCTCGAATTCAACGTCGCCGACATCGCCGCCTCCAAGGCCTTCTACGGCGCCGCGTTCGGCTGGCGCTTCACCGACTACGGCCCGGACTACTGCGAATTCGACGACGGCCGCATGAAGGGCGGCTTCAGCACCCACGCCGCGCCGCGTCCCGGCGGCGCGCTGGTGGTGATCTACGCCGACGACCTCGCCGACGCGCGGCGCCGGGTCGAGGCGGCCGGCGGCGCGATCGTCGCCGAGCACGAGTTTCCCGGCGGCCGCCGCTTCCACTTCCTCGATCCGGACGGCTACGAACTGGCGGTGTGGACCCAGGACTGACGCCGCGTCCGCGACGGCGCGCCCGCACTGGCCGCCGTCGCGCCGCAGCGTCTATGCTGCGGCGCAAACGGAGGAACGCGCATGGCCTTGGACGCATTGGCCGAAGTCGCCGGCGCCGCGCTGCGGTTGTGCGGACGCATGCTGTTCGAAATCGTGGTGGAGTGGTTGATCTACGGCACCGGCCGGCTGCTGCTGTGGCCGTTCTACCGGCGCAAACCGCCCGGCGACACGGCCTGCCTGTGCGCGGGCGTGGGATTCTGGCTGTTGGCGCTGTTCCTTGTCGCATCGAGCCGGACCGGCCTGAGCGCCTGAACCTTCGGAGCCCCGCATGGCCTACGAACCGATCCACATGACCTGGGACTACTGGGACGGCCCGCGCACCGGCATCGCCGATTGCGAGGGACGCCCGCATTACTTCTCCTGCCTGTTCGATCCGCAGCAGGAGGAATACCGCGACTTGTTCGCGGTCACCCCGATCGATGCCGAAACTTGGGATTGGGCGCAGCAGCACTGGGCGATCTGGCAGCGCTGGGAAGCCGAGGTCAACGCCGGCCGGCTGACGCCGGAGAGCCATCCCAAGTACGGCCACTTCGATCCGCGCTATACCGAACTGGAAGCGCTGATCGACGCCGGCATCGACCGCCTGCGCGGCCAGACGGCGCGCAGGCGCGGCGCGCTGCGGCGGCGCGCGGTCGAGGGCGAACTGTTTCCGGGACAGTGGAACCGCTACGAGATCGAATGGTCGGCGCCGCTGGCGGACGACGGGCCCGACGAGGGCGCGAAGTGAATCGTCGCGGCGATGCCGCGACCTGAGCGAAAAGCGTCGGGCCTGAAGGCCCTCCCACCGCTGCCGGGCAACCGCTGGGTGGGAGGGGCTTCAGCCCCGACGCTTTCGTGTCCGGCCACCGCGACCGCAACGAAAGGCATCGGGACCGAAGCCCCCGGCACGCTCACACCTTGGCCTGCTTCCACTTGCCGCGGGTGAACAGCCACAGCGTGAACGCGCCGACCGAAGTCTCCGACACGAACACGCCCCAGAACACGCCCAGTTCCTTCCAGCCCAGCTGGATCGCCAGCCAGTACGACAGCGGAATCTGGATCAGCCAGAAGAACACTACGTTGATCTTGGTCGGCGTGATCGTGTCGCCGGCGCCGTTGAAGGCCTGCACCGTGACCATCCACCAGCCGTAGATGAAGAACGAGTACGACAGGATCCGCAGCCATTCGGCGCCGACCTTGACCACCTCCGGGTCGGCGCTGAAGATCCCGACCAACTGCTGCGGGAAGGCGAAGAACAGCACCGACACCAGCACCAGGTAGCCCATGTTGTACCAGCCGATATGCCACACCGCGGCCTCGGCGCGGTCGGCGTGGCCGGCGCCGAGGTTCTGCCCGACCAGGGTCGCGGCGGCGTTGGACATGCCCCAGGCCGGCATCATAGTGAACATCATCACCCGGATGGCGATGGTCGCGCCGGCCACCGCCTCGCTGCCGATGGTGGCGAGGATGCGCATCAGGAAGATCCATGCGGTCATCGCCACGATCATCTGGCCGACGCCGCCGAGCGAGGTGCGCACGATGTTCCACAGCATCGCGCCGTGCCAGACCAGCTGCGCCGCGGTCACCCGGATGTGCTTGCCGCCGCGGAAGAGCACCCACAGCTGGTACAGCACGCCGCAGCCGCGGCCGATGCAGGTGGCGATGGCGGCGCCCTCGATGCCCCACGCCGGGAACGGCCCCGGGCCGAAGATCAGCAGCGGGCACAGCACGATGTTGAGGCCGTTCGACAGCCACAGCACGCGCATCGAAATCGCCGCGTCGCCGGCGCCGCGGAAGATCGCGTTGATCACGAACAACAGCACGATCACCACGTTGGCGCCGAGCATCCACTGGGTGTAGCGGTAGCCGTGCTCAATGCTCCAGGCGTCGGCGCCCATCAGCCGCAACAGATCCTGGGCATAGAAGATGCCGGCCAGCGCCGGCGGCACCGACACCAACAAGGCGATCAGGATCGCCTGCACCGCGGTCGCCGCGGCCTCCTCGGGCTTGCCCTCGCCGATGCGCCGCGCCACCACCGCGGTGACCGCCATCGCCAATCCCATCGCCACCGCATAGAGCAGGAACAGATAGCTCTCGGTCAGCCCGACCGTGGCCACCGCCGACGGGCCGAGCTTGGAGACGAAGAAGATGTCGACCACGGCGAAGGTCGATTCCAACACCAGCTCCAGCACCATCGGCACGGCCAGCAGGAACACCGCGCGGCGCAACGGGATCTTGGTGTAGTCGGCGTCGGTGCCGCGCACCGCGTCGCGCAGTTCGCGCCACAGCGACTGCGGCGGATGGGCGTCGGCGGCGTGGGGCGGATCGGCCGCCGGGGAATCGTGGGTCATCGCAAGCTCCGTGCTCGGTCGCACCGACGGATGATAGGGCCCCATGCCCGCTCCGCCAGTGACAACAGTACGACGATGCGCGGGCGGCGGGATCGACGCGGCCGCGCGCAACGCGACGCGGCCGCTGGCGCAAGCCGCCCCGGCCGGGCTACAAGGGCGGGGCTACGAACGTCCGTGCCGGACGCTGCGGCCGGCCCGTCCGCAGCGCCAGGACCGCGTCGCGAAAAAATCGCGGCGGCGATGTCGATCCGCGCCGCGGCCGTTCGTCGCATCAGTGAGGACCCCGCCTCGTCCCTTCTTCTGGAGAACCACCATGTCCGGTACCGTGCGCCTGCTCCGCGTCTTCACCTGCCCGCCCGAGCGCGTCTACCGCGCCTTCCTCGACCCCGCCGCGCTGTGCAAGTGGCTGCCGCCGGACGGCTTCACCTGCACCGTGCACGAACTCGACGCGCGCGTCGGCGGCCGCTACCGCATGAGCTTCACCAACTTCAGCACCGGCAACGGCCACAGCTTCGGCGGCACCTACCTGGAACTGGTGCCGAACGAGCGCATCGTCCACGACGACCGCTTCGACGACCCCAACCTGCCCGGGACCATGGTCACCACCATCACCTTCCGCGCGGTCTCCTGCGGCACCGAGGTGGAAGTGGTGCAGGAAGGGATTCCGGAGGTGATTCCGGTCGAACAGTGCTACCTGGGCTGGCAGGAATCGCTGACCCTGCTGGAGCGGTTGGTGGAGCCGACGATTCCGGAGTGATCCGGCTGCGGCCGGCATTCGAAGTCCGACTGTAGGAGCTGCGCGAGCTGCGACCGCGACAACGCGGCTACGACGAAACTCACGCCGCGAGCGGACGCCCCGCGGTCGCGACTCGCGTCGCTCCTACAGGGGGCAACCCACTCGCGCAGGGACCGGAAACAAGAACGGCGGCCCCATGCCGAGGCCGCCGTCCGAAGTCCGACTGTAGGAGCTGCGCAAGCTGCGACCGCGACAACGCGGCTACGACGCAACCAACGCCGCAAGCGGACGCCCCGCGGTCGCGACTCGCGTCGCTCCTACAGGGAGCTACCGACGCCTCACAGCATCGGCAGCTTCAATCCCTGCTCCTTCGCGCACTGCCGCGCGATCTCATAGCCCGCATCGGCATGCCGCATCACGCCGGTGCCCGGGTCGTTCCACAGCACCCGCGCGATGCGCTTGTCGGCTTCCTCGCTGCCGTCGCAGACGATCACCACGCCGGAGTGTTGCGAGTAACCCATGCCGACGCCGCCGCCGTGGTGCAGCGACACCCAGGTCGCGCCGCCGGCGACGTTCAGCATGGCGTTGAGCAACGGCCAGTCGCTGACCGCGTCGCTGCCGTCCTTCATCGCTTCGGTCTCGCGATTCGGCGAGGCCACCGAGCCGCTGTCGAGGTGGTCGCGGCCGATCACCACCGGCGCCTTCAGTTCGCCGTTGCGCACCATCTCGTTGAACGCCAGGCCGAGCTTGTGCCGCAGCCCCAGGCCGACCCAGCAGATGCGCGCCGGCAAGCCCTGGAAGCTGATGCGTTCGCGCGCCATGTCGAGCCAGCGATGCAGGTGCGCGTCGTCGGCGATGATTTCCTTGACCTTGGCGTCGGTCTTGTAGATGTCCTCCGGGTCGCCGCTGAGCGCGACCCAGCGGAACGGGCCGACGCCGCGGCAGAACAGCGGGCGCACGTAGGCCGGCACGAAGCCGGGGAAATCGAACGCGTTCTTGAGGCCTTCGTCGAACGCCATCTGGCGGATGTTGTTGCCGTAATCGACGGTCGGGATGCCCTGTGCGTGGAACGCCAGCATCGCATCGACGTGCACGCGCATCGACTTCTTGGCCGCGTCGCGTACGCCTTCGGGATCGCTCTTTTGCTCGTCCAGCCACCGCTCCACCGTCCAGCCGATCGGCAGATAGCCGTGCACCGGATCGTGCGCGGAGGTCTGGTCGGTCACGCAGTCCGGACGCACGCCACGCTTGACCAGTTCCGGCAGGATCTCGGCGGCGTTGCCGAGCAGCGCGACCGACTTGGCCTCGCCGGCGGCGGTGTACTTGGCGATGCGCGCCAGCGCATCGTCGAGGTCGCTGGCCTGTTCGTCGACGTAACGCGTGCGCAGGCGCATGTCGATGCTGCTCTGCTTGCATTCGATGTTCAGCGAGCAGGCGCCGGCCAGCGACGCGGCCAGCGGCTGCGCGCCGCCCATGCCGCCCAGGCCCGCGGTGAGGATCCACTTGCCTTTCAGATCGCCGTTGTAATGCTGGCGGCCCATCTCGACGAAGGTTTCGTAGGTGCCCTGGACGATGCCCTGCGAGCCGATGTAGATCCAGCTGCCGGCGGTCATCTGGCCGTACATCATCAAGCCCTTCTTATCGAGCTCGTTGAAGTGTTCCCAGGTGGCCCAATGCGGCACCAGGTTGGAATTGGCCAGCAGCACGCGCGGCGCGTCGGGGTGGGTGGGGAACACGCCGACCGGCTTGCCCGACTGGATCAGCAGGGTTTCGTTGTCGTCGAGTTCGCGCAGCGACTTGAGGATCGCGTCGAAGCAGTCCCAGTCGCGCGCGGCGCGGCCGATGCCGCCGTAGACCACCAGTTCGGCCGGGTTCTCGGCCACGTCCGGGTCCAGGTTGTTCTGGATCATCCGGTAGGCGGCTTCGCTGAGCCAGGACTTGCAGGTCTTGTCGCCGCCGCGCGGGGCGCGGACGACGCGGGAGGGATCTTTGCGGTTCGCTGCGGACATGGCGGTTTCCGTGATGCGGGCGAGGCGGAAATTATCGCGCCGGGTTTCCCGCTGCCACCAGCGGCGCCGGCCCGCGCGGACCGCTGCTGGGCGTCGCGGCGCACGAAACTGTCGCGCCGAGGCCGAAATGTTTACGCTGTACACATGAATCCGCCCGCCACCGCCGAACGCATCGTCCAGGCCGCGCGCGCCCTGCTCGCCCGCGGCGGCGCGCAGGCGGTCAGCATGCGCCGGATCGGCGAGGCGATCGGGCTGACGCCGATGGCGGTCTATCGCCACTTCCCCAACCGCGAAGCGCTGCTGCAACGCGTGGCCGACGACAGCTTCGACGAGATCGCCCGCCACTGGACCGCGCGCAAGCACGGCGGCGACGTGATCGCGCGGCTGCGCGCCACCCAGCGCATCTATCTCGACTACGCGCTGGCCTGGCCGCATTTGTTCGACCACGCCTTCTCGCTGCGGCGCGAACGCGCGCGGCGCTATCCCGAGGACTTCCGCGCGCGCCGTTCGCCGACCCTGAACGTGGTCGCCGACGTGGTGCTGGAAGCGCAGCAGGCCGGCCGGCTCAAGCCCGGCGACGCCTGGGACATCGCCATGACCTTGTGGGCGCACACCCACGGCCTGATCGCGCTGTACCGCGCCGGCCGCTTCAGCTACGACGAACGCCAGTTCCGCGAGTTCTACGAAGCCTCGCTCGGCCGCCTGCTCGACGGCCTGATCGCCTGAGCGCGGCCGCCAGCGGCGGCTCGATCGCGATGCCTTCCGTGCGCCCTTTGCCCTGAGCTTTTGTGGGAGGGACTTCAGTCCCGATGCCTTTCGCTCAGATCGCCGCGCCCACAAAAAAGCGCCCGGCCTGAAGCCGGGCGCGAGGACGACGCGAGCACGGGCCCGCGCCGGAAGGGATGCGTCGTCGGCCGCGCGCTCAGCGCAGCCGCGGATCGAGCTTGCGCAGCGCCTGGCCGACGTCGGTCTCGCCGGTGCGTTGCAGGTCCTTGCGGTCGTAGCTGCGGCCCTGGCCCACGCAGTCGCGCTTGCCGCGCGCGGCGATGCGCGAGCCGGTCTGCTTGAGGCAAGTGGGGTCCGCGGCGCTCGCCGCAACGCCGGCGTCCGCCTTCGCCCCGGCGTTCGCCGCCGGCGCGGCGGTCGGCTGCACCGCATCGGCGCGAACCTGCGCATCGGCCTGGACCGGCGTCTGCGCGACGGCGGCGCCGGCGCCGAGCAAGGCCGCGAGCGCGGCGATCCAAAGGATATTGCGCACAGAACACCTCCGGGAGAAGCGACGATGGGCGCAGCCACGATACGCCCGCGCCGCCGTCGCGGCGGTGGTCGCGGACGCGGCGTTTAGGCCCACGTCAGCGTCGCGGGCAGTCCTCGCGGCGGCCGCGTTCGAACGCCATCGCCTCGGCCTCGGTGGCCGGCCGCGGCGCGATGCCGTCGTCGAACAGGACCCGCCAGACGCCGTCGGCGTCGCGGCGCCAGACCGATTGGTACTGGCCGATCAAATAACGCGGCTGCGCGCCCGGATCGATGCGCTGGTACAGCGCCGGTCCGGTCGACCAGGCCACGTCGCCGACGCCGGCGACCGTCACCCGCTGCGGATACCAGCGCAGGCGCAACCCCTTGCCGGCGATCAGGTCGGCCCACTGGGCCGCGATGGCCTCGCGTCCACGCGTGGGCTGCGGCCGGCCGGCGCCGAACGCGGCCTGCGGGTGAACGAAGGCGGCGAACGCGGCGGCATCGTGCTCGGCCAACGCGCGGGCGAAGCCGAGTTCGCGCGCCCACACCGCGCATTCCTCGGCGCTCAGCTGTGGCGCGGCGTCCACGGGCGCGGCGTCCTGCGCCCACGCCCATGGGCTGGACGCCGCCAGGCAGGCGGCAACGACGGCAACGACACGGCGCATGGCGGATCTCGCGACGGAACCCGCGGCCACTATCGGCGCAGCCGCGCCCGCGCGCCAGCGACTGAAGTCATGGCCGCCGGCATTGCGCCCGCTTTGATCGCGCCCGCCATGCCGACCTTGGCGGCCCGCCGCGCGGCCGCCGGCCGCGACCGGCGACACCGGGCCGACACGCGCCGCCGCTATCATGCCGCGATGCCTTCGATCGTCCTCGCGGCCCGCGCCGCCCTGCTCGCCTCCCTGGTGTCCCTCGCCGCCTGCGCCACCTCCGCGCCGCGCGATCCGCCGCCGGCCGACACCCCGCTGCTGCTGGTCTCCATCGACAGCTTCCGCGCCAGTTATCTCGACCTCGGCTTGACCCCGAACCTGCAGCGCATCGCCGATCAGGGCGTGCGCGCGCAATGGATCAATCCCTCGTACCCGACCCAGACCTTCCCCAACCACTACACCCTGGTCACCGGCCTGCGCCCGGACCAACACGGCGTGATCCACAACATGATGCGCGACTCGGAACTGGGCCGGTTCCGGGTGAACGACCCCGCCGCGATCGGCGAAGAGCGCTGGTGGAACGGCGGTGAGCCGATCTGGATCGGCGCGCAGAACGCCGGCCTGCGCGGCGCCACCATGCTCTGGCCCGGCGGCGAAGCGCCGAACCACGGCCAACACGCGAGCCGCCGGCGCGCGTTCGACCCCAAGATCAGCGAGATGGCGCGCGTCGAACAAGTGCTGAAGTGGCTCGACGAACCCGCCGCCACCCGCCCGCACGTGACCGCCCTGTATTTCGACTCGCTCGACAAGCAGAGCCACGACTACGGCCCGAACTCGCCCCAGGCGCGCGCCGCGATGCAGCGCATCGACATCGCGCTGGGCCGCCTCATCGACACCCTGGCCGCGCGCGGCGAACTCGACCGGACCAATCTGATCGTGGTTTCCGACCACGGCATGGCTGAAGTCGCGCCGGAGCACCGCATCGCGGTCGAAGACATGGTCACGGTGCAGGAAGCGGTGGTGACCTCGACCGGGCAATCGATCGGCATCGCGCCGAACAAGGGCTACGAGGCGCAAGTGGAGCGACGCCTGCTCGGCAAGCACGATCATTACGAATGCTGGCGCAAGGGCGAGCTGCCGGCGCGCTGGCAGTACGGCACCCATCCGCGGATACCGCCGATCGTCTGCCAGATGCAGGAAGGCTGGGACGCGATCGAGCGCGAGGTGCTCGCCAAGGCGCGCCCGGGCCAGACCCGCGGCTCGCACGGCTACGACCCGGCGCTGCCGTCGATGCGCGCGATCTTCATCGCCCGCGGCCCGGCGTTCCGGCAGGGCGCGACGATTCCGGCGTTCGACAACGTCGACGTGTATCCGCTGCTCGCGCGCTTGCTCGGGATCGTTCCTGCGAAGAACGACGGCGACATCGCGCCGCTGCTGCCGGCGCTGAAGGCGCAGGCGGCGGAGGCGGCGGAGAAAAAGTAACGGCTGAAACGATTGCCGGATCGATGCCGCGGCATGTGCGGCGCTTGCGATTTTTCCGATTGGTTTCGCGCTTTGAGCGCTGACGTTTGTCATCCGATGCGGATTCAGTGACGCGCGCAGTGCTTTTGCCGCGCGCATCGGCGCTAGTTTGTCCGCGGGCAACCCAGGGACCTCCCCGCCCCGCAGCAAGACCCGGCCCGGCATGTCCCCCGACTGCCGGGCCTTTTGTTTTTCGCTTTGGTCGGTGGGGTTGGGGGCTGCAGGCGTCGGCGGCGGGCTGGGTTCCGGGGTCGCTGGAACGATGGCCGTGAGGTTGCGTATCCGACTGTAGGAGCGGCGCGAGCCGCGACCGCGGCAGCGCAACTAGGACGGAACTTTCACTGTGTTTGCGGTGGCGCGGTCGCGGCTTGCGCCGCTCCTACAGGGTCGTGTCGCAGTGAGGTTCGTCTTTGCATGTGCGTACTGGTGACGACAAGCGAAGATCAAGGGCTTCCGTCCGCAAGCGGCCGGGTCACTTTCTTTGTCTTAAGCCACAAAGAAAGTAACCAAAGAAAAGGCCTTGTTTTTTCGGATCAAGAGCCACTATGACTCGAAAGAGGCGCGGGGCCGCGCCATAAGGGGCATCCTGCCCCATGGCGCGCGTGCGCATCCATGCGCACGCCCTCCGGGGCTGCGGGACGACTGCAGCGCGCTCGAAAGCGAGCAAGAACAAAAGCAAAATGGATTCCGGCTTTCGCCGGAATGACGATGCGCGGGTTGCGGCCGTACTGGCCGAAGCCCCTGTAGGAGCGGCGCGAGCCGCGACCGCGCCAACACAACCACCACGAAAACCACGGCCCGAACCGGCTCCGTCCACGCCCCTCGGGCGCGTGCGCCGCTGCCTGAACCGGCCGCTTCGCGCCGCCAATGTCCCTGTCCGAATCCGGCGAGTCGCACCCCCAGCCCGGTGCTAGTCTGCGCGCATGGACGCCCCCGTCATCCCCGCTCCGGCCGCTTCGCTGCCGCCCGCGCACGTCTGCGAACAGGCCCGCATCAGCCGCGATCCGCGTTTCGACGGACTGTTCTTCGTCGCCGTCACCAGCACCGGCATCTATTGCCGGCCGGTGTGTCCGGCGCCGACGGCCAAGAGCGCCAACGTCAAGTACTTCGGCCATGCCGCCGCGTGCGAGGCCGCCGGCTTCCGCCCGTGCCTGCGCTGCCGGCCGGAACTGTCGCCGGCCGAGGGCGCGTGGCGCCGTGGCGATGCGGTGGTCGCGCGCGCGCTCAAGCTCATCGACGAAGGCGCGCTCGCCGAACAGCCGCTGTCGGCGCTGGCCGAACGCGTCGGTCTCGGCGAACGGCAACTGCGCCGGCTGTTCGTCGATCGCCTGGGCGCGCCGCCGATCGGCGTGCACGGCACCCGCCGGCTGCTGTTCGCCAAACAGCTGTTGACCGAAACCCGCCTGCCGATCACCGAAGTCGCGCTAGCCGCCGGTTTCGGCAGCCTGCGCCGTTTCAACGCCGCCTTCCTCGAGGCTTACCGTATGGCGCCGCGCGATCTGCGCCGGCGGCCGAACGAATCACCGGCGGGCCAAGGCGACGGCGCGGGCGACGGCGACGCGCTGGTGCTGCGGCTGGGCTACCGGCCGCCGTACGACCTGGGCGCGATGCTCGATTTCCTGCGCGGACGCGCCCTTCCCGGGGTCGAGCATGTCGACGAACACAGCTACACCCGCGCGATCGGCCCGATCGACGCGCCCGGCTGGTTGCGCGTCGGCGCGTGGCCCGCGGACAAGCGCGAACGCCAGCACGCGCTGAAGCTGGAGTTGCACGGCACCGCGCCGTCGCGCCTGCTGGAGATCACCAACCGCCTGCGCCGCATGTTCGACCTCGATGCCGACCCCGACGCGATCGGCGCGGCGCTGTCGGTGGACCCGCGCCTGCGCGCGCTGGTTCGCAAGCGTCCCGGCCTGCGCCTGCCCAGCGGCTGGGACGGCTTCGAGATCTCGGTGCGCGCGATCCTCGGCCAGCAGGTCAGCGTCGCCGCCGCGCGCACGCTGGCCGCGCGCGTGGCCCAACGCTACGGCCAGGCCCTGCCGCAGCCGTTCGGCCCCGGCCTCACCCACCTGTTTCCGACCCCGGCCGACCTGGCCGATGCCGACCTCGCTCCGCTCGGCCTGACCCGCGCGCGCGCCGACACCGTGCGCACCGTCGCCCGCGCCCTGCTCGACGGGCGCGTCGACTTCCGCGCCGAGCGCACCCTCGACGACTTCGTCGCGCGCTGGGTCGCGCTGCCGGGCATCGGCCCGTGGACCGCGCACTACATCGCCATGCGCGCGCTCGGCCATCCCGATGCGTTTCCCGCCGACGATCTGGTGCTGCAGAAAGCTCTGCCGGAGGACGGCGTGCGCCTGAGCGCGAAAGCGCTCGGCGCGCGTGCCGAGGCGTGGCGGCCGTGGCGCGCTTACGGCGTGATCCACACCTGGCGCGACAGCATGCCGGCGCCGCTGCCGCTGAAACCGGGCGTCCCGGGCGTCCCGGCCGCGGCCGCGCCGGCGGTCAAGCCAAAGAAAACCCGGCGGGCCGCATGAGTTCGCCGATCCGGCTCAAGCGCGGCGAGGTGCGCTACCAGCACATCGACAGCCCGGTCGGCCGCCTGCTGCTGGCCAGCGGCGAGGACGGCCTGCGCCTGATCGAATTCGAAGAGCCCTGGCATCCTGCGGCGATGGACGAACGCTGGGAGGAAGGCGACGACGCCGTGCTCGCCGCGACCCGCCGCCAGCTCGCCGAGTATTTCGCCGGCGCGCGCCGCGACTTCGATCTGCCGCTGGCGCCGCACGGCACCGCGTTCCAGCTGCAGTGCTGGCGCACGCTGGCGCTGATTCCGTACGGCGAAACCTGGAGCTACGGGCAGATGGCGCGGCACCTCGGCCAACCCACCGCGACGCGCGCGGTCGGCGCGGCGAACGGGCGCAACCCGCTGCCGATCGTGCTGCCCTGCCACCGGGTGATCGGCGCGGACGGCAGCCTGACCGGATTCGGCGGCGGGCTGCCGGTGAAGAAGCATCTGTTGATGCTGGAAGGCGCGCTGCAGGAAGCGCCGCACTCCGCCGACTTGTTCGGCGGTTGAGAGCCCCCTGCAGGAGCGGCGCGAGCCGCGACCGCGACAACGCGACTACGCCGAAATTTGCGTCGTGGCTGCGTTGTCGCGGTCGCGGCTCGCGCCGCTCCTACAGATGGACAGCCGTCCTCAATCGGCCAGCAGCGCGCGCAAGGTCTCGCCGTAGCGCCGCGCGATCGCCTCGCGGTCGCGGTGGCGTCCCTCGGCCACGACTCGCTCGCCGCCGACGAACGCCTCGCGCACCAGATTGCGGTTGCCGCTGAACAACCAGCGGTCCACGTAATCGGCATCGGTGGCGCCGGCGAACGCCGGGGCCTCGCGGTCCAGCACCAGGGTGTCGCCGGCCAGCGCCGTCGCATCGAACCCGGTCGAGCGCTGCGCGCTCGCGGCGACGCCGCGCAGCAAGGTCTCGCCGACGCTGTCGGACCCGTCCGCGCCCACGCTCACCGCGATATTGCGCCGCCGCGTGACCAGACGTTGTCCGTATTCGAGCCAGCGCAGCTCTTCCACCGGCGACACCGAGATGTGCGAGTCCGAACCCACGCCCCAATAGCCGCCCGCGTCGAGGTAGTCGCGCAACGGGAACAGCCCGTCGCCGAGGTTGGCCTCGGTGGTGGTGCAGATCGCCACCGTGGCGCCGCTGCGGGCGGTGTCGCGCACTTCGCCTTGGTCCAGATGGGTGGCGTGCACCAGCGTCCAACGCTCGTCCACCTGGGCGTTGTCGAGCAGCCAGCGCACCGGCCGCGCGCCGCGCACCGCCACGCAATCCTCGACTTCGGCCACTTGCTCGGCGATGTGCACGTGCACGCGGCTGTCGGCCGGCAGCGCCGCCAGCGCTTCGCGCATCGGCGCCGGCGGCACCGCGCGCAGGCTGTGCAGGCAGCAGCCCACGCGCAGCATCGCGTTCTGTTCAGCGCGCAGCGTATCGAGCAGACGCAGGTAGGCATCGACCTCGTGGCCGAAGCGGCGCTGGCGCTCGCCCAGCGGGCGCTCGTCGAAGCCGCCGGTCATGTACAGCACCGGCAGCAAGGTCATGCGGATGCCGGTCTCGCGCGCGGCGGCGATCAGCGCGCGCGACATCGCCGCCGGATCGGCGTAAGGCCGGCCGTCGGGCGCGTGGTGCAGGTAGTGGAATTCGCAGACGCTGGTGTAGCCGGCTTCGAGCATTTCGGCGTAGAGCTGCGCGGCGACGGCATGCAAGGCGTCCGGCGTGAAGCGCGCGGCGAAGCGGTACATCGTTTCGCGCCAGGTCCAGAAGCTGTCGGCCGGATTAGTCTGGCGTTCGGCCATGCCCGCCATCGCGCGCTGGAACGCGTGCGAATGCAGGTTGGCGATGCCCGGCACGATGCGTTCGGCGGACGCGTCGCCGCGCCAGCCTTGCGGGGTCCACACGGAATTCGGAGCGTTGGCGTTCATGCCGGGCATTCTCGCCCGCGCGGCGGCCGAGGAAAACCGCCGCGACGCGGTTTTGCCGAAGCCGGCGGCCCGCGGCGGCCGCATCGGCACGATGCGCCGGCGTACACAGCCCCGCGCGGCCGCAGCCACTAGAATCGCCGCCATGACGTCCTCATCGCCCGCCCCCGACCGCCCGCCGTACGACGGCCTGCCATACGAAGGCCTGATCCTCGGCGCCTCGCTCGCCACCCTCGACGCCGCCGCCGGCTACGGCGAGATCGCCGACGCCGCCCTGGCCTGGCGCGACGGCCGCATCGCCTGGCTCGGCCCGCGCGCGCAGCTGCCGGCCGCGCCCGAAGCCCTGGCCGCGCAGGTGATCCAGGCCAGCGGCTGGATCACCCCGGGACTGATCGACTGCCACACCCACCTGGTCTTCGCCGGCGACCGCGCGCGCGAGTTCGAGCTGCGCCTGCAGGGCGCCAGCTACGAGGAGATCGCCCGCGCCGGCGGCGGCATCGTCTCCAGCGTGCGCGCCGTGCGCGAAGCCGACGAGGACGAACTGCTGCGCCAGTCGCTGCCGCGCGCCCGCGCCCTGATCGCCGACGGCGCCACCACGCTCGAAATCAAGTCCGGCTACGGCCTGGACTTCGACAACGAACGCAAGATGCTGCGCGTCGCCCGGCGCCTGGGCGAAACCCTCGGCGTGCGCGTGCGCACCACGTACCTGGCCGCGCACGCGCTGCCGCCGGAATACCAGGGCCGCGCCGACGACTACATCGACGCCGCCTGCCGATGGCTGCCGCGGCTGCACGCCGAAGGCCTGGTCGACGCGGTCGACGCGTTCTGCGAAGGCATCGGCTTCAGCCCGGCCCAGACCACGCGCATGTTCGAAGCCGCGCGCGCGCTCGGCCTGCCGGTCAAGCTGCACGCCGACCAGCTTAGCGACCTCGGCGGCGGCGCGCTGGCCGCGGCCTTCGACGGGCTGTCGGCCGACCACGTCGAACACACCTCGCTCGATAGCGTGCGCGCGATGGCCGCGCACGGCACGGTCGCGGTCCTGCTGCCGGGCGCGTTTCATGTCCTGCGCGAAACCAAGTTGCCGCCGCTGGACGCGTTCCGCGAGCACGGCGTGGCGATGGCGGTGGCCACCGACTGCAATCCCGGAACCTCGCCGCTGCTGTCGCTGCGCCAGGCGATGCAGCTGTCGTGCACGCACTTCAAGCTGACCCCGGAAGAGGCGCTGCGCGGAGCGACGGTGCACGCGGCCCAGGCGCTCGGCCTCGGCGATGCCGGCGCGCTCAAGGTCGGCGCCAGCGCCGACTTCGCGCTGTGGGACATCCGCCATCCGGCCGAGCTGTGCTACTGGCTCGGCGGACGACTGGCGCAACGCGTGTACTGCCAGGGCCGCCAGATCGCCTGAAGTCGCGTATCTCCCTGTAGGAGCGGCGCGAGCCGCGACCGCGACAACGCGCGACTGCGCCGCAACCTTCGTCGCAATCGTGTTGTCGCGGTCGCGGCTCGCGCCGCTCCTGCATAAAGCGGGCCGCCGTTCGCTGCACCGCCACAACCGGCACCGCGCCGCTGTTGTACGCTGGCCCTCCCGCGCGCCCCGATGCGCGCCGCGCCTACCCGGAGGACCCGTGCGGATCGCCGCTCTCGCTCTAGCCCTTGCTCTCGCGCCGCTCGCGGCGCACGCCGACCAGCCCCTCAGCGCCGGCCAGCGCTTCGCCCAGGACGCGATCATCGTCGACACCCACATCGACGCGCCGACTGGATTGCTGCGCCATTGGGCCGACCTCGGCCTGGACACGCCCAAGGTCGAGTTCGATTACCCGCGCGCGCGCCAGGGCGGGCTCGATATCGCCTTCATGTCGATCTACACCTCGCCCGGCGAGGACGCCGCCGGCACTGCCACCCAGACCGCGCACACCCAGATCGACGCGGTCGAGGCGATGGTCGGCCGCCGCCCGGAGCAGTTCGCGGTGCTGCGCTCGCCCAAGGACTTCGAACGGCTCAACGCGCGCAACCAGCGCGTGCTGCTGGCGCTGGGCATGGAGAACGGCGCGCCGATCGGCGACGACCTGTCCCGGCTCAAGCTGTTCTTCGACCGCGGCGTGCGCTACATCACCCTCGCCCACAGCGAGGACAACCGCATCAGCGATTCCTCCTACAGCCGCAAGCGCACCTGGAAGGGCCTGAGCCCGTTCGGCGAAAAAGTCGTCGACGAGATGAACCGGCTCGGCATCATGGTCGACGTCTCGCACCTGTCCGACGACGCGGTGCGCGACGTGCTCGCGCGCAGCAAGGCGCCGGTGATCGCCAGCCACTCGGGCCTGCGCCATTTCACTCCCGGTTTCGAGCGCAACCTCAGCGACGAGCTGGCCAAGGCGGTCGCGGCCAAGGGCGGCGTGGTCCAGGTGGTGTTCGGCAACGCCTTCGTCGATCCGGCCTCGGCCGCCGACACCCAGGCGTATTTCGTCGCCAGCGCCAAGTTCGAGGAAGAACAGGCCGCGGCGCGCAAGCGCGGCGAAACGCCGAAGTCGAGCGAGGCCTTCGACAAGCAGTGGGAGGCCGCGCATCCGCCGCGCACGGTCAAGATCGACGCGGTGCTCGACCAGATCGACTACGCGGTGAAGCTGCTCGGCGCCGATCACGTCGGCATCGGCTCGGACTTCGACGGCGTCAGCGGCGCGCTGCCCGAAGGGCTCAAGTCGGTCGCCGACTATCCCAACCTGATCGACGGCATGAAGGCGCGCGGGCATTCCGACGAGACCATCCGCAAGGTGCTCGGCGGCAACCTGCTGCGGGTGTGGGGCGAGGTCGAGGCCAAGGCGGTGCGTTCGTGAGCGCATCCGCGGCCGGCCCCGAGTTCGGCTTGCTCGAGGCCAATCCCGGCGGCTCGCCGGCCGGTCACCTGCGCTTCGAGGACGAAGCCGGCGAGACCTATCTGGAGCCGTTCGACCTGGTCGAGACCCTGGCCGCGGTCCTCGTGGAAAACGGCCAGCGCGCGCACGCCTACGACAACGGCTGGATCGAGATCGGCGACGACGGCCTGTTCGCGTTCCCGCAACTGGTCGACTTCACCGAACTCGACGGCGGCACGATCCGCACCGCCAGCACCATCCAGTGCAATCACCCGCGGCTGTTCCCGCAAGGCGTGTTCGAGTACCAGCACGCCACCGGCGAGACCTTCGACGACGCGGTCAAGCGCGGCTTCGACCAGTGGGCGCGCACCGACCTGCTCGCGCTGCTCGACGCGACGCGCGCCGAACCGGAAACCTGCATGACCATGCGCATGGAATTCGGCGGCGAAGACGGCGCGCCGCGGCGCGAGCGGCGGATCGTGTTCGGTCCGGTCGCCAGTTTCGGCCGCGCGCAGCAGGCCGAAGCGGAGGCCGCGCGCGCCGCCGCTTGCGCGGCCGACGGCGAACCGGCGGACGCATGCGAGGCCGGCGACGATGGCGACGCGCACGGCTTCTGCCCGTGCTGCCTGTTCACCAACTCGCTGGAGGCGTTCCGCCCGCTGCTCGAGCAACCGGGGCTGTTCGCCCTGCGCCTGTTCGCTTCGCGCGACCATCAGGACGGCGAATGCCAGGCCGATTGCCGGGTCAACGGCGAGGACTGGCCGCAGGGCCTGGACGGCCTGCGCGACTACGCCGCGAACTGGCCGAGCGCGCCCGGGCAAACGATCGAATTCCGCAAGCAGTACGTGATCGTGCAGGACGCGCCGGAGTGAGCGCGGCGCCGTAGCGCCGATGCTTCGGCTCAGGCTGACGCGAAGCCATGCCGCGACGGATCGAACAGCGTCGGGCCTGAAGGCCCTCCCACAGAAGCTCTTCGCAACTGTCGCTGCCACGCGGCTGTTGTGGGAGGGATTTCAGTCCCGGCACCTTTCGGCTCAGGTCGCCGGAACCCCACCGCGGCGGATGCAAAGACCTCGGGCCCGAAGACCCTCTCGCCTAGCGCGATGACCCAAAAAAAACGAAGCCCGGCGCGAGCCGGGCTTCGTCGTCGTTGCGCCGTCGACCAGCGCGATGCGCGGATCAGAAGCTCCAGCGCACGCCCAGGCGGTACTGCTTCTGGTCGCTGCCGAACTCGCCTTCGGCGACGATGCCCCAGTTGTCGTTGAACTTGATCAGGCCGCCCAGCGTGCCGCTGAACTCCTGGTCGTACATGTCGCCGTCGGTGTAGTTGGCCTTGATCCAGCCTTCGAAGTTGCGCGCCAGGTTGCCGCGCAGGCCGAGCGAGGCGCGATAGTCGTCGCCTTCGGCGGTGTCCTGGGTGATATCTTCGCCCTTGGCCTTGAAGCGGGTGCGCAGGAAGCTGACTTCGCCGGTCCACTGGACCCGGTCGCTGAGCTGGTGGCCGTAGCCGACGCCGCCATGGGCCTGCTGGGCGTCGATCTCGAATTCGCCGATCTTGCCGAAGCCTTCGAAGTTGACCGCGATGCTGTCGTCCTTGCCCTTCTGGTAGCCGCCGAACACGTAGAACTTCTCGCCGACCGCGATCGAGCCGTTGATGAAGCCGCCGTTGGCCTTCATGTCGTCGACCGTGACCCCGACCGGAGCGAGCACCGGCACTTCGGCCTGCTGATGGGCGAAACCGGCTTCGACGTAGGTGTGGCTCAGCCTGTCGTAGGCGGCGGCGGAGGTGGAGGCGGCGGCCAGCGCGAGGGCCAGCGCGAGTTGCTTCTTCATAAGTCCCCTTGGTCCTTGATTCGGTAAGCGTCCCGTTCCTCGGGATCGGCGCGAATCTTAATGAAAAAATCACAGACCGTCTCGAAATATTGAAGACGGGCACGGCGCATCTGCGATTCAAGTGACTTTTGTACGCAGCCCGTCCCAGCGCCGCATGCGCGGACGGCACCGGCCGCGCCAAAACAAAAGCCCCGCCGGAGCGGGGCTTCGTCGTCGCAGCGGCGGCCGCTGGGGCCGCGGCGCGGCTTACTCCTTGGTGGCCTTCTTGGCCACGACCTTCTTCGCCGGCGCCTTGGCGACGGCGGTCTTGGCGGTCTTCTTGGCGGCCGGCGCGGCGGCGCTGCCGGTGGCCTTGGTCACGGCCTTGCGGGCGTTGCCGTAGCTGGAGTTGTAGCGCTTGCCCTTGGCGGTCTTGCGGTCGCCCTTACCCATGGTCGTGCTCCTGTAATCGTGATGTACGGTGTTTCGAAATGATGGCTCGCGCAAGCCGCGAACGCCGCGGCCGGGATCGCGATGCCCGGGATCCGCGCGAAAGGCTCGCGCGCGAGGCTGCGAAGCCTAGCACAAGCGCCTGGAACACGGGTTCGGCGGGCCTGCGGCGGCCCGGATGGCGGTACAAGGGCGCGGCCGGTGCGGGCCGGCTCAGTGAGCGCAGCTGGCGCTGTGGATGTGGCCGTGGTTGAGGCGCAGGTTGGCGAGGTGGGCCAGGCCGACCAGGGCGCCGCCGATGGTCATGGCGATCGCGTGCGGGACCACCGAATGATGCAGCGGCGCGTACAGCACGCCGACCCAGAGCAGGGCCAGCCCCGGCACCAGCAGCCACAGGGCGCGCACGGCGTGGTGCCGGCGATAGCCCCAGATCAGGCTGAAGGCGCCCAGCACGGTGGCGAAGGCGACGAAGGCGAGCTCGAACCGGTCGCTGGCCAGGCTGACCAGGCCGAGCGAGGGGATCAGCGCGATCGCCAGCGGCAACAGCGCGCAATGCACGGCGCACAACAGCGAACCGAGGGCACCGATACGGTCGATCAGACTGCGGGATGGCGAATCGGACATTAGCGGGGCGATCAACCGGTCGCGGCGAGGCGACAGGTTAAAGAATTTTAATGATGACTTCTGGGGGAGGACCTGCTGTCGTTATAGTATAACATTACCGCCGCCTCCTCCAATACTGTAGCTGAAACCCATGTCGAAGCGTTCCCTGCCCCGGCTGCTGCCGCTCGTCCTCTCGCTCAACCTGGCCCTGCCGCTGATCGCGCAGGCGCAAGACGCGGCCCACGCCGACGGCGATCGCCATTCCCCCAAGGACCTGTCCGCGGTCGAGGTCAAGGCGACGCCGCTGCCCGGCACCGCCGAGGAACTGACCCGGCCGGTGGAAGTGCTGGCCGGCGAAGGCCTGGACCGGGCCAAGGCCAACTCGCTCGGCGAGACCGTGTCCAAGCTGCCGGGCGTGCAGACCTCCTATTTCGGCCCCGGCGTCGGCCGGCCGATCGTGCGCGGTTTCGACGGCGCGCGCGTGCAGGTGCTCAGCGACGGCCTGGGTTCGGGCGACGTGTCCACCGTCAGCGTCGACCACGCGGTGACCATCGAGCCGTTCCTGGCCGACCAGATCGAAGTGCTCAAGGGCCCGGCCACCCTGCTCTACGGCAGCGGCGCGATCGGCGGCGCGGTCAACGTCGTCGACGGGCGCATTCCCGAGAAGGCCACCGAACAGCCGCTGCAGGGCCGCGCCGAGCTGCGCGGCAACACCGTCAGCGACGAGAAGACCGGCATGGTGCGCCTGGACGGCACCTCGGCCTCGGGCCACGTGGTCTTCCATTTCGACGCCCTGCACCGCGAAACCGGCGACTACGACATCCCCGGCTACGCCGAAAGCCGCGCGCGCATGGCCGCCGAGGGCGAAACCCCGGATCCGGCCGAAAAGGGCGTGCTGGGCAACAGCGCGGTGCGCACCGACGCCGGCTCGCTCGGCATTTCCTGGGTCGGCGATCGCGGCTTCCTCGGCGCCAGCTACAGCCTGTTCAACACCCGCTACGGCGTGCCCGGCCATTCGCACGAACACGGCGACGACGACGGCCACGACCACGGCGGCGAAGAGGAAGGCGAGGAAGGCCCGGTCCACATCGAAATGGACCAGCGCCGCACCGAAGTGCGCGGCGGCCTCAACGACCTCGGCCCGTTCGCCTCGCTGCGGGTCAAGCTGGCCCGCACCGAATACACCCACACCGAATACGACGGCGCCGTGCCGGGCACGGTGTTCGACAACACCAGCACCGAGGGCCGGGTGGAACTGGTGCACAAGCCCTGGGCCGGCTGGAGCGGCGCGTTCGGCCTGCAGTTCGGCAAGCGCGATTTCCGCGCCGTCGGCGACGAGGCGTTCGTGCCGCCGTCGCAGTCGCGCGATGCCGGCTTGTTCTGGATCGGCGAGCGCGAGTTCGGCCCGGTCAAGCTCGAACTCGGCGCGCGCCACGACCGCAACAAGATCGAACTGGCCGAGGGCGCGAGCGGCCCGGATCGCGATTTCGACACCACCAGCCTGTCGGCGTCGGCGCGCTGGAACCTCAGCGACGCCTTCCACCTGTCCTTCGGCCTGGACCGCGCGCAACGCTCGCCGACCGCGGAGGAGCTGTATTCCAACGGCACCCACGTCGCCACCGCCAGCGTCGAGCTCGGCGACGCGCGCCTGAAGGAAGAGACCGCCAACCGCGCCGAGATCGGCCTGCACTGGCACAACGGCCCGCTCAAGCTCAGCGCCTCGCTGTACCACGTGCGCTACAACGACTTCATCTACCTGGCCGACACCGGCGTGGAAGAGCACGACGGCCCGGTGCGCCTGTGGACCCAGGGCGACGCGCGTTTCAACGGCGCCGAGGCCGAAGCCGACTGGACCTTCCTCGACAACGACTCCGGCGCCTGGGGCCTGCGCGTGTTCGGCGACGTGGTCCGCGGCAAGCTCGCCGGCAGCGGCTCGCGCGAAGTCGATTTCTCGGTGGCGCACGGCGACCACACGCACGACTACACCGCCGACATCGCCCAGGGCGGCAACCTGCCGCGGATCGCGCCGTGGCGCGTGGGCGGCGAGCTGCGCTGGGACCGCGGGCCGTGGCGCGCCTCGCTGGGCGCGGTGCGCTACGCGCGCCAGGACCGGGTCGCCGAACACGAGACGCAGACCCCGGGTTACACCCTGGTCGACGCGCACGTGGCCTGGCACGCCGACACCCCAGCCGGCAACGCCTGGGAAGTGTTCCTCGACGGCAGCAACCTGCTCGACAAGGAAGCGCGCGCCCACACCTCCTTCCTCAAGGACGTGGCGCCGCTGCCGGGGCGCGGGGTCGCCTTCGGCGTGCGCATGTTCTTCTGAGCGCGCGGCCGCCCGCCGCGCAGGCGGGCGGCATTCGCGAGGCGGCGCCGGTCCCGGCCGGCGTCGCGCCTTCGCTGCGATCTCGCGAACGCCGGCCTGCGCCGGCGTTTGCCGTTGCGGGCGAAATAGGTGTATATACACACAATGACCTCACCGCCGATCGCCCCTTCTCCTGCCCCCACGGCCAGCGTCTGCACCTGCTTCCGCATGCGCAAACTCTCGCGGCTGATGAGCCAGCGCTACGACCAGGCGCTGGCGCCGGCCGGGCTCAACCTCAACCAGTACTCGATCCTGCGCCGCACCGGCGGCCGCGGCCGGCCGCTGGGCGAGATCGCCCACGAGCTGGGCATGGACCGCAGCACGCTGAGCCGCGACCTCAAGCCGCTGGCGGCGGCGGGCTGGATCGAATCGGCGCAGGGCGAGGACGCGCGGCAACGGCTGCTGCGGGTCACCGCGGCCGGCCGCGCGGCGGTCGAGCGGGCGATGCCGCTGTGGCGGCGGGCGCAGGACGAAATCGACCAAGGGCTCGGCGCGGACGGGATCGCCGCGCTGCATGCGCAACTGGATCGGGCGATCGCGCAGTTGCAGGGCGAAGCGCCGTGACCGCCGCAGGTTGCGCGATTGCCGCGCCCGCCGTGGAACTGCCTTTGTGGGAAGGCCTTCAGGCCCGACGCTTTTCGTCCCGACCTGAGCGAAAAGCGTCGGGCCTGAAGGCCCTCCCACAACAGCGGATCGCAGCCGTCCTGCACCGACAACATCGCGTCTGAAAGCCCTCCCACAACAGCGGATCGCAGCCGCCCTGTACCGACAACATCGCGTCTGAAGGCTCTCCCACCACAGCGGATCGCAGCCGCCCTGTACCGACAACATCGGGCCTGAAAGCCCTCCCACAACAGCGGATCGCAGCCGCCCTGCACGAACAGCACCGGGCCTGAAGGCCCTCCCACCCGAGCCCGCCATGACCTCCACGCCGCCTCCGGCGCCCGCCAAGCCCGCGTCCTACTGGCCGCTGCTGCTCGCCGCCACCGCCATGCTGCTGATCACCATGGGCATCCGCCAGTCGCAGGGGTTGCTGATCAAACCGATCGGCCAAAGCACCGGCCTGGGCATCGCCGAGATCAGTTTCGCCCTGGCCATCGGCCAGTTCGTGTGGGGCGCGGTGCAGCCGTTGTTCGGCGCCCTCGCCGACCAGCGCGGCCCCGGCCGGGTGCTGGTGTTCGGCGGCCTGCTGCTGGTCGCCGGCATGGCGCTGACGCCGCTGGTGTCTTCGCAATGGGGGCTGATGGTGACCCTCGGCGTGCTCGGCGCGGCCGGCGCGGGCGCGGGCAGTTTCTCGATCCTGATCGGCGCGACCGCGCAGCGCATTCCGGCCGAGAAGCGCTCGATGGCCGCGGGCGTGATCAACGCCGGCGGCTCGATGGGCCAGTTCCTGTTCGCGCCGCTGGTGCAGGCGGTCATCGCCGCGGCCGGCTGGATGGCGGCGATGTGGACCCTGGCCGTGGCCGCGATGGCGACGTTGCCGCTGGCCTGGCCGCTGCGGCGCCGGCGCGAGACCGCGGCGGCGGCCGCCGCCGCGAGCGCCGCGGCGGACGGTATCGGCCTGCGCGAACAGCTGCGCATCGCCTTGCGCAATCCGAGCTACTGGATGCTGCACGTCGGCTTCTTCACCTGCGGCTTCCACATCGCCTTCCTGGTCACCCACCTGCCCGGCGAAATCGCGCTGTGCGGGCTGTCGGACAACGTCTCGGCGATGGCGCTGGGGCTGATCGGCCTGTTCAACGTCGCCGGCAGCCTCGCAGCCGGCTGGCTCGGCCAACGCTGGCGAATGAAGTACCTGCTGGCCGGCATGTACGCCAGCCGCGCGGCCTTGATCGCGATCTATCTGCTTTCGCCGCCGACGCCGCTGACCTTCTACCTGTTCGCCGCCGGCCTCGGCGTGACCTGGCTGGCGACGGTGCCGCCGACCGCGGGCCTGGTCGGCAAGCTGTTCGGCCCGCGCTACCTGGGCACGCTGTTCGGACTGACCCTGCTCTCGCACCAGATCGGCGGCTTCTTCGGCGCCTGGCTCGGCGGCCTGGCGATGGCGAAGTTCGGCGACTACACCTGGATGTGGTACGCCGACATCGTGCTGGCGCTGCTGGCGGCGGCGGCGAATCTGCCGATCCGCGAGGCCAAGCCGACCGCGCCCGGGTTGCTGCCGGCCAAGGCCTGAGCGCAGGGCGCGCTATCTACCTGTAGGAGCGGCGCAAGCCGCGACCGCGAATCCGCAACCACGACGAAAACGGCCGCCAGCGACAGGCTTGCAGGGAGAGTCGTCGTCGCTGCGGATTCGCGGTCGCGGCTTGCGCCGCTCCTACAGGGGGCTTCGCGGCGATGGCGACGTCTTTGCGCAGCCGCACGATCGCGGCTGCGCCCGCGGGCTTCCCGCTCGCGGGCCGGGTTCGTCGTTGGCGCTGTGTCGCGGTCGCGGCTCGCGCCGCTCCTACAGGGGCTTCGGGGTTGGTGCGATCAGGCCTTGGCGGCTTTCGCGGTAACGCAATCGGCGCACATGCCGTGCACTTCCAGGGTCTGCGCCTGCGGCACGAAGCCGAGCGCGCGGGCGCGGGCTTCGAGCAGGTCGACGATGCGCTCGTCTTCCAGTTCGGTCGCCGATTGGCAGCTGTCGCAGATCAGGAACGGCACCGCGTGCTGGGCGCCGCCCGGGTGATGGCAGCCGACGAAGGCGTTGATCGACGCCAGCTTGTGGATGAAGCCGTGTTCGAGCAGGAAATCCAGCGCGCGGTAGATCGTCGGCGGCGCCGCGGCGTCGTGGGTGGCCTTCATCTGATCGAGCAGGTCGTAGGCCTTCATCGGCCGGCCGGCGTCGGCGATCAGCCGCAGCGCGTGGGCGCGGATCGGCGTGAGCCGCAGCCCGCGCTGCTCGCAGGCCCGCTCGACCTCGTGCACGAAGGCGTCGCCGTCGTGGACGTGGTGGTGGGGATCGGTGCAAGCGGTGTCGGCGTTCATGGCGGGCTCCCGGTGGCGGCGCGGCGGCCTTCGCTGGATGGGTTATGCCGGAATCTTAGTAAGGGCGGCGTCGATGCGTTGCAAGGCCTGGGCCTGGCCGGCCAGGTAGACCGTGTGCGAGATGTCGGGGCTGACCTGGGTGCCGGTGATGGCCACGCGCAGCGGCTGGGCGACCTTGCCCATGCCGATGCCCAGGGCCTCGGCGGTCTCGTGCAGGGCCGCGCCGACCGCGTCGGCGGTCCACGCCGGCAGCGCCGCCAGGCGCGCGCGCGCTTCGCTCAGCGGGGCCTGCGCGGCCGCGTTGAGGTGCTTGGCCACGGCCGCGTCGTCGTACTGCTGCAGCGGGCGATACCAGACCGCGGCGCGCTCGGCCATGTCCTTCAGCGTCTGCACGCGGTCGCGCAGCGCGATCACTACGTCGGCCGGCGCCGGGCCGGCGGCGAGATCGTAGCCCTGCTGGCGCAGGTGCCATTCCAGGTGCGGCGCGACCGCGGCCGGATCGTCGTTCTTGAGGTACTGCTGGTTCATCCAGCCGAGCTTGGCCGCGTCCAGGCGCGAGGCGCTGGAGTTGACGTCGGCGAGCTGGAACAGGCGGGTCATCTCCTCGATCGAGAAGATCTCCTGGTCGCCGTGCGACCAGCCCAGCCGCACCAGGTAGTTCAGCAGCGCGTGCGGCAGGTAGCCGGCGTCGCGGTACTGCATGACGTCGGCCGCGCCGGTGCGCTTGGACAGCTTGGCGCCGTTCTCGTCGAGGATCATCGGCAGGTGCGAGAAATGCGGCACCGGCGCGCCGAGCGCCTTGTAGATGTTGATCTGGCGCGGCGTGTTGTTGACGTGGTCGTCGCCGCGCACGACATCGGTGATGCCCATGTCGAGGTCGTCGACCACCACCGCGAAGTTGTAGGTCGGGTAGCCGTCGGCGCGGAAGATCACCAGGTCGTCGAGTTCGCTGTTGGCGATCTCGATCCGGCCCTTGACCTTGTCTTCGAACACCACCGTGCCGTCGAGCGGGTTCTTGAAGCGGATGACCCGGTTCGGATCGTCGCGATACGGCTCGTTGCGCTCGCGATAGGCGCCGTTGTAGCGCGGCTTCTCCTTGGCCGCGAGCGCGGCGTTGCGCGCGGCTTCGAGCTCGTCGCGGGTCTCGTAGGCGTAGTACGCGGTGCCGGCGGCGACCATCTGCTCGGCGACCTCGCGGTAACGCGCCAGACGCTGGGTCTGGTAGATCGGGCCTTCGTCGTAGCCCAGGCCGAGCCAGTCCATCGCCTCCAGGATCGCGTCAATCGCCGCCTGGGTGCTGCGCTCGCGGTCGGTGTCCTCGATCCGCAGGACGAACTGCCCGCCCGCGCGGCGCGCTTCCAGCCAGCAATACAGGGCGGTGCGGGCGCCGCCGATGTGCAGGTAGCCGGTGGGACTGGGGGCGAAGCGGGTGCGGGTCATGCGCGGGCTCGGGTGGATCGGAGGGAGACCGGGGATTTTAACGGATGCGGGGGCCAGGGGTTTTGCGGGGGCGGTTGGGGGCTTCAGCTCGGCCCTGTCCCGGCGCCTTCACCGTCATTCCGGCGAAAGCCGGGATCCATTTCGATCTTGCTTCGGGTTTGCCCGCAGAACCGGCCGGCTATCGCCGGGCGAAGCCAAGATCAAAATGGATCCCGGCTTTCGCCGGAATGACGGGATGTGGGGGCTAGCGTCGCCGATTCGTCAGCCCTCCAGCCTGTCCGCCGTCCCGCTCTTCAGCTGATCCCCAGCCCCCACCCACCCGCCGCCCCACCGCGCGAAACGCCCTAAACTAGCCGCATGACCACGCTCTTCATCTCCGACCTGCACCTGGACGCCGAACGCCCGCGGATCACCGAGCTGTTCGGCCGTTTCGTCCGCGACGAGGCCCGCGGCGCCGACGCGCTGTACATCCTCGGCGACCTGTTCGAGGCCTGGGTCGGCGACGACGACCCGGCCGAGACCGGCGCCTTCGTCGCCGCCGAGCTCCAGGCGCTGGCCGATTCGGGCGTGCCGGTGTTCTTCATCCGCGGCAACCGCGATTTCCTGCTCGGCCGCGACTACGCCGACCGCGCCGGCATGCGCATCCTGCCCGACCCGGCGGTGATCGTGCTGTACGGCCGGCCGGTGCTGATCGGCCACGGCGACCTGCTGTGCACCGACGATGTCGCCTACCAGCAGTTCCGCGCCCAGACCCGCCACCCGCGCTGGCAGGCGCAGTTCCTGGCCCAGCCGCTGGCCGCGCGCCTGGCGTTCGCCCAGCAGGCGCGCGCGGCGAGCAAGGCGCACCAGGCCGGGCTCAAGGACGACGGACGCATGGAAACCATCACCGACGTCGCCCCGGCCACGGTCGAAGAAACTTTCGTGCGCTACGGCGTGGACACGATGATCCACGGCCACACCCACCGGCCGGCGATCCACGACTTCGACGCCGGCGGCCGCGCCTGCAAGCGCGTGGTGCTCGGCGACTGGTACGAACAAGGCTCGGTGCTGCGCGTCGACCGCGACGGCCTGCGCCTGCAAGCCCTCGACTAATCCCGCATGGCCTACCTGTAAGAGCGGCGCAAGCCGCGACCGCGGTGCGGCAGGTCGCGTCGTATCTGCGGTGTCGCGGTCGCGGCTCGCGCCGCTCCTACAGTCGCTACGCCACAAAAACGAACGCCCGCGATTGCGCGGGCGTTCGCTTGTCCGCCGCCCTCTCAGGCGCAGGCGGCTTAGATCAGAACCGCACTTCCGCCGTCACGAACACCTGCCGCGGCGCGCCCGACTGCAGCGTGTAGTTCAGGCCCTTCGGGTCCGACGCCACGAAGCCGTTGGTGCCGATGCTGCCGAAGTACTCCTTGTCGAACAGGTTGGTCGCGTTCAACTGCAGCTTGAACGCGTCCGCCCACGACAGTTCCTTCCATTCGTACGACGCGGCCGCGTCCACCACCCAGAACCCGTCGACCTTGGAGTCGTTGAGGTAGGTCAGGTAACGCTTGTCGGTGTACTTGGCGCCCAGTTGCAAGGCCAGGCCGTCGCGTTCCCAGCGCAGCTCGGTCGCGTACAGGCGCTTGGGCGCGTCCACGACCTGCTTGCCCTTGGTCCGCACCAGGGTGGTGCCGTCGAGGTAGTCGGATTCGTACTGCGAATCGTTGAACGCCAGCGAGTGGTACCAGCTCAGCCCGGCGACCGGCTTCCACAACACCGTGACTTCGGCGCCGCGGCTGTCCACGTCGCCGACGTTGGCGAAGCTCGACGCGCAGCCGACGATGCCGGCGCAACGCGCGATCGCCAGCAGGCGGTTCTCGAAGTTGACCCGGTACACCGCCACCGAGGCCTCGATCTGCTCGCGGCTGGTGCGCAGGCCGGCTTCGAAAGTCTTGGAGGTTTCCGGCTCCAGCGTGGCCACGGCCGCGTCGAACGCCGCCTGCGAGGTCGAGTGCGGGCCGTTGACGCCGGTGCGGAACGCCGACAGGTTTTCGCTATACGAACCGAAGATCTCTTCGTGCTCGCCGAGCTGCCAGCGCGCGCCGATCTGCGGCAGGAAGTTGTCTTCCGACACCAGCTTGCCGCTGGCGCGGCTGGCGCCGCCGATCAGGGTCTTGCCGTCGGTCTCCACGCGCAGGCCCTTGAAGCCCGCGTCCACGGCCAGGCGGCCGTCGGCGAACTCCATGTGGTCGAGCACGTAGTACATGCGCGTGTCGGTGTCGAAGCGCTGGCGGAACACGCGCTCGGACGGGTTGCGGTAGAAGAAGACGTCGTTCGGCGGCTCGGTCCGCTTGAGGTCGTAGAAGTTGCGCTGCACGCCGTGGTCGTTCTTCTCCAGCCACAGGCCGGCTTGCAGGCGGTGGTTGCCGAGCTGCCAGCTCAGGCTCGGCATGATGCCGGTGCGCTCGATGTCGTACTCGGTGGTGCGCATGCGCAGCGGCACCGTCGGCGAGGTCGAGTACGGCGTGGCCCAATGGC
Organism: Lysobacter enzymogenes; assembly: GCF_023617245.1. Lineage (NCBI taxonomy): Bacteria > Pseudomonadati > Pseudomonadota > Gammaproteobacteria > Lysobacterales > Lysobacteraceae > Lysobacter > Lysobacter enzymogenes. The sequence continues at coordinate 4,413,110 of NZ_CP067396.1, forward strand.
CCTGGCCTTCGTTGGTGTGGTAGTAGGCGGTCGCCGCCAGGGTCAGGTCGGGCGTGGCGTTCCACTCGGCGCTGAGGTAGACCAGATCGTCGTCGCGCACGCCGCGGGCGATGTAGTACGCATCGTCCACGCTGGTCACGCCGCCGCGGAAGATCCCGCCGGCCGCGTCGATCGCGCGCTGCCAGTCCTTGGCGTAGTTGTCCCAGTCCATGCCCAGGCGCTGGGCCGATTCCAGCGACAGGTCGGCGTAGTCGGTCTCGCGGCGGCGCGAGGAATCGGCGAAACCGGTGATCTTGAAGTCTTCGCCGGCGTAGACGAACTTGCCGTTGAACTGCGAGCCGCGCTGCGGGCCGTCGCCCTTCCATTTGTCGGTGGTGTGGAACACGCCGCTGAGATACGCGCTGAAACCGTTGTGGTCGCCGGTGTCCATGCGCACGAAGCTACGGCTGGTGGAATCGCTGCCCAGGGTCTGGGCCAGGCGCACGCCGAACTCGGACGAAGGATCGGCGCTGAAGAAGCGCAGGGTGCCGCCGAGGTTGCCCGAGGACGCGGTGTCGATCGCGCCCGAGCCTTGCGAGAGTTCGGCGCCGGACAGGTTCTCCGAGGAGATCGCGCGGCCGATGTGCAGGCCGTTGTGGTTGCCGTAGCTCATGTCGCCGAGCGGCACGCCGTCGAGGGTGAAGCCGAGCTGCTGCTGCGAGAAGCCGCGGATGCTGAGCTTGCTCGACCACTCGTAGTTGCCCCACGGATCGGAGCTCTGGAAGTGCACGCCCGGCAGCTTGGCCATCACCTTGAGCGGGTTGGTGCCGGCGGCTTCGCGCTGCAACTCGGCGCGGCCCAGCGCCTGCACCTGGCGGGTCTGGCCGGTGCCGACCACCGAGACCGCATCGAGGGTGGTGGCGTCGCGGCCGGTGTCGGCGGCGGGCGCGGCATCGGCCGCGGGCGCTTCGGCGGCGAACGTGGCGCCGGCATACAGGCACAGCAGGATCGAGGCGGCGAGGAGCGTCGTCTTCGTCGTCATGAGACTTCCGATTTTTATGGGGGACCGCCACTGGCGCGATCCCTCGCGTCATTCGCTCCGGGCGGCGGGGAGCGACGGCCGGAAGTCTGTTCGGTACGTGTGAAAGGGGTATTTCAGATCGGCGTCATTTGATGGAATCGGTGCGCAACTTGTGCGCGCCACGTCATTGCGCGCACCGACGGCTTCACGCTCCGCCGGACGGAATGACGGTGTCTATCGCGTCGTGCCGGACAACCGGCGACGCGCCGCGCCGGCCGCGGTCAGGGCGCATCGGCCTCGGGCTTCAACGCCGTCAATTGCCGGGTCTCGACCAGCCAGCGCGCGGCCCGTTCCATGTGCTCGCGGTTCACCGCGGCGACCACGACCAGGTTCGGCTCGAAGAACGCGCCGCACTGGCCGAGATCCGCGGCGATGTCCTGCGCCAATCGCACCGGCTCGTAGAAGAACAAGCGATAGCTGCGGCCGCCGGCCAGCAGGCACGCCTCGCAGTAGAAGCCCTTGGACTCCCAGATCGGCGCGTCGGCCGCGTAATCCTCGGGGAAACTCAGCGAATGCTCGTTCATGCCCTTGCCCGCCTCGCGCGGCGCCGGGCCGCCTCTTCGTTCATCGCCCGTCGCCCGTCGCCGGCGGGCATGCTATCCGCCGTGCTTTGCCCTGCGTTCAACCGGGCCACCCCTCGCCAATGATCGAGCGCATCGGCCGGACCCTGTGGTCGAGGATCGGGTTCTGGTGCAGATGCTCCGGCATGCCGCAGCGATCGAGGTCGGAACGGCAAAGCACGTCGTACAGCTCGAAGCACGCCAGGCGCAGTTGGTAGCTCAGCGGATAGATGCGCCCGTCGGTCGGCGCGGCAGCTTCGTCGAGGTAATCGGCGATATCGCGCAGGGCGGCGTGCGCACGCGCCAGCAGTGAATAGTCGACCAACGGATTCAGTCGCACGCAGTTGCACAGGCGCAGCGCCGTGCGCGCCCAACGCGACAACGGCTGCGCCGCCGGTACCTGCGGCATCGCGGCCAGATGATCGATCACCTGCGCCAGCCCGGCGCTGCGTTCGACGAAGTACTGCGCGACCTCGCCGCGGGATATCCAGGTAGCTCGATGCAGGGACAGATCGACATGGCGCAGGTAACCCGCCAAGGCGATCGCCTGCGCGCGCGGCAGCGCTCGGTATCTCATCCTTGCATCCCCGTCCTCATCGCAACGTGCTTGCCGAAGCGCGGCCAGTATCGCCGAAACCGCCCCGCGCCGCGCCACAGCGGCGGCGCGGGGACTCGTCGGACTACCGCCCCTGCGGGGAACCCCGCTTCAGAACACCTGCCCGGTCGGCTTGCCCGACGGCGGCGCCAGCTTGTATCCGACCGGCGGCTTGGTCCCGCCCAGATGCTCGACGAAGTAATCCCACATCCGCCGCGTGTAATACGCGTCGTTGCGGAACAGTTCGTGGTTCTGGTTCGGCAGGTACAGCAGGTCGAAGTCCTTGTTGGCGCGGATCAGCGCCGCGGAGAACTGCAGGGTCACCGCCGGTAGCGCGTTCTCGTCGAGATCGCCGAGCACCAGCATCAGCTTGCCTTGCAGCTTGTCGGCCAGGGCTGCGTTGTCGAGCTTGCGGTAGTTTTCCGGTATCGCGCCGGGCGTGGGCTGGACGTGGCGGCCATTGCCGTAGTCCGGCGGCCCCCCAAGCAGGCGCTCCAGGCCGTTGACGCCGCCGCCGTACATGCCCTGGTAGTTGTGCGGGCCGGCCGAGGACACCGCGACTTTGTAGAAATCCGGCCGGTACAGCATCGCCCGGGTCGAGGTGTAGCCGCCGAAGGAGTGGCCGTAGACGCCGACGCGGCCGGTGTCGATGCCGGGGAAGCGTTCGGCCAATTGCTTGATCGCCGCGACATGGTCGTCGATCTGCGGATCGGCGAAATCGCCGAAGCTGACGTCGTGGAACGCCTGCGAACGTCCCGGCGTGCCACGCGCGTCGATGGTGATCGTCACGAAGCCCAGCCGCGCCAGCGCCGAGCGCGAGATCGGGTTGGTGGTCGCGGTGGCATCGACGAAACCGACCGGCGCGTTGTTGATCTGCGGGCCGCCGTAGTACGCGTCGATCACCGGATACTGCTTGGGCCGGGCCTTCTCCTGCGAGTAATCCGGCGGGAAGTACGCCGTGGCCCAGATCTCGCTGCGGCCGTCGGCGGCGGTGAACTTGAGCCGTTGCGGCGGCACCCAGCCGGCGGCGCGCACGGCGCTGTCGTCGGCGCGTTCGAGTTCCAGCGCGATCGCGCCGTCGCGGGTGGAGCGCAGCACGGTGCGCGGCGCGGCGTCGAGGGTGGAATAGCTGTCGACGACGTAAGCGCGGTCGGGCGAGAGCTGGTCGTTCGGCGGGCCGCCGAGGATCGCGCTGGCGCCGGCCTCGATGGCGTGGTCGGCCGCTTCGGGCGTCAGCAAGGTCGGCTCGCCGCCGTCGAGCGACACCCGGTACAGCCGGCGCTGGTAGGGATCGCCGGGCTCGCGCCCGCCGGCGGTGAAGAACACTTCGCCGCGCGCTTCGTCGACGCCGATGACGTCGCGCACCAGCCACTTGCCTGAGGTGATCTGCCGGATCAATCGGCCGTCGCGCAGGTCGTAGAGGTAGAGATGGCCCCAGCCGTCGCGTTCGGAGAACCACACGATCTGATCGCGCGCGCCCAGCACCGCCACCGCCGGGCGGCTGTAGAGGAAGTCGTTGAGCTGGATGCGGGTGTCGGAACGCTCTTCCAGCAACGCGCGGGTCTTGCCGCTGTCGAGCTCGATCTCGGTCAGCTGCATGCGCGCCGGGCGGTCGTAGCGCGCGATCGGCGCATAGGCGCGGCGGCCGTCGGCCGACCAACCCAGCAAGTCGGATTCGATCGCGTGGTTCCAGCCCTCGGGGATGGCGATGCGGCGGACCTTGCCGGCATCGACATCGATCGAATACCACTCGTCGCGCGCGGTCTCGGCCTCGCCGAGCAGGCCCAGGCGGATGTCGTAGACCTTGGGCTTCCAGCCGTCCTCGGGCGCCATCGCCACCATCGGGTACGGCTGGACCTTGCGCTCGTCGTAGCGGGTGCCGAACACCCGCTTGCCGTCGGGCGACCAGCTCACCGTCATCGGCGGCGATTTCCATTTGCCCTGCTGTCGCGGCACTGCGTGCAGGGCGAAGTCGGGCAGCACGCCGTAGCCGTAATGCTCCTCGCCGTCGCGGGTGAGCTGGCGTTCGGCGCCGCTGCGCAGGTCGCGCAGCCACAGGTTGTGCTCGCGCACCAGCAGCGCGCGGGTACCGTCGGGCGAGGCCAGCCACAGCGGATCGGCCACGGCCAACGCGGATTTCTCGCAGCGGTAGGCCGACAGGTCGCACGACAGCGCGACCGCGCCGGCGGCGAAACGGCCGCGCAGCGCGCCATCTTCGATCCACACCGAGCGCGGCGCCGGGTCGGCGTCCGCCGCGACCGCGGCCAGCGCCTGGCGCAGGCGCGCCGGATCGAACAAGGGCGCGCGGCTGCGCCCGGCCGGATCGACCAACACGTACTCGGCGCCCGCGGCGCCGTCGCGGCGGTACCAGAAGCGGCCGTCGGCGAGCCAGTTCGGATCGACCTTGGCGTTGCGCACCTTGCCCTTGAGGTTGTAATCGAGCACTTTCTCGGCGCGGGCGTAGTCGTCCGCGCCGGGGCCGGCGGCGTGCGCGTGCAACGTCGCGCAGGCCAGCAGCGATGCGGCGAACAGCGGAATCGTCGTTCTCACAGTCTCCCCTTCCCTGTCTGTGGAACGGCGACCATGGCATATCCGCCACGGCCGCGCTTTGCGCGCGCGGGTGGCGGGGTGATGCGGCGCAGCGAACGCGCGCAGGTGTGTTTTTTTGTGGGAGGGACTTCAGTCCCGATGCGTTTGGCTCGGTGCGCGGCGATCTGGCCGAAAAGCATCGGGACTGAAGTCCCTCCCACAAAAGCCGAATGCGTCGGGACTGAAGTCCGTCCTGCAAAAGCGTTCAGCGCCGGTCGGCTCAGTCGCGCGTGTTGGCGAAGGCTTCCAGCATGCGCAGTTCTTCGTCGTCGAAACCGGCGGCGCTGCGCGCATCGAAATTGAACGGGCCGTACAGCACGGCGCGCGCGTACTCGGCCAGCAGTTCGCGGAAACGCGGGTTCGGATCGACGCCGGCGCGCGCGCAGTACCAGCGGAACCAGCGCGAGCCGGCGGCGACGTGGCCGACTTCCTCGCGCAGGATGGTGTCCAGGATCGCGACGGTGGCTTCGTCGCCGATCGAGCGCAGCTTGACGATCATGCCCGGGGTCACGTCCAGGCCGCGCGCCTCCAGCACCCGCGGCACCAGGGCCATGCGCGCCAGGCCGTCGTGCGCGGTCTTCTCGGCCATCTCCCACAGGCCGTTGTGGGCGTCGAAATCGCCGTAGTCGTAGCCCAGCTCGCGCAGGCGGTCGCGCAGCAGCTGGAAGTGGCGCGCCTCGTCGTTGGCCACCCCGACCCAGTCGGCGTAGAACTGCGCCGGCAGGCCGCGGAAGCGGTAGACCGCGTCCCAGCCCAGGTCGATGGCGTTGAATTCGATGTGGGCGATGGCGTGGACGAAGGCGGCGCGGCCCTCGGCGGTGCCGAAGCCGCGCTTGGGCAGTTCGCGCGGATGCACCAGCGCGGGTTTCGCCGGCCGTCCGGGCATCCGGATCGGCTCGGGCGGCGGCGCGTCGTCCGGCGTCGCCAGCTCGCCGCGCGCGAACGCGCTGGCGCAGGCGAAGGTCAGTTCGACTTTGGCTTCGGGCGTGGCGGCGTCGAGGCAGGCACGGGCGGCGTCGAACAAGGTGGCGGGAATGGCGGTCATGCGGGCGGCGGCGATAGGAGCGAACGGAGGGCGGCGATGCGGGTAGCGCGATCATCGCGCATCTTTCGCAACCCCCGTCTTGCCGACACCGTCATTCCGGCGAAAGCCGGAACCCATTTCGATTTTGCTCGTGCGGTGCGGGCGAAAGCATCAACAGCAACGGCAAAAATGGGTTCCGGCTTTCGCAGGAATGACGGATTGGGAGAGACGCACAAACCGGGCTCCGCAGCGGAAGCAGGAGCGGCAGCGAAAACCCACCGCCCCGGCACCGCCGCCGTGCTCACGAAGCGCGGCGGGTCTTCTTGGCGTCGTCCGAACGCATCTGCTGGATGCGCTCGAAATACCCCGGCTCCACGCCGGTCACGTATTCGCCGTTGAAGCACGACGAATCGAAGTGGTCGATGCGGTGCTTGGGCCCGGACACCGCCTGCTCCAGCGCGTCGAGGTCCTGGTAGATCAACCAGTCGCAACCCAGCAGTTCCTGCACCTGCTCGTCGCTGCGGCCGTGCGCGACCAGTTCCTCGGCCGACGGCATGTCGATGCCGTAGATGTTCGGATGGCGCACCGCCGGCGCGGCGGAGGCCAGGTAGACCTTGCGCGCGCCGGCGTCGCGCGCCATCTGCACGATCTGGCGCGAGGTGGTGCCGCGCACGATCGAGTCGTCGACCAGCAGCACCACGCGGTTGCGGAACTCCAGCGGGATCGGGTTGAGCTTGCGCCGCACCGACTTCGCCCGCTCGCCCTGCCCCGGCATGATGAAGGTGCGGCCGACGTAGCGGTTCTTGATGAAGCCTTCGCGGTACTTCACGCCGAGGGTGTTGGCGATTTCCAGGGCCGAGTCGCGCGAGGTGTCGGGAATCGGGATGACCACGTCGATGTCGTGGTCCGGGCGCAGGCGCAGGATCTTCTCGCCGAGCGTCTGGCCCATGCGCATGCGCGCCTTGTGCACCGAGACGTCGTCCATCATCGAGTCGGGACGGGCGAAGTAGACGTATTCGAAGATGCACGGCGTGTGCTTGCGCACCTCGGCGCACTGGCGCGAGAACAGCTCGCCGCGCGCGGTGACCACGATGCCTTCGCCCGGGCGCACGTCGCGCACGCGCTCGAAGCCGAGCAGGTCCAGCGCCACCGATTCGGAGGCGACGGCGTATTCGTCCTGATTGCCGATGCGGCGCTTGCCCAGCACCAGCGGGCGGATGCCGTGCGGGTCGCGGAACGCGACCAGGCCCAGGCCGAGCACGGTGGCGACCACGGCGTAACCGCCGACGCAGCGGCGGTGCACGCCCTCGATCGCGGCGAACGCGGCCTCCGGGGTCAGCGCGCGCTGGCGGTCGAGCTCGTGCGCGAACACGTTGAGCAGCACTTCCGAGTCGGACTCGGTATTGATGTTGCGGCGGTCCTGCTCGAACACCTCGCGGCGCAGGGTGTCGGTGTTGATCAGATTGCCGTTGTGGGCCAGCGCAATCCCGTAGGGCGAGTTGACGTAGAACGGCTGGGCCTCGTCGGAGCCTTCGCTGCCGGCGGTGGGATAGCGGCAGTGGCCGATGCCGACGCGGCCTTCGAGCAGGCGCATCGAGGCTTCGTCGAACACGTCGCTGACCAGGCCGTTGCCCTTGTGCACGCGCAGGCGCGCGCCGTCGGCGGTGGCGATGCCGGCCGCGTCCTGGCCGCGGTGCTGCAGCACGGTGAGTCCGTCGTAGAGCTGGGCGGCGACATCCGTGTTGCCGACGATTCCGAGAATGCCGCACATAGCGCTGGTCCTGCCTGTGGTGTCGCGTGGGGACGCGGTGAGTCGTGGGGCCGCCTGCCGCGGCGGCGCGGATTATCGCCCGTGGCGGCCGCAATTGCAGTGCCGCGGCGCCGGCGACGGCCGCGGCGGAAGCGAAACGGCCGGACAGGCAAGCCCACAGATGGCGCCGCCTCCGGCATCGATCAGCGGCGCGGCGCGCGATGCAGCGTTGCGCGCCGGGCCTTATTGCACGTGCTTGTCGTCGTTGCGCGAGTCGATCGGGCGGCCATCGTCCTGGATCCGGCCGTCTTCGCCCGCGCGCGGGCGGGTGCCCGCGCCTTGTCCGGACGGCACCTTCGGCATCAGATCGCGCAAGGCGCCGGGCAGCATGTCGGTCAGCGGATTGCCGCTGCCGCCGCCGCGGCGCTGGGCCTGCGGTTCAGGCAGCGGCTGCGGCAGCGCCTGGGCCGGGTCGCCGCGCGCGGGACCCTGGCCGCCGAACGCGCCCGGCAGCGCGCCGCCGAGGCTGTCGAGCCCGCCGGTCGGCAGCTGCATCTTGCCCTTGATGTTCTTTTCCAGCTGGCCGGCCTCGGTCTGCACGGTTTCCTGCAGCGAACCGCCGCGGCCTTCCAGGTCGACCTTGGCCGCCATCGGGTCCGGCAGCGCGCTGCGCATCAGCTGCGCGCCCGGCATCAGCACCTTGGCCAGGCTCGAATCGCGCCAGCTGCGCTCGCGCGGCAGCGTGGTCATGCCCAGCACCACCAGCAGCGCGCAGGCGAAGATCAGCCCGCGCAGCGTCCCCAGGCCCAGGCCCATCAACCGGTCCATCTCCGACAGGCCGTAGGAATGGGCGACGGTGCGGATCACGTAGCCGAGGATGCCCACGCCGATCCAGATCGCGGCGAAGCACAGCGTGTAGCCGGCGGCATAGGAGCCCCAGCTCAGGCCGCTGTCGCCGAGCGCGTGGGCGACGTCGCCGCCGAACAGGAACGCGCCGAGCCCGGCCAGCAGCCAGGCCGCCAGCGACATGGCCACGCCGATCAGCCCGCGCGCCATGCCCAGCAGCGCCGACAAGGCCACGATCAGCAGCAAGCCCCAGTCCAGAGCCGTCATTGCGCCTTACTCCCTAGCGTGTTGCGGCCGCCGCTCACTGGCAGCCGGTTGCGGTCGCGCCGGCCGCGTCCTTACGGATGCGGCTTGACCAGCGCATCGCCGATGCCGAGCTTGGACCCGACCTGGCCCTTGAGCTTGTCGGCGTCGGCGCGATTGACCACCGGACCGATGCGCACGCGGTTGAGCGTGCCCTTGTCGGTGCGGACCTGTTCGACGAAGGCGCTGAAACCGGCCGCGCGGGCGCGGTCGCGCAGCTTGTTGGCTTCCTCGGCGTTGCCGAAGGCGCCGAGCTGGACGGCGAAACCGGTGCCGGCGGCGGCGGGCTTGGCCGGCTCGGGCTTGGCGGCCGGCTTCTCGACCGGCTTGGCCGGCTCCAGCGGCTTGGTCTCCACCGGCTTGGCGGCGGCGACCGGCTTGGTGTCGGCCGGCTTGGCCGGTTCCGGCTTGGCGGGCTTGGCTTCGGCGGGCTTGGCCGCGACCGGCTTGGCCGGCTCCGGCGGCAATGCCGCGGGCTTGACCGGCTTGGTGTCGTTGAGCGGCGCGGGTGTGCTGGCCGGCTTGGCCGGCGCCGGCGCCGGCGCCGGACCGGACGCCAGGTCGGCGGCGTCGGCGTTGAGCACGACGACCTTGGCGTTGATGTCGTTGCGCACCTTGGTCGAGTTCAGGCGCGCGGCCTCGGCGTCGGCCTGGGTCGCGAACGGCCCGATCCGCACGCGGTAGACGGTACGGCCGTTGGCGCCGGCCGCGGTTTCCTGGTAACCCGGCAGGCGCGCGGCCTGCAGCGCGGCGATGACCCGGTCGGCGTCGCCGGCGCTGGCGTAGCTGCCGAAGCTGACGGCGTAGTCGCCGCCGGCGGCGGCGGCCGGCTGCATGCCCTGGCGGCCGGCGGCGGTGTCCACCGTCGGCAGGGTCTGGCCGTTGCCGGCCGGCGCGGCGGCGCCCGGCTCCGGCTGCGGACGCTCCATCCCGACCATGCCGTCCTGCGGCGCGTCGCCCGGGGTCACCAGGGGCAGCTCGCGGGTTTCGCCCTGGCCGCCCTGCGGCTGGTCGGGCAGGGTCAGCGGAACATCGGAGGCGCCGCTTTCGGGCGCCGGGCCCTTGATCAGCATGGGCAGGAAGATCACCGCCAGTGCGACCAACACCAACGCACCGATCAATCGCTGTTTCAGGGCAGGTTCCATCGCTACTCAGTCGCTCGCTGGCCGGGGTGCCGCGCGAATTATACCCCCGGGCGGCGAAAGGACCGGGCACGGGCGGTGTGGCTCGGCCGGGCATTCAGAAAAACACGCGGCGCACAGGGTTTGTGCGCAGGGAACAGAAAGAAGCCTTTAGAGCAGGTTTTCTTGTGGGAGGGCCTTCAGGCCCGACGCTTTCCTGTCCGGTCGCTGCGATCAGGCAGCAAAGCATCGGGCCTGAAGACCCTTCCGCCGCAAACGGCTTACCCGTCGGCGAGCGCCTGCAAGGCCTCGGCCGCGGTGTGGAACGAGCCGAACACGAGAATGCGTTCGCCCTCGCCCGCCGCCGCGCGCGCCGCGGCCAGGGCCTCGGCGACGCTGGCATGGCGCTGCCCGGCTTCGGCCGCGCCGCCGCGCAGGCGTTCGGCGAACGCCTCCACCGACACCCCGCGCGGGCCGCTCAACCCGGCCAGGTGCCAGGCCGCGATGCGCTCGCCCAGAGCCGCGACCACGCCGCCGGCGTCCTTGTCGCCGAGCGCGGCGAACACGGCCCGGGTCGGCCGCAGCGGCTGCGCGTCGAGCCACGCGGCCAGTTCGCGCGCGGCCTGCGGGTTGTGGCCGACATCGACCAATATCTCGGCGCCGCCGCGTTCGAACCGCTGCAGGCGGCCGGCCACGCGCGCCTGCGCCACGCCTCGCGCCAACGCTTCATCGCTCGGCGCGGTATCCAGCGCGCGCAGCGCGGCGATGGCGACCGCGGCGTTTCGCATCTGCACCGGCGCGCTCAACGCCGGGCGCGGCAGTTCGACCTCAAAACCGACCTCGCGCCAGTTCCAGCTCGCCTCGTCGTCCGGCGCCGGTGCGAAGAAGAAGTCGCAGCCCGCGCGCACCGCCGAGGCGCCGATCAGGTAGGCGTGGCGCAGCACGCTCGACGGCGGATCGTCGTCGCCGAGCACCAACGGCTTGAAGCCGCGGGCGATGCCGGCCTTCTCGAAACCGATGCTTTCGCGGTCGTCGCCGAGGTAGTCCTGGTGATCGAGATCGACGGTGGTGATCACCGCCACGTCGGCGTCGACGATGTTGGTCGCGTCCAGGCGCCCGCCGAGGCCGACCTCGAGGATCGCCAGGTCGAGCCCGGCACGCTCGAACAGCCACAGCGCGGCCAGGGTGCCGTATTCGAAATAGGTCAGCGCGACCTCGCCGCGCGCGGCCTCGATGGCCTCGAACGCGGCGACGATGTCGGCATCGGCCGCATCGGCGCCGTCGATGCGGATGCGCTCGTTGTAGGCCAGCAGGTGCGGCGACGTGTAGGCCCCGACCCGGCGCCCGTCGGCGCGGGCGATGGCCTCGATGAAGGCGACCGTGGAGCCCTTGCCGTTGGTGCCGCCGACGGTGATCACCTCGCGACCGGGGCGGGTCAGGCCGAGGCGCCGATGGACTTCGCGGATGCGTTCGAGCCCCATGTCGATGGACTTGGGGTGGATGCGTTCGATGCGGGAGAGCCAGTCGGCGAGGGGGCGGGTTTGCATGCGGCTATTGTCGCCGATCCTGGCGCCGGCTGGATGGTCCGCCGCCCAGGCTGGGGCGTTGCGGATCCACGGGGACGGGGCGTCGGTATCTCTGGGTGGCATGGCGGTGTCGAGGCCATCGCTGCGGGACGGCAGAATCCTCCTGGGCCCAGTCGGCGCCTGGAGAATCGGCTGTTGCTGTTGCTGTTGCTGTTGCTCTTACTGTTGCTCTTGGCTTGGACGTCACCTCACCGAAGACCACTGTTTCGCAGACCCGGAGGGCGCGCGCATGGATGCGCGCGTGCGCCGTAGGGGCATGGATGCCCCTTACGGCGCATCCCCGCGCCGGGTGCTGGACTTAGTGGCTTTTGACCTTAAACAAGCGTTTTTCTTTGGCTACTTTCTTTTGTCGCGCTGACAAAAGAAAGTAGCTCGGCCGCTTGCGGACGAAAGCTTTTGATGGTGGCTTGTCGTCGCGCGATACATCGATAACGGCGAAAGCAGCAGCAACGTCAACATGGATTCCGGCTTTCGCCGGAATGACGATTGTGGAGTTACGTATCCGACTGTAGGAGCGGTGCGAGCCGCGCCCGCGGCAACGCAACTACGCCGTAACTTTCGCTGCAGGCGCGATGGCGCGGTCGCGGCTTGCGCCGCTGCTACAGGGGGCGTTCCGTGGTGGGCGCTGCTTTTTTTCGTGTAGCTACGGGTGACGACAAGCGAACATCAAGGGCTTCCGTCCGCAAGCGGCCGGGTCACTTTCTTTGTCTTAAGCCACAAAGAAAGTAACCAAAGAAAAGGCCTTGTTTTTTCGAGTCAAGAGCCACTAGGGCTCGAAAGGGACGCGGGGCCGCGCCATAAGGGGCATCCTGCCCCATAGCGCGCGTGCGCATCCATGCGCACGCCCTCCGGGGCTACTGGACGACTTCATCGGGCTTAAGGGCGAGCACAAGCAACGGCAACGGCAACGGCAACGGCACCGGCACCAGCACCGGCAAGATCAAAATGGATTCCGGCTTTCGCCGGAATGACGGTGGGCAAGGGACGATGTGGTTGCGTTGCCCGCTCCTGCAACCGCAGACGAAACCAGCCAGGGTCCTTTAGGAACGGCGCGAGCCGCGACCGCGACAAACTCCAACGCCGGCGAAATCCGCAACCGCGGCCTCCTCCGAGGCCGCGCCCAATCGTCGTGCGCCCGCGCTCACAACGCCCGATGCACCGCCTCCCCGAACAACGCCGTGTGGTGGCTGCAATCGTTCAAGCGCACCACGTCCAACCGGTCCACATGATCGCCTTCGAGCAGGTTCAACGTCGTCGGCGCCTGCCGGAACGTCCACAGCTTGGCCAGCGGTATGCCGAGGATCCGGCACAGCAGCACCCGGTTGACCGCGTCGTGGGCGACCACCAGCAAGGTGTCGTCGTCCTTCAAGCCTTCGCAGGCCTTCGCGAACGCCGGCCAGGCGCGGTCGAGCACGTGCACGATCGATTCGCCGCCGGGCATCAGCACCTCGTGCGGGGTCTCGCGCCAGGCGCGCAGGCGGTCGCCGTCGCGCTCGCGGATTTCGCTGGCGAGCAGGCCTTCCCAGGTGCCGTGGGCGATCTCCATCAGGCCCGGGTCGAGCTTGAGCATCGGCGCGCGCTCGTCGCCCAGCGCGAGTTCGGCGGTGCGGCGCGCGCGCGACAGCGGCGAGGCGACGGCGCGGGTGATCGGCACCTCGCGCAGGCGCGCGCCGAGCGCGCGCGCCTGGGTTTCGCCGACCGGCGACAGCGCGATGTCTTCCTGCCCCTGGTAGCGGCCTTCCGCGTTCCAGGGGGTCTCTCCGTGGCGGGCGAGCAGGATGCGCATGCGCTTACACCTGCGCCAGCGAGAGGATGCCCGGGGTCGCGCGCAGCGCCGCCAGTTGCGCGTCGTCGACCGGACGGTCGACCGTGATCGCCGCGCGCGCCTGGCCGTCGCCGGCCGCGCCGAGGGCGAAGTTGACGATGTTGACGCCGGCCGCGCCGAGGGTGGAACCGACCGCGCCGATCATGCCGGGACGGTCTTCGTTGCGCAGCAGCAGCACGTGCGCCTGCGGGTCGAATTCGATCTCCACGCCGTCCAGGCGGACCACGCGCGGACCGCGGTGCAAGGTCGCCTCGATCTCGCGCGTGCGCTTCTCGCCGATCACCCGCAGCTTGAGCAGGCGGTCGAAACCGTCGCCGTTGCCGCCGAGCGTTTCCGACACGGTGAGCCCGCGCGCGGCGGCTTCCTGCAGCGCGTTGACCGGGGTGACGCGGCCCGACGCGGTGCCCAGCAGCGCCGCCACCAACAGACGCGACAGCGGCCGCGTATCCAGCGCCTCGGTGCGTCCGGCGTAGGTGATTTCCAAGCGCGTCGGCGCCGGCACCAGACGCGCGGCGAGACGGCCCAGCGCCGACATCAGCGGCATCCACGGGCCGACTTCGCGCGCGGCCTCGGCGGTCAGCGGCGGCAGGTTGACGCAGCCGGCGACCGCGCCGGTGGCGACGAAATCGATGATCTGCCGCGCCAGGATCGTGCTCACCGCCTGCTGCGCTTCGCTGGTGGACGCGCCCAGGTGCGGGGTCAGGATCAGCTTGGGATTCGCGCGCAGCGGCGAGTCGGCCGGCAGCGGTTCGGTGACGAAGGTGTCGAGCGCGGCGCCGGCGATGTGGCCTTCCTCGATCAGCGTCAGCAGCGCGGCCTCGTCGACCAGTCCGCCGCGCGCGGCGTTGATCAGGTAGGCGCCCTTCTTCATCGAGCGCATGCTCGCTTCCGACAGCAGGTTGGTGGTTTCCTTGGTCCGCGGGATGTGCAGGGTCACCACGTCGGCCCACGCCAGCAGCTCCTCCAGCGTCTTCAGCGGCACGCTGCCCTTGCCGGCGGCGGACGCGGGCAGGAACGGATCGTGCGCGGCCACTTCCATGCCGATGCCCTGGGCCTTGCGCGCGACCGTGCCGCCGATCCGGCCCAGGCCGATCACGCCGAGCTTCTTGCCTTCCAGTTCGAAGCCGGTGAGGCCGTTCTTCGGCCACTCGCCGGCCTTCATGCCGGCGTCGGCGCGCGGGATGTGGCGGGCCAGCGCGAACAGCAGCGAGATCGCGTGTTCGGCCGCGGCCAGGGTGTTGCCGTCGGGCGCGTTCATCACCGCGATGCCGCGCGCGGTGGCGGCGTCGACGTCGATGGTGTCCACGCCGGCGCCGGCGCGGCCGATCACGCGCAGGTTCGCGGCCTGCGCCAGCGCCTCGGCCGGGACCTTGGTCGCCGAACGCACCAGCACCGCGTCCACGCCCTTGAGCGCTTCGGTCAGCGCGGCGGGATCCTTGATCGGGTCGGACACCACGACGTCCCAGCCCGCTTCGCGGAACAGGGTCAAGCCGTCTTCGTGGATGCCATCGCAGGCCAGTACTTTCATCGTCGCAAGCTCCAGGTCGTGAGGGGATCAGACGAGGACACGCTTGCGAGCCGGCACTGCGGGAAAGATCGCCTGGGGTGCTCCGGCGCCGCGAGCCCATCGGGGGCCGGGAACCGGGACCGCCTGGGGCGGCGCCGCTCTGGGGGCGGCTTTCTGACACGGGTCGGGAGACGGGGCCGGCTGGCATGGGAATCCGCGACTGCCCGCGCAGCCTACGGCAGGCCGCGCGGGCATTGCAAGCGGCGTGTGCGCGGCCCGCGACCGCGGCCGCATCGCGCCCGCGCACGCACGAACATACGGCCGCGGCCTGTCGCACTGCCGGTGCGCAGCGCCTTGCGCGCCGGCGCGGTGCGTTCCTAAGCTGGCTTGCGAGCGGCCGAAACGCGGCCGCCGCCGCCGGCGCGGCCGCCGGGGACCAGGGACGGAGTCGGCCGGGACGAGGCGTCGCGCGAACCGTTCGCACGCTCCGCCCCGCCCGGCATCGCGCCGAACGCGCATCGTCCGCCTGCCCCGCGCCTTCCGCGCAGGCGCACCGCGCCGGGGCTTGGCCCGGCGATCTCATCACGACAAGGAGCGCCTCATGAGCAAAAAGAAACTGGTCCTGACCCTCGGCCTCGGCCTGACCCTGTTCGCCACCGCCGCCTCGGCGGTGTTCGTCGGCCGCGGCGAGTACGCGGCTTACTACCGCAACGGCGAACTCGTCGGCGGCGAGTCGCGCGACTGCGACAACAACCTCAGCCAGTGGGGCGAAGTCACCGACGATTACGACATGGGCTACTGGGTCTGCGGGATCTGACCGCTGCGAACGCAGGCAGCGAACGCGACGGCGGGGGCGACCCCGCCGTTTTCGTTTTCGCCGTTTCGCATACGGCCGCCGCGAGCGTCGTAGCGCGATCGCGGCAGGCGCGCAACGCATTGGCCCCACCCGCGCGCCTCGATGCGTTCGACCAATTCCCGATTCCGAACGCGCAGCGCGCCTGTCCGTACGACCATCGTCACAAAGCGACGATCAGGTGTTAGATGTCACGTGAGTAAACCGAGCGCGAAGCCTAGCTTCGTGGCGCCGGCGATCTGCCGGCACTTCGAGAGAACTCACCATGCGCAAGACACTCGCTCTGGGGCTCGGCCTGGCGGCGTTCGCCGCGGTCGGCGCCGCGGTCGCGGCGATCGGTCCGACCGGTCCCGGCCAGATCTACACGTACTACGACGACAACGGCGCGGTGGTCGGCCGATCGTCGATCCATTGCGACGGCACGCCCGAGGCCTGGGGCAAGTTCACCAAGAACTACGACGTCGGTTACTACCTCTGCGATCCGGAGCCGTAATCGGCGCACCCGCGTCCGCCATCCGCAGACGCCGCGAGCGCCCGGCGCCATCGCGCGCACCGCACCATCGCACTGCCGCAATACACGATCGAACCGACCCACGCAGCGCACGCCCCGCTCCGACGCGAGCGACGTCACGATGCGAGCGCGCACCGCGCGTCGAAGATCCCGCCAGCGTCCGCGCCGCAAGGCCGCCGACGTCCATCTTCCGCACAGTCAACAGGAGTTCGTCATGCGCAAGTCTTTCGCCCTCGGTCTCGGCCTCAGCGCCGCCCTGGTCGCCACCGCCGCCCTCGCCCGCCCGCCGGGCCCGGACGAAATCGGCGAGTTCTACTTCTACTTCGACGCCGCCGGCAACGTGGTCGGCCAGGCCGAGCTGAGCTGCAGCGGCGTGTACACCGAATCGGGCGTGCGCACCGCCAAGTACAGCAGCGGGCATATGGTGTGCCCGCCGCCGCGCGATTGATCCGGCAAGGCTGAAGGCAGAACAGGAGTGAGCGCAGAGGAGCGAGGAGCGAACGAAAGCAAGGCGCTACTCACTCCTCACTCCTCTGCGCTCACTTCTCGCCTTACTTGCCCGACGCCGGCACGCCCATCTCCGCCAGCAGGCGCGGCGCCGGGAACGCCTCCTGCATGACCCAGCGCATGTAGCGCTGATCGACCGAGATCGTGCGGGTCGCGGCCGGATCGAACAGCCAGCTCGAACTCACCGATTCCCAGTTGCTGTCGAAGGCGATGCCGACCAGCTTGCCCTGGCCGTCGAGCACCGGCGAGCCGGAATTACCGCCGCTGATGTCCAGGTCGGCGAGGAAGTTCACCGGCACCGACTCCAGCCGTTTGTCCGCCAGCGCGCCGTAGCGCTTGGCCGAGATCGCGCCGAGCAACGGTTGCGGCGCGGCGAACGGCGCGGCGCCGCTGTGGCGCGCGGCGATCTCCTCGACCCGGGTGAACGGCAACTGCTTGGCGCCGTTGTCCTTGGTGTACGCGGTGACCGTGCCGTAGCTCAACCGCAGCGAGCCGTTGGCGTCGGGATAGGCGATGCGGCCGACGCTCTTGCGGAAATCCGCCAGCGCCTTGAGATAGACCGGGCGCGCGGCCACGGTCTCGCCGGCGCGCGCGCGGATCTCCTGCTCCATCTGCAGCAGGATCGGCATCGCCGCGACCGCGAAGCCGACCGCGCCGTCCTTGAGCGAGTCCTTGCTCTCGAACGAAGCGCGCTCGGCGTTGAGCCAACCGGCGCGCTGCTCCACTCCGAGCAGGCGCGACTTGCCGATGCGGTCGAGCGCGCGCTTGATCGCCTTCTCGTCGTCGCCGTCGAGCCATTGGTCGATCGCGGCGACGCGGTGCTCCTTGCCGAGCTTGACGTACTCGTGCAGCCAGTAACCCAGCACCTGCCGGTCCACGCGCACGTCGCTGCGGCGGTCGAATTGCTTGAACCCGTTTTCGTAGGCGCCGCGGTCGCGGTCGTGGAAGCCGCTCTCGCGCTGCGCGTCGGGCTTGGCCCGCTCGATCGCCCCGCGATAGAGCTGGGTCGCGTTCCACAGCGCGCCGGTGGCGGCGAGCTGGCCGAGGATCAGGTCGCGGTCGCGTTCGGCGCGCGCCTGGTTGCCCAGCTCGACCAGGCGCGCATGCGCGTCCAGCGCCGGCTGCCCGGCCGCGCCCTTGCCGCGCAGCCATTCCAGCAGTTCGTTCTCTTCGTTGCGCTTGAGCTGGGCGGTGCCGGCGCGGCGGAAGCTCTCGATCTGGCTCTCGTAGTTCTTGGCCGCGCCGAGCCAGCCGCGCACGGTCGGCGCGTACTTGGCCTGGGCCTGCGGGTTCTTGCGGGTTTCGGCCTCGACCAGCGCGGCCAGGCGCTTGTAGTGCGCGGCCACGGTCGGATAGGTCCACTCGGCGTTGGCCTGGAAATCGTCGGCCATGGCGTAGCGGTTGGTCAGCGACGGAAACCCGGCGAGCATGACGAAATCGCCCGCGCCGAGCGGCTTGTCGGCGATCTTGAGCCAGCGCTTGGGCTGGTAGGGGATGTTGTCGATCGCATACGGCGCCGGCCGCCCGTCCTTGCCGACGTAGGCGCGGTAGAAAGCGAAATCGCCGGCGTGGCGCGGCCACATCCAGTTGTCGTTCTCGCCGCCGAAGTTGCCGATGCCCTCCGGCGGCGCGTAGACCAGGCGCAGGTCGCGGATTTCCAGGCTGCGCTGCAGCTCGAAGCGGTTGCCGCCGAAGTAGCTGTAGAGCCGGCAGCCGTAGCCCGGCGTGCGCTCGCACTCGCTCACCAGTTGTTTTTCCAGCGCGTCCAGCGCGGCCATGCGCGCGGCCGGATCGGCGGCGGCGGACAGCGCGGACTGCACCTTCGCGGTCACGTCCTGGACCGAGTCGAGCACGTAGATGCGCGCGTTCGGCCCGGCCGAGACTTCCTCGTTGTTGGTGCCGGTCTTGAAGCCGTCGCGCAGCAGGTTGCGCTGGCCGGTGGAGTTCAGCGCGATCGCGCCGAGCGCGCAATGGTGGTTGGTCAGCAGCAGTCCCTTGGACGAGACGAAGCTGGCGGTGCAACCGCCCAGCGGCACCACCGCGCCGAGCGGATCGCCCTTGGGATCGGCCCACTGCGTTAGTTGCTTGGCGTTCGCGCGCGCGCCGGACTGCTTGAGCGCCGAGGCCAGCTCGGGCAGTTGCGACGGCGTCCACAGGCCTTCCACCGCGCGCGCCGCGCCGTGCCAGGCCAAGCCGCTGAGCAACGTCCCTGTCATCGCCATCGCTCTGGCCAGCACCGCGTATTGCATCAAGACGTCCCGGGGTTCGAGGGAGGTCGAGTCTAGCCTGAGGAAAACTGTGAAGGCCATTGGCAAAAGCGTCGTCGCGGCAATATCGCGAAGAGGCTTGTGTCGTTTAACGCTGTACTAATTTTTCCCGTGGCGAAAACTAAAATTTTCGTTAGCGCGGCGGCCCGGCGATGCCGGCTCTTGCGGGAGCGGCTTCAGCCTAATGCCTGTCGCTCTTGTGGGAGGGGCTTGAGCCCCGATGCTTGTCGCTCTTGTGGGAGGGGCTTCAGCCCCGATGCCTTCCGCTCAGGTCGCGGCGATCTGAGACAAGAGCATCGAGGCTGAAGCCCCTCCCACAACAGCGCAAAGCATCGGGGCTCGCGCCACTGCCACAAAAGCAGAACGCCAGCCCGAGGGCTGGCGTTCCGGGTTACGCGATCTGCACAGCGCTTACTTCTTCTTCGCCGCCTTCGGCGCCACGCCTAGCTCGCGCAACACCTGCGGCGCCGGATAGACCTCCTGCATGATCCAGCGCATGTAGCGCTGGTCGACCGCGATCATGCGGGTCATGGTCGGATCGAACACCCAGTTCGAGCTCACCGACTCCCAGTTGCCGTCGAAGGCCAGGCCGACCAGCTTGCCCTGCCCGTCGAGCACCGGCGAACCCGAGTTGCCGCCGGTGATGTCCAGGTCGGACAGGAAGTTCACCGCCACCGTCTTCAGGCGCTTGTCCTCCAGGCCGCCGTAACGCTTGTCGGCGATGGCCTCCAGCAGCGAATCGGGCGCGTCGAACGGATCGGCGCCGGTGGCCTTGGCCGCCACTTCCTCGAGCTTGGTGAACGCGGCCTGCTTGCTGCCGTCGAGCTTGGTGTAGGCCTTGACGTTGCCGAAGGTGATGCGCAGGGTCGAGTTGGCGTCCGGATACACCGCCTGCTTCTGGCTCTTGCGATAGTCGATCACGCCCTGCAGGTAGGCCGGACGCGCGATCAGGGTTTCGCCCAGCGCGGTCTTGTCTTCCTGCTCCATGCGCAGGTTCGCCGGCAGCAGCGCCTTGGCCAGCTCGATCGCCGGGTCGCGGCTCTTGTCCAGCGCCGCGCGGTCGGCGCCGAGCAGCGCCACGCGCTCCTTGAGCGAGCCGAGCTTGGTCTTGGCCAGCTTGTCGAGCGCGCGCTTGATCGCCTTCTCGTCGTTGCCGCCGAGCCAGCGGTCGAGCTCGGCGATGCGCTCGCCGGCCGGCAGCTTGACGTACTCGCGCAGCCAGTACGCCTGCAGCTCGCGGTCCATGCGCGCGTCGTAGCGGCGGTCCATCTGCTCCAGCCCGGCCTTGATCTCCGGAAGGTCGCGCTGCTGGTAGCCCGGCTCGCGCTCGGCGTCGGGCTTGGCGCGCTCGACCGCCACGCGGTACACGGTGCCGGCGGCGCCGATCGCGCCGCCGCGGCGCAGCTGCGAATAGATCAGGTCGCGGGCGCGATGATCGGCCTTCTTCGCCTGCAATTCTTCCAGCTTGGCGTGCGCGTCCAGCGCCGGCTTGCCGGCGTCGCCGCGCTTGCGCAGCCAGGCCAGCACCGCGGCCTCGTCGGCGTGCTTCTTGGCGCCGGCGTCGATGCGCTTGAAGCCTTCCAACTGGCCGTCGTAGTTCTTCAACGTGTTCTGCCAGCCGCGCACGGTGCTGGCGTACTTCACCCCGATCTCCGGGTCCTGCTTGGCGGTGCGCTCGACCAGCGCGACCAGGCTCTTGTAGTGCTGGGCGATGGTCGGATAGGTCCAGCTCTGGGTCGCCTCGAACTCGCTGGCCAGGGCGTAGCGGTTGGTGCGGCCCGGGTAGCCGGCGACCATGACGAAGTCGCCCTCGCCCAGCGGCTTGTCGGCCATCTTCAGCCAGTGCTTGGGCTGGTAAGGCACGTTGTCCTTGGAATACTCGGCCGGCTTGCCGTCCTTGCCGACGTAGGCGCGGTAGAACGAGAAATCGCCGGTGTGGCGCGGCCACATCCAGTTGTCGACTTCGCCGCCGTAGTTGCCGATGCTGCCCGGCGGCGCATAGACCAGGCGCACGTCCTTGATCTCGATGTTGCGGAACAGGCGGTAGGTGACGCCGCCGAAGAAGCTGTAGATCTCGCAGCTGTAGCCCGGCTCGGCCTCGCACTGCGCGACCAGACGCTTCTCCACGGCCTGCGCGGCGAGGGTGCGTTCGATCGGGGTCGCGGCGCCGGCGATGGCGGCATCGACTTCGGCGGTCACGTCGCGGATCGAATCCAGCGCATAGATGCGCGAGGCCGGGCCGGCGGAGACTTCGTCGCCCGGCGCGGCGGCGTTGAAGCCGTCGCGCATCAGGTTCTTCTGCGCGGTGGAGTTGAGCTGGATCGCGCCGTAGGCGCAGTGGTGGTTGGTCACCACCAGGCCCTGCGGCGAGACGAAGCTGGCGGTGCAGCCGCCGAGCGAGACCACCGCGCCCATCGGGTCGCCGGTGAGGTCGGCCAACTGCTTGGGATCGAGCTTGAGCCCGGCCTTCTTCAGCGGGCCGGAGATCTCCGGCAACTGCTGCGGCACCCACATGCCCTCCACCGCGCCGGCCGGGGCCGGCAGCCCCAAGCTCAACGTCCCTGCCGCGACGGCGGCGGCCAAAACCGTGTAGCGCATGCGTATACCCCTGATCTGTACGGAAAAACGGTCTCAGAGTCTAGCCCGGCGCGGCCGGCCTCGCCATGACGCGGGGTGGCCGTCGACGGGCTCTGGCGGGGGCGTCGGTCGCAGTCCGGGGGCCTGGGCTGGTGGGCCCGGCTTGCCTCCAGGTTCGGCGGCACCGGGACATGCCGGTGCGCCTGCCTCGGGGCGTTGCCGGCGGGCACCGCGGAGCGCTGCCTCCAGCGCGCCGGGTCGAGCGCGATCCGGATGTCGGGTCGCCAGCGTAAGCGACGCGGGAGGAGGACTAGCCCGGGCCGGACGAATCAGGCGAAACGCATCAAGGCGAAGCCGGCTTCCCTGCCGTGCCGCACGGGCTCAACCGCAACTCGCCGGCGCGGCCTGCCAGGCAGAACTCGCTGGCGAAATCGGCCGATTCGCTGTTCTCGATGGGGTCGAGAATATTGGACGCATCGATCCTGACGCGGAAGCGCCCCGCCGAAAGCGGCTGCGCCGGCACCGTCGCCACGAAACCGTCAGGCGCCTTGCCGTAACACCAGCGGGTCTTGCGGTCGAGCCGGATGCCCTGGCCGTACTCGTCCACGGGATGGGCCGCGCGCCATGCCACGCCGTAACCGGCTTCGGTGTAGCGCCCCACCTCGAGCGAGCGTGCGACCACACGCTCGCGATCGACGTCCTGCGCGCCCGGCGCGAACAGAGAAGGATCCTTGAACGTCTCGACGCGAAAACAGATCGAGGCGCCTTGTTGTTCGGCGAACACCTTGCCGTCGCTGTCGCGCGAAGCGGCGCAGGCGGGAAGCGCCAATGCGGCCAGGACAGGAAGCGACGCCGCCCAGGCGCGACAAACGAAGGCCGGTACGAGAGAAATCCGAGTCATCG
Source organism: Lysobacter enzymogenes (assembly GCF_023617245.1). Classification (NCBI taxonomy): domain Bacteria; kingdom Pseudomonadati; phylum Pseudomonadota; class Gammaproteobacteria; order Lysobacterales; family Lysobacteraceae; genus Lysobacter; species Lysobacter enzymogenes. Next base: position 4,435,494 of record NZ_CP067396.1, read on the forward strand.
CGAAAGCCATCATCGTTCGTCTGCCCGCTTGGTAGTGGTGGGAACCAAGGAACGGCTGGAAGGCATGGCCAGAAATCCGGCCAGTACCGCTTCCAGCCACCGTCCGCGCTGGGCCTGCGGAATCTTCAATCCGCTTTCGCTCATGGGCTGCGTCGGTCCGAGATAACGCTTGTGACTGGCGTAGTCGGCGATGATATCGCCTTGCTGCTCCATGTTGAAATCCGAAAGCGAAGAGAAAACCTCGACGTAGCCGGCGTCCTTGAGCACGTACTTCGGCTTCTGGAACAAGGGAAGTTCCCGCCTGGGCGCCAATGAGTATTCGTAAGGAGACACCGGCCGCTTCTTCAGCAATCCGGTCCGGTGATCGAGCTTGTCGGATTCGTACAATCCATGGATTTTCAAGCCGTTCGCCTTGACGTTGTAACCCAACTGGTACTGCCAGACATGCACCATCTCGTGCACGAACAGGTGCTTCATGCTGTCGTCTTCGACCGAATAGTCCTCGCGGAACAAATTCTTCGGCATCCACATCTCGCCGTTCGGCGTCATCGCGGTGTTGTCGTCCTGCATGCCGAACCACAGGTACTCGTCGTTGTGGATCTTGACCTTGTCGTAATCGATGGCGTCCTTGAAGATCCTGCGCGCCAACCGCTTCTCGCCTTCGGTCAGGCCGCGCGATTCGCCCTCTAACGTGACCTGCGCCTGCGACGACCCCAAGGCAACGGCATTGGTCTGCACGCCGGCGATCGCGACCGTCGTGGCGCTGGGGGCCGAAGCGCCCACGTGCTGGGCGCAGCAGGTCCGAGTACGGTCGGGCGGAAAGAATTTCGCCTGGATCACGGCCTGGGGCCGATCGGTGACGATGCGGGCCGTCTTGCCATCCTCATCGGTGGTGCCTTGCAGCACCTGTCCGTCGCCGAGGGTGATCGCATACCGGGTCAGCGCCAGCGGCAGGCCGCCGGCCGAACTGAAGCGCAATTGCTCGTCGAAACGGCCGGCATCGTCGCCGAGGCGCGTGTCCGTCGCGAACGCGGGCGAATCGGCCGCGGCGGCCGCGGCGGCCGCGAAAACCTCGCCGCCACCGGCCATGCCGCCGCCTCCGGCGCCGCCTGCCGCGACCGACGTGGACATTTGCCGCACCGAAACCAACAAGCAGCCACAGGCGCAGCCGTCGCGCTCGCGCGCCAGCGGCTGGCCGTCGACGATGAAGGTCGCATCGCCGCTGGCGATGACCGTGGGGCCATGCAGGCCGCACACCACGCTGTCGCCGATACGCGCCACCGGCTTGCCGTCGATATCGGTGAACGGCGACCCCGACACCACCTGGCCGCCGCTGGAGGTGGTGTCGCCCACGACTATCCATAGTCTCGCTGTCATGACTGATCCTTAGTCCTGGCCCATCCGGGCCGCTGCTGCATCCTGCTCCTTACCCCGCACCATACCCCGATACGGCCGTTCCCGCTCGCCTCGGGGAACGCATCGTCCCCGCCCGTGAACCGGGCGGGGACGCACTGCCTCATTCCGCCGGCAACTGCATTTCCTTGAGCAAATGCGGCGCCGGATACACCTTCGCCAGCAGCCAGCGCATGTAGCGCATGTCGACATGGATCGCGCGCTTGTAGCGCGGATCGAACATCCAGCTGGCGCTGACCGCTTCCCAGTTGCTGTCGAAGTTCAAGCCGATCAGGCGGCCGTGGGCGTCGAGCACGGGCGAGCCGGAGTTGCCGCCGGTGGTGTCGAGGTTGGTCAGGAAGTCGACCGTCTGGGTCTTGAGTTCGGGGTCGGCGGTGCTGCCGAAGTCGCCCTTGGCGATGGCCGTGCGCAGCGCCTGCGGCGCGTCGAAGGGCCGGGCGCCGGTGTGCTTCTCGACGATGCCCTGGACCGTGGTCAGCGGGCGGTAGCGCACGCCGTCGCGCGGATCCATCGAGCTGACCGCGCCGTAGCTGACCCGCAGGGTCGAGTTGGCGTCGGGATACACCGCGCGGCCCTGCGACTGGCGATAGCCGATCAGCGCGCGCATGTAGGCCGGGCGCAGGCGCAGCAATTCGCCTTCGCGCGCCTTGCCCTCCTCCTCGATCCGCGCGAACGCCGGGCTCAGCGCCGCGGCCGCCTTGAGCAGCGGATCCGTCGAAGACTGCAGCGTCTTGGCATCGGCCTGCATCGCCTGCAGGCGCGCGGCTTCCTCGCCGAAACCGGTGCCGGCGTAGACCGCGTCGATGCTGCGCTTGAGCGCGGCCTCGTCCTCGCCCGGGAACACCCGCTCGATCTCGGCCACGCGCTGGGCGCCCTGCGCGGCGCGCTTGTACTGCAGCAGCAGATAGGCCAGCAGCTGCTTTTCCACCGGCTCGCGGTAGCGCCGCTGGACCTGCTTGAGGCGCCCGGCGATCAACGCCTCGTCGCGCTGCTGGTAGCCGGTTTCGCGCTGCGCGTCGGGCTTGGCGCGCTCTTGGGCCAGGCGCTGCACGGTCAGCGCGGCGTTGAGCAGTTGTACCTGGGTGCGGATCGCGGTCAGCAGCTGGTCGCGTTCGCGCGTGGCCGCGCCGGCGTCGAGGACCTTCTGCGCCGCATCGATGTCGGCGCGGATCGCGCGCGCGTCGGGCTGTTTGTCCAGCCACGCCAGCATCGCCTTCTCATCCTCGCCGCGCACCCGCACCGCGTCGCTGCGGCGCAGGCCGTCGAGTTCGCCCTGGGCGCGCTTGAGCGTGTTCTTGAACCCCTTCACCTGCGCGGCGTAGCTGACCTTGGCGTCGGCCGAACCGGCCGCGGCGGCGTCGATGGTCTCGATCATCTGGCCGTACAAGGCCACCCGCGACGGCAGCTGCCACTGCACCTGCTGGACGAATTCGGACGCCATGCGGTGACGGAAGGTCGTGCCCGGATAACCGGCGAGCATGGCGTAGTCGCCCTCGCGCACCGGATCGGTGGCGATCTGCAGATGGCTCGGCGGCTGGTAAGGCACGTTGTCGGGCGCGTAGTCGGCGGGCTTGCCGTCCTTGCCGACGTAGGCGCGCAGCAAGGTGAAATCGCCGCTGTGGCGCGGCCAGACGAAGTTGTCGATCTCCTCGCCATAGTTGCCGATGCTGTCCGGCGGCGCGTACACCAGGCGGATGTCGCGCAGCTCCAACTGCCGGATCAAATAGAAATCGCTGCCGTAGTACATGTTGGCGACGCTGCAGCGATAGCCCGGCTCGCGTTCGCACTCGGCCACCAGGGTCTTGCTCGCGCTGTCGACCGCGTCGTAGTAGGCGCGGCCGCGCTTGCCGCGCGCGTCTTGCAGGATGCGCTCGGTGACCTTGTCGAAACCGGTGGTCACCAGCACGCGGAAGTCCGGATTGGCCGGCAGTTCGGCGGCGCGGTCGGCGGCGACGAAGCCGTTGCCGATGAGGTCGCGCTCGGGCTTGGAGTTGTACTGGATCACCCCGAACGCGACATGGTGGTTGGTCAGCACCAGGCCGTCGCCGGACACGAACGAACCGGTCGCGCCGCCGACCTTGACCACCGCGTTCATCGGCGCGCGGGTCAGGTCGGCCAAGTCGGCGGGGTCGCCCTTGAATCCGGCCGCGCGCAGCTGGCGGGCGATGTCGGGCAACTGCGAGGGCATCCACATGCCTTCGTCGGCCTGGGCGGCGGTGGCGCACAGCGCCAGGGACAGGGCTAACACACGGGGGCGCATGGTGATTCCGTACGGCAAGGAAGCCGCGACGATAGGCCAAGCCGCCCGCCGCGGGCAAACCCGCCCGGGCGGCCCGGCCGCGGCGGGGGCGTATAATTCCGCCCTGCATTCCCGCCCGTCCCGCCCGGCGCCGCCGCGGCCCTGTAGGTATCGAAATCCCATGACGCAAACGATGAAGGCCCTGGTCAAGCGCGAAGCCGGCAAGGGCATCTGGATGGAACAGGTGCCGGTGCCCACGCCCGGTCCGAACGAGGTCCTGGTCAAGCTCGAGAAGACCGCCATCTGCGGCACCGACCTGCACATCTACCTGTGGGACGAGTGGAGCCAGCGCACGATCAAGCCCGGCCTGGTGATCGGCCACGAGTTCGTCGGCCGCGTCGCCGAGCTCGGCCCCGGCGTCACCGGCTACCGCGTCGGCCAGCGCGTCTCGGCCGAAGGCCACATCGTCTGCGGCCATTGCCGCAATTGCCGCGCCGGCCGCCAGCACCTGTGCCCGAACACCACCGGCATCGGCGTCAACCGCGACGGCGCGTTCGCCGAATACATCGTCATGCCGGCCAGCAACCTGTGGCCGATCCCGGACCAGATTCCCAGCGAACTGGCCGCGTTCTTCGATCCCTACGGCAACGCCGCGCACTGCGCGCTGGAGTTCGACGTGGTCGGCGAGGACGTGCTGATCACCGGCGCAGGCCCGATCGGCATCATCGCCGCCGGCATCTGCAAGCACATCGGCGCGCGCAACGTGGTGGTCACCGACGTCAACGACTTCCGCCTCAAGCTCGCCGCCGACATGGGCGCGACCCGCGTGGTCAACGTCGCCAACCAGTCGCTCAAGGACGTCATGGCCGACCTGCACATGGAAGGCTTCGACGTCGGCCTGGAGATGAGCGGCAACCCGCGCGCGTTCAACGACATGCTCGACTGCATGTACCACGGCGGCAAGATCGCGATGCTCGGCATCATGCCCAAGGGCGCCGGCGCCGACTGGGACAAGATCATCTTCAAGGGCCTGACCCTGCACGGCATCTACGGCCGCAAGATGTACGAGACCTGGTACAAGATGACCCAGCTGGTGCTGTCGGGCTTCCCGCTCGGCAAGGTGCTGACCCACCAGCTGCCGGTCGACGAATTCCAGAAGGGCTTCGACCTGATGGAAGCGGGCAAGGCCGGCAAGGTCGTGCTGAGCTGGAACTGACGAAGCAGGAGTGAGCGTGGAGGAGCGAGGAGTGAGCGAAAGCTCTCCCCCGCTTTCGCTCACTCCTCGCTCCTCCACGCTCACTTCTCGCCTCCCCCACTCACTCACGCAACCGCCCCCCGCCATGTCCCTGACCCAGCACTACGCCGACACCCTCGAAGAGATCCGCGCCGCCGGCCTGTTCAAGTCCGAACGCATCATCACCAGCCCGCAGTCGGCGCAGATCGAGCTCGCCGACGGCCGCAACGTGTTGAACTTCTGCGCCAACAACTACCTCGGCCTGGCGGATCATCCGGATATCATCCAGGCGGCCAAGGACGCGCTCGACAGCCACGGCTTCGGCATGGCCTCGGTGCGCTTCATCTGCGGTACCCAGGACCTGCACAAGCAGTTGGAAAGCACCATCTCCGATTTCTTCGGCAAGCAGGACACGATCCTCTACGCCGCCTGCTTCGACGCCAACGGCGGCTTGTTCGAGCCGCTGCTGGGCGAGAACGACGCGATCATCTCCGACGCGCTCAACCACGCCTCGATCATCGACGGCGTGCGCCTGTGCAAGGCCAAGCGCTTCCGCTACGCCAACTGCGACATGGCCGACCTGGAGAAGCAGCTGCAGGCCGCCGACGCGGCCGGCTGCAAGACCAAGCTGATCACCACCGACGGCGTGTTTTCGATGGACGGCTTCATCGCCCCGCTCGACGAAATCGTCGCGCTGGCGGAGAAGTACGGCGCGCTGGTGCACATCGACGAATGCCACGCCACCGGCTTCCTCGGCGCCAACGGCCGCGGCTCGGCCGAAGTGAAGGGCGTGCTCGACCGGATCGACATCATCACCGGCACCCTCGGCAAGGCCATGGGCGGCGCGCTCGGCGGCTTCACCACGGCGAAGAAGGAAGTGATCGAGCTGCTGCGCCAGCGCTCGCGTCCCTACCTGTTCTCCAACTCGCTGCCGCCGCACGTAGTCGCCGCGGGCATCAAGGCGTTCCAGATGCTGGCCGCGGCCGGCGACCTGCGCGAGCGGCTGGCGCAGAACACCGCCTACTTCCGCGAGCGCATGACCGCCGCCGGTTTCGACGTGAAGCCGGGCGTGCACCCGATCAGCCCGGTGATGCTGTACGACGCGCCGCTGGCGCAGAAGTTCGCCGAGCGCCTGCTCGAGGAAGGCATCTACGCGATCGGCTTCTTCTTCCCGGTGGTGCCGCAGGGCCAGGCGCGCATCCGCACCCAGATGTCGGCCGCGCACACCCGCGAACACCTGGACCGCGCGATCGACGCCTTCATCAAGATCGGCCGCGAACTGGGCGTGATCGGGGCCTGATCGCGACGATGGCGGACAGCACGCGCGCTGTCGCGGGCCGGGGCCTCCCGGCCCGCATCGTTCTGGCCGGGAGCGGCTCGGCCCGGCCTCGCGCCGCAGCGCCGCGCTGACGCATGCGCTCCGCGCTGCGCCGCCGCCTGCTGCAAGCCGCACGCACCGACGCGCTGGCGACGCTCGACGGCGACACCTGGCGCAGCCGCTGCCTGCATTGCCGGCGCGCGCTGGCGGTGCGCGCCGACGGCGAAGCGCTGGGCGCGACCTCGCTCGAACACGTGGTGCCCAGCGCCTGGTTCGGCCGCCGCGCCGCGGCCGCGCTGACCGCGCGCGTCGGCGACGACGCCGACGATCCGCGCAACCTCGCCCTCGCCTGCGCGCCGTGCAACCACGGCAAGGGCTGCAGCCACGACGCGCGCGGCCCGGGCGACGCCCGCGCGCGCGAGGTGGTCGCCGCCCTGCTCGACGCGCGCCTGCTGCGCTGGCGCGAACCCGATGCGGGCGACTGAAGCGGGCGACTGAAGCGGACCATCGACCGCCCCGCACGGCGCGTGGACGCCGACCGCTCGAAAACTGCCGCCCGAACCGGGCCGATCGCATCGGCCCGGTCGAATCGGAACCTCCGGCGAAACCCCGCCGCGCTTATTGCTGCGCCGCGATCATCGCCTGCTCGAGCTGGGTCAGCTTGAGCGTCAGTTGGGTCAGGCTCTGGTCGGCGAGCACCAGATCGAGCTGCGAAGCCGGCTGCATGCTCAGGATCAGCAAGCGGGTCTGCAACTGCTGGGTCAGGCTCTTGGCCACGTCGGTGTAGTTCACCGCCTGCTGCTGCGCCGCGCCGTTGAGGTACAGACCGTTGTCGAGCGTGTGCTGGTTGTCGTTGCGCAGGATCGCCAGGTTCGAAACCATCTGCTGCGACTGCGCCCTGGCCAGGGTGAACGACACCGAGGCGGGCGTGGTCTGCCCCATCTGCAACTGCATCTTGGCGATGCTGTAGTTCTGCTTGAGCGCGGTGAAATTCTGCTTGACGATCGCCAGCCGCTGATCGGCCGCGACCGGATCGGCGCCGGCGCCGTGGACGAACAGCATCAGCAGCGTCAGCGCGAAGGCGCGAAATGCGGCGAACGGCGCGCTCGCGCGGCGGCGCGCGGCGGGAGGGGCGATGGCGGCACGCACGCGCGCGGGCGCGCGCAGGGACAGGGATATTCCGAACATGGTCTTGCTCCTGGTAAGCATCGTTGAGTCCACGCAGCGACGGGGCCGCACCAGGGCCCCGCCGCGCGGACGCGGCTCAGGCCTGCGCCATCGCCTGTTCGAGTTGCTGCATGCTCATGTTGAACAACAGGATCTGGGTGTTGAGCATCTGCCGGGTGATCGCGCTCGGCGGCCGCTCGATCTCCAGCGTCTGCAGATAGACCTCGACGAACTTGATCCGCTGGCTGGCGGTGCGGCCGTATTCGATCGCGCGCTCCAGCGCCTGCAGGTCGTTGTATTGGCCGGCGTCGCGCGAGGCCAGGTTTTCCTGCACCAGGCGCTTCAGCTTGGCGTCGATCTTGACCGCCTCGACCCGCGCCATGATCAGCGCGGTCTGCGCGTGGTTCGGATCGTGGTCGAGATACCAGTTGACCTGTTGCATCTGCACGTCGAACACCTGCCGCTCGTAGCGGATGGTCTGCAGGATCTGCGCGGCGACGGCGGGGTCGGCCTGCGCGCCGGCGCTGAACAACAGCACCGTCGCCAGCGCGGCGCCGCGCAGGCTGGAAATCAGGGCGCCGGCGCGTTTGCGCTGGGCGGACGTGGCGGGGGCAAGCGTGGCGTGGGACATCGCGTTCTCCATGAAGGTTGTGCTGCGGGGCGCGGGCCCGGCTCGCGGACGTCGTAGCGGACGCCCGCAGCCGGGCTGCGGGGAATTTCGTTCGTCGGATTGGGTGCGCCGCGTCGGGCCGGGCCGAGCGGGCCGGGCGACACCGTAGCGCTTGCGCAGGGCGGCCGCGGCGTCGCGCAGGGCGCGCGCCTGAGTCGCGCATGGGCATATCGAACCAATGCGCGCGAGTGCACCTACGCCGGCAACGGACGGCGACGCGCCGGCTCCGAGTCCGCGCGGGGCGCGTTAACGATGATTCGTGGCGTCCGGCCTGAACCTGGGCGAGCCCGGGCCGTCATGGCACCTCCTTGTGGCTGCGCCGCTTCCCGTAGCGCCGGCGGATCGTACACACCGGCGCTTGCGACGCTCCTGCTCGACTGTAGCCCGAGAGCGGCGCGGCGACTGTTACTTGAGTCGGATTTCGGCCACGCCGCGGGCCCGCCACAACCGGCGCTCTTCGCGGCCCGACGCAGTCCGCGGCATGCGCAAGACGCGCCGCGTGCGCGGGCCGCGAGGGTTCACGACAAGCTGCGCAGATCCGCCTCGTCGAGGTTGCGCCACTGCCCCTTGCCCAAGTCGCCCAGGGCCAGCGAGCCGATCGCGACCCGGATCAGCCGCAGCGTTTCCAGATCGAATGCCGCCAGCAAGCGCCGGATCTGCCGATTGCGGCCTTCGTCGAGCACGATCTCCAACCACGCGTTCTTCTCGCCGGCACGCAGCAGCCGCGCCGACTTCGCGCGCAGGCGCTCGCCGTCCGCATCGACGCCCTCGCCCAGCGCGCGCAGCAGCGCCTCGTCGGGAATCGCGTCGATCTGCACGTGGTAGGTCTTGTCTGGCCCGTGTTCGGGATCGGTGATGCGCGCGGCCCATTGCGGGTCGTTGCAGAACAGCAGCAAGCCTTCGCTGGCCTTGTCCAGGCGCCCGACCGGAGCCAGCCACGGCAGCGGCGCGCCGTCGAGTTCGGCGCCGTCGAAGCAGCGGTAGACGGTGTCGCGGCCGCGCTCGTCGTGGGCCGTGGTGACCAGCCCGCGCGGCTTGTTGAGCATCAGATAGAGCCGGCGCGCGTCGCCGGACCGCTCGCCGTCGACGAGGATGCGATGGCGGCCCTGCACGATCGGAAACTCGGGATCGCGCACCACCCGCCCGTCCACCGTCACCCGCCCGGCGGCGACCCAGCGCGCCGCCTCGCTGCGCGAGCACACGCCTTGCTTGGACAGCACGCGGGCCAGGCCGTGACGGGGCGGGGTCTTGTTCAAGGCGGGTCCGGGATTCGAAGGGCAGCGACACGCATTATCGCAGCCGTCGCCGGAGCGGCAGCCTTGTCCGCGCACTCGCGTCCGGCTGGCCGCACACGCTTATTGTGGGAGGGACTTCAGTCCCGACGCTTTCGTCGCAGACCGCCGCGAACCGGACCCAAGACGCCGAAGCCGAAGCCTCTTCCGCGAGCGCGAAACCCAATCACGTGGATCGATGCTTCGCTGCGAGTCTCCGCGATCGGACATGCGCGGCGATCCGACACAACCGCGTCGTAGCTGAAAGCCCCTCCCGCAACGACACGCCAACCGCCCACTGGCGCCGCCGATGGACCAGATCCCATCGCGAGCCGCCGAACGCTTCGCCTGCGCCAAAACGAACGGCCGCGGACGAAGCCGCGGCCGTGGATCGCTGCGCGAGGCGCGGCTTACTTCTTTTTCTTGCCTTCCTCGGCCTTCGGCGCTTCGGCTTCGGCGACCGGCGCGGGCGCCGCGGCGGCGGCGCCGGGCGCGCCCTTGGCCACGCGCACGCCCTTGGCCTTCATCCACGCGCTGAACTCGTCGGCGGTCATGCGCTTGCCGCCCTGGCTCATGTCGAAGCGCCACGGGGTGTTGTCGAACTGGGTCTGCGGCTTGTACGCGGCCGGATCGTTGGCCGAGGGCATGCCGGTCGAGGCCGGGGTGGCCTTGGCCACGGTGCAGGCGTCGAGCTTCATCCGCAGCAGCACTTGGTCGACCGAGAGCGCTTCGTCCAGGGCCTGCGACAACACGCCGGTCGGCGCACCGAGCTGGTGCGAGGGCGCGACCAGTTCCGGCGCCACCGGTGCGATCAGGGTCGGCTGCACCGGCTGCGCGCGCGAGGCGGTCAACGCGGCGCAGTTGGCGGCGCTGGTCTGGGCCTGCGCGGACGCAGCGATCAGGATCAAGGACGTGGCGGCAAGCAGTCGGCGCATGAGGGGCTCTCTCCAGGTCGGCGCGGGACGGGATCGGCGCGAAGGCGATGCCTCGCCGCGCGGTCGTCGGTGCGCGCCAGTGTAGGCGGCCGTGCGGGATCGGACAACCCGCAAAATCAGGCATTTATCGGCTTTTCTTATGAACGGGCCGAACTGCGGCGCGCAAGCTCGCGCGGCGCAACGGGGGGACCGTCTGTCGCCAAGGCGAAACGTCGCGGAGCCGGCGGCGCTCGCTGCTTTTGTGGGAGGGGCTTCAGCCCCGACGCTCTTGTTCCAGATCGCCGCGATCAGAGCGAAGAGCATCGGGGCTGAAGCCCCTCCCACAAAAGCCGTTCTCATGGGACCCATCACCTAGGGCCCTGTCCCACAGACAAAAAAGAAGCCCGGCACGAGGCCGGGCTTCTTCGTATCGCTACGCGGGCCGCGAACGGCCCGCGCTACGCCGCTTAGTTCTGAGCGTTGAGCTCGGTGCGGCGGTTCTTCTCGCTCTTGCAGCCCGGCAGCGTCTGCGCGGTGCTCTCCAGCGGACGGCTCTCGCCGTAGCCGACCGGACCCGCCAGGCGACCGGCGTCGACGCCGTTGCTGGTCAGGAAGTCGTACACGGCCTTGGCGCGGCGCTCGGACAGCTTCTGGTTGTAAGCATCCTTACCGCACAGGTCGGTGTGACCGGCGACTTCGACGCGCAGGCTCGGGTTGCGCTTCAGGATCTCGGCGGCCTCGTTGAGGATGGCCACGGCGTCCGGACGCAGGGTCGCCTTGTCGAAATCGAAGTTCACGCCCTTCAGGTCGATCGAGACCGGAACCGGGCAGCCGTCCGGACCGATGGTCTGGCCAGCCTGCGAGTTCGGGCACTTGTCGTCGCAGTTGTTCACGCCGTCGCCGTCGTCGTCCTTATCGGCGCAGCCCTGCTCCACGACCGGAGCCGGGGCGACCGCAGCGACGGGCTCCGGACCCAGCGGGACCACGATGCCGACCGAAGCCAGCACGTCGCCGAACCAGTCTTCCTTCGAAGCGTTGACGCTCTGGTCGTCGAAGTCGGCGCGGTAGGCCAGCTCGGTGCGGATGCCGACGCGGCCCAGGTCGCCCTGGATACCGACGCCGACCTTGGCGGCGAAGTTGCCGTCCTTACGGTCGGCCGGCGAGTTCGGCGACGGAATGAAGTATTCCTCTTCCGAACGCTGGTAGCCGATGCCGGCCAGCAGGTAGGGGTTCCAGTTGCGGCCGTCGGTGACGAAGTGGCGGCGCAGGTCCAGCGAGATGCCGTACTGGCTCCAGTTGGCGTCCTGGTTGGCGTCGAACTTCGGGTTCTGGTAGTTCAGCTCGCCGTCGAGCGACCAGTTCTTGTTGAGGAACTTGCCCAGGCCGATCGCACCGAACGGAGCGTTGCGGGTGCCGCGGTCGTTGTCCTGGATGTTCATGCCGGCGGCGCCGGTCAGGTACCAACGGTCATCGAAATCCTGCGCGCTGGCCACCTGCGAGAAAGCCAAGCCCGCCAGCAAAGCGGTGCTCAACATACGGATCTTCATTTGTAACTCCTTCAGATCGATCGGAACGGGGGGTAGATCGGGACTGTGTGATCGGGACAGTCTTCTGCGGCGCTGACTCTATGGCAGAGACACTTTCAGCACTGGCACGAGCCAAGGGCCGCGGTCACTGGCGGGGGGATCATACACTGTCAAGAAGATTGTTAATACCACTTAACGTAGTTCAGGCGGGCCAGAACCAGTGCGTGATTTAACGCGTCCACAGTTATTGCGCACACATCGGAGTGGCCGGGCCGACGAACGGTCGAGCATTGCGGGGAAACTGCGGCGCAGTTCCTGATTCGCGCCGCTCATCGGCAAACCAGTCCTTACATAAATAAGGAGCCCGGCGCGGGGCCGGGCTCCCGGATATCGCCTGCCGCGGGCCGGAAGGCCCGTGGCGGAACTCGCGTCCGATCAGTTCTGGACGTTGAGCTCGGTGCGGCGGTTCTTCTCGCTCTTGCAGCCCGGCAGCGTCTGCGAGGTCTGCTCCAGCGGGCGGCTCTCGCCGTAGCCGATCGGGCCGTTGAGGCGGCCGGCATCGACGCCGTTGCTGGTCAGGTAGTCGTAGGCGGCCTTGGCGCGGCGCTCGGACAGCTTCTGGTTGTAAGCGTCCTTGCCGCACAGGTCGGTGTGACCGGCGACTTCGACCTTCAGCTCGGGATAGCGCTTCAGGATTTCGGTGGCCTCGTTGAGGATGGCCACGGCGTCCGGACGCAGGGTCGCCTTGTCGAAGTCGAAGTTCACGCCCTTCAGGTCGATGGTGACCGGAACCGGGCAGCCGTCCGGACCGATGGTCTGGCCAGCCTGCGAGTTCGGGCACTTGTCGTCGCAGTTGTTCACGCCGTCGCCGTCGTCGTCCTTGTCGGCGCAGCCGGCCTGCACCGGCGGCGGCGCGACGACCGGAGCGGCCGGTTCCGGACCCAGCGGCACCACGATGCCGACCGAGGCCAGCACGTCGCCGAACCAGTCTTCCTGCGGCGCGTTGACGCTCTGGTCGTCGAAGTCGGCGCGGTAGGCCAGCTCGGTGCGGATGCCGACGCGACCCAGGTCGCCCTGGATGCCGACGCCGACCTTGGCGGCGAAGTTGCCGTCCTTGCGGTTGCCCGGCGACAGCGGCGACGGAATGAAGTACTCCTCTTCCGAGCGCTGGTAACCCAGGCCCATCAGGATGTACGGGTTCCAGTTGCGGCCGTCGGTGACGAAGTGGCGGCGCAGGTCCAGCGAGAGGCCGTACTGGCTCCAGTTGGCGTCCTGGTTGGCGTCGAACTTCGGGTTCTGATAGTTCAGTTCGCCGTCCAGCGACCAATTCTTGTTCAGGAACTTGCCGAGGCCGATCGCGCCGAACGGCGCGTTGCGGGTGCCGCGGTCGTTGTCCTGGATGTTCATGCCGGCAGCGCCGGTGAGGTACCAACGGTCGTCGAAGTCCTGGGCGCTGGCGACTTGCGCGAGGCTCAGGCCACCCAGCAGGGCGGCGCAGAGGAGTTTCTTATTCATCTTCTAGCTCCTGTTTCTTTAGAAAGGAAACCGCGTCTGCGAGGTTCTACCGTTCAGGACGGCCGCCTGGACGACGCCGACCCGCGCAGGTTAGGTTTGCCAACGTGAAAGCGGTGTTAACAACCGTCTAACATTCGAGCCGGTTCCATGAATACCGGGACCCGGTCGCAATTCGTTCATAAAAGAAGTGCAGTTCCATTCAGCTGGAACTGCACTTATGAAGTGCTAATCCGGCGCCCGATGCCGGGCGCCCGGATCAGCCCGCGGCGATCACTCGCCCTGACGCACGAACAGGCCCATGAACTCGGTCACCGGCAGCGCTTCGAGCTCGGCCGGGTTGTTGGCCAGGGCCAGCAGGCGCTCGGCCTGGGCGGCCGGCAGCTTGGCGCGGATCGCGGCCTCGAACTTGGCCATCAGCACCGGGATGCCCTCGGCGCGGCGCTTGCGGTGGCCGATCGGGAAGTCGATCGAGACCTTGTCGGTCGAGGTGCCGTCCTTGAAGAACACCTGCACCGAGTTGCCGATGTAGCGCTTGTCGGGGTCGAAGTAGTCCTTGGTGAACTGCTCGTTCTCCTTCACCACCATCTTGTCGCGCAGGGCGTCGATGCGCGGATCGGCGGCGACGGCATCGACGTAGTCGTCGGCGGTCAGGCGGCCGAAGATCAGCGGCACGGCGACCATGTACTGCAGGCAGTGGTCGCGGTCGGCGTAGTTGGCCAGCGGGCCGGTCTTGTCGATGATGCGCACGCCGGCTTCCTGGGTTTCCAGTTCGACGCGTTCGACCTGGTCGAGCTTGTCCTTGACCTGCTCGTGCAGCTTCATCGCGCACTCGACCGCGGTCTGGGCGTGGAACTCGGCCGGGAACGAGATCTTGAACAGCACGTTCTCCATCACGTAGCTGCCGAACGGACGCTCGAACTCGAACTGCTTGCCCTTGAAGGCGATGTCGTAGAAGCCCCAGGTCTTGACCGACAGCGCGCTCGGGTAGCCGACCACGCCCTTGTTGGCGTTGAGCGCGTGGGTCACGGCGCGGCGGCAGGCGTCGCCGGCAGCCCAGCTCTTGCGCGGGCCGGTGTTGGGAGCGTGGCGGTAGGTGCGCAGCACGCCGTTGTCGATCCACGAGTGCGAGACCGCGGTGACGATCTCGTCCTTGCCGCCGCCGAGCATCTGGGTGGTGACCGCGGTCGAGGCCAGGCGGACCAGGATCACGTGGTCGAGGCCGACCCGGTTGAACGAATTCTTGAGCGCGTAGCCGCCCTGGATCTCATGCGCCTTGATCGCGTGGCCGAGCACGTCGCGCACGGTCATGGCCTTGCCGCCTTCGGCCTCGGCCTTGCGGCCCAGGTAGTCGGCCACGCCGAGGATCGCGCCGAGGTTGTCGGACGGGTGGCCCCACTCGGCCGCCAGCCAGGTGTCGTTGAAGTCGAGCCAGCGGATCTGCACGCCGATGTTGTAGGCGGCCTGGACCGGGTCGAGCTGGTAGGCGGTGAACGGCACCCGCGCGCCGCCCTTCATCTCGCCGCCGGGGACCAGCGGGCCGAGGTGCTTGAGGCATTCCTTGTGGTCCATCGCCAGCGCCGCGCAGGCCAGCGAGTCCAGCAGCATGTAGCGGGCGGTGTCGTAGGCTTCCTTCGAGTCGATCTGGTAGTCGGCGACGTAGTCGGCGATGTCGACCATCGGCTTGTCGGGGTCGGGGCGGACGGTCGAACGGATGTCGAAGTGGCTCATGGGCGAAAGGCCTGCGGTGAGAGAGCCCGCTATTTTGCCAGACCGCGAAGACGCGGCGGACCGCCGGGGTATGGAAGCGGCGAGGCGGCTCCGATGTGGCGTGAGTCAACAATCGACCTTCCCAGCCGCGATTGCCGACGGCTGCGGAACGATCAGGCGCGCAGGCGCGGCTTGGAAATCGCCGGGGCGAGGATCACCCTTGCGCCATGGACATTCCCACCCGCCTGCCGACCCTGTTCCTTTCGCACGGCTCGCCGATGCTGGCGCTGGAGGATTCGCCCGCCGGGCGCTTCCTCGACGCGCTCGGCCAGCAGCTGCCGTGGCCGCGCGCGATCGTGATCGCCTCGGCCCACTTCATGACCGACCGGCCGATGGTCGGCGGCTACGAGCGGCCGCACACCGTGCACGACTTCGGCGGGTTCCCGCAGCCGCTGTACCAGATCCAGTACGCCGCTCCCGGCCAGCCGCGGCTGGCCGAACAAGTGACCGCGCGCCTGGCCGACGCCGGGCTCAACCCCAAGCTGCGCGACAACCACGGCCTCGACCACGGCGTGTGGGTGCCGTTGCGGCGCATGTACCCGCAGGCCGACATCGCGGTGGTGCCGTTGTCGGTGCAGCCCTACGGCACGGCGGCGCAGCACTACGCCGTCGGCCGGGCGCTGTCGGCGTTGCGCGACGAAGGCGTGCTGGTGATCGGCTCGGGCGGCTTCGTGCACAACCTGGGCGACCTAGACTGGAGCCACCGCGACGCGCCGATGCCGGACTGGGCGGCGGAGTTCGCCGGCTGGATGCACGCCAAGCTGGCCGCGGGCGACCGCGAGGCCCTGCTCGACTGGCAAGCGCAGGCGCCGCACGCGCGCCGCGCGCATCCGACCGTGGAGCACCTGATGCCGCTGTTCGTCGCCCTCGGCGCGGCCGGCGCCGAGCCGACGGTGCGCACGATCCATCGCTCGCACGAGATGGGTTCGTTGGCGCTGGACGCGTTCGCGTTCGATTGAAGGCGGGCGTCGCGTCGCTTCCGGCGTGCCATCCGTTCGCCGCGCGGTTGCGGTCGCCGGCTGGGCGATGCGCGAGCTGCGCCTACGACAAGACGAGCACGACGCCACCACACCTCGTCATTCCGGCGAAAGCCGGAACCCATTTCGCTGTTGCTGTTGCTGTTCGCTTTGACGCAACCCCAAGCGAAGCACACGTCCCGCAGCCCCGGAGGGCGTGCGCATGGATGCGCACGCGCGCCATGGGGCAGGATGCCCCTTATGGCGCGGCCCCGCGCCCCTTTCGAGCCATAGTGGCTCTTGATCCGAAAAATATAAGGGGCGGAGTCAAGGTCCAAGTGCATCACCCTGCGCCCGCGGGTTTTTGAGTTCCTCATAGAGCACCTCAACGGGCGAGCGCCTGCCCAGGCTACGACGGGGGCGGTTGTTCATTTCCCACGCCACCTCCTTGAGCCGCTGCGCAGAATGCACCGACAGATCGGTTCCCTTGGGGAAGTATTGCCGCAACAAACCGTTGGTGTTTTCGCAGGTTCCGCGTTGCCACGGACTATGGGGGTCGGCGAAGTAGATCGCTAAACCGGTGCGTTCGCTCAACTGCCGATGAGATGCCATTTCCTTGCCCTGGTCGTAGGTCAAGGTCTTCTTCAAACTTTCCGGCACGCCTTCGAACGCCGAGCTGAAGGCCTCCAGCACCGTGTGCGCGGTCGCGTCGGCGAGCTTGACCAACTTGACGTACAAGATGCGGCGGCAGACCAATACCCCAATCGCCGAGCGATTGTGCGCGCCCACGATCAGGTCGCCCTTCCAATGCCCCGGCATCAGGCGCTCATGCGCCGCCGGCGGCCGCAGGCGGATGTTGGGTAGATCCGGCAGATGGCCGCGGGTGTCGCTTCCCTGGCGCGTGCGGCGGCCGGACTTGCGCCCCTGCCGCAGCAGACGGGTCACCTGACGGCGCAATTCGCCGCGCGGCATCGCATAAATCGCGGTATAGATCGTTTCGTGCGACACGCGCAGCCAGGGCCGGTCCGGGTACAGATCCCGCAGTTTGTCGGCAATCTGTTGCGGCGACCAGCACCGTTCCAGCCAATAGCGCACGCGTCGCCACAGCACGGTGTCGCGTCGCAGCTTGCGGCGCACCCGCGCCCGTCGCCGCAGTCGCTGGGCCCGCCGGCCCGCCCGGGTCGCATCGTAGCCAGGGTCGAAACGGGGGCGTCCGCGCAGCGGCGGGCCCGAATGGGACCGAAATCCATTACGGCGCAACTCGCGAGCGATGGTGCTTTGCGCCCGACCCAACGTCTGGGCGATTTGCCGTCCGCTCGCCCCTTGGGCGATCAAGACCATAATGGCCCCGCGCTCTTCTGCGCTCAGATGCGAATACTGCTGACCCATTCACAGTGCCTCACTGAGGTGATGCACTTGAGGTTAGAGACCAGCTACGTCCAAGCCGAAGACAACGGCAACGGCAACGGCAACGGCAACGGCAAAATAGATTCCAGCTTTCGCTGGAATGACGGAGGCTGGGTGGTTTCAGCGCGAAGGGAGATGCGCAGCCGCGGCTTCCGCAACTTCCACAGAAAAGCGAAGGCCCACGCAGCAGCGATACCCATGCCGCAATTGGCGACCGCAACTTGCGCTCAAACCTCGCGCTCCCACGGCGGCACGTCGCCGAAAGACTCGGCCATGAAATCGATGAACGCGCGCACGCGCAGCGGAACGTAGCGCCGTTGCGGCATCACCGCGTGGATCGCGGTATCGGGCAGGCGGTGCTTGGGCAGGACCTGCACCAGGCGGCCCGCGCGCAAGTCCTCGTGCACGTGCCAGACCGAGAAGTGGGCGATACCGAGGCCGGCGATCGCAGCGTCGCGCAGGACTTCGCCGAAATTGCTTTCCAGCCGCCCGTTGACCCGCACCACGCTCTCGCGCCCGGCGGCGTCGAGCACGCGCCAGTTCTCCATCCGCCCTTGCGCGCCGACCAGCAGCAGGCATTCGTGCCCGGTCAGGTCCTGCGGCGCGCGCGGGGCGCCGTAGCGGCGCAGGTAGTCGGGCGAGCAGGCCAGCACCCGGCGGTTGTTGGCGAGTTTGCGCGCGACCAGGTTGGAGTCGTCGAGCCTGCCGATGCGGATCGCCAGGTCCATGCCGGCGGCGATCAGGTCCAGGTTTTCGTCGCTGAGGTTCACGCTCAGCCGCACCAGCGGATAACGGCGCTGGAATTCGGGCAGCAACGGCGACAGGTACAGGCGGCCGAACGCGGCCGAGGTGGTCACCCGCAGTTGCCCGGCCGGCTCGCTGCCGGCGCGGCGCAGGTCGTCGGTCAGGCCTTCGAGTTCCTCGATCAGGGCGCGGCCGCGCTCGGCCAGGGCCAGGCCCTCGGCGGTGGCGTGCAGCTGGCGCGTGGTCCGGTGCAGCAGGCGCACGCCGAGGTCGCGCTCCAGGCGCTTGAGCCGCTGGCTGGCCACCGCCGCCGACAGGTCCAGGCTGCGCGCGGCGGCGCTGATCGAGCCCAGGTCCAGGACGCGCAGGAACAGGTTCAGGTCGGCGATCCGGTCCATGGGGATTTTCAATTTTCAGTTGAAAGTGATTCGCCATCCTGCGGGTTTTTCGACAAGATGCAACGGCCCAGACTGGCGCATCTTTCTTCCCGGATGCGTCCCATGCACGCCCCCTCCCCGTCCTCCGCCGCCGTGCCCGCCGCGGGCGGCCGCGCGCGCCTGCCGGTGGCGCTGTACGCGCTGACCGTCGGCGCGTTCGGCATCGGCACCACCGAGTTCGTGATCATGGGCCTGCTGCTGCAGGTCGCCGCCGACTTGCACGTCGGGCTGGCCGCGGCCGGGCTGCTGATCTCCGGCTACGCGCTGGGCGTGTTCGTCGGCGCGCCGGTGCTGACCGTCGCCACCGGGCGCATGCCGCGCAAGGCGGTGCTGGTGGCGCTGATGCTGATCTTCACCGTCGGCAACATCGTCTGCGCGATCGCGCCGAACTACACGGTGCTGATGATCGCGCGGGTGATCACCTCGCTCGCCCACGGCACCTTCTTCGGCGTCGGCGCGGTGGTCGCCACCGGGCTGGTGCCGCAGGACCGCAAGGCCTCGGCGATCTCGATCATGTTCACCGGCCTGACCGTGGCGACCCTGCTCGGCGTGCCCGCCGGCGCGTGGCTGGGCCTGCACTTCGGCTGGCGCTCGACGTTCTGGGCGGTGGCCGCGATCGGCGTGATCGCGACCGCGGTGATCGCCGCGCTGGTGCCGCGCGACCGCGGCAAGCCCGAGCCAGTGGCGCTGCGCCGCGAACTGCGCGCGGTGCTGCATCCGCAGGTGCTGCTGGGCCTGGCGATGACGGTGCTGGGTTTCGCCGGCGTGTTCACCGTCTACACCTTCATCCAGCCGATCCTGACCCGCCTCAGCGGATTCGGCGAGGCCGCGGTGTCGCCGATCCTGCTGGTGTTCGGCGGCGGCATGATCCTCGGCAACCTGGTCGGCGGACGCTTCGCCGACCAGCGCCTGACACCGGCGCTGATCGGCACCCTGGCCGCGCTGGCGGCGGTGCTGGGGGTCATGACCTTCGCGTTGCGCGAGCCGATCGCCGCGGTCGCGTTCGTCGGCCTGCTCGGCGTGGCCGCGTTCGCGACGGTACCGCCGCTGCAGCTGTGGGTGCTGCAGAAGACCGATGCGGCCGGACAGAACCTGGCGTCGAGCCTCAACATCGGCGCGTTCAACCTCGGCAATGCGCTGGGCGCCTGGCTCGGCGGCGCGGTGATCGAACGCGGCCCGGGGCTCGGCGCGGTGACCTGGGTCGCGGCGCTGGTGACGGTGTCGGGACTGATGCTGGCGCTGCTGGCGGCGCGCCTGGATGCGAAGGGCCGCGCCCGCGCGCAGCGCGGCGGCGAGCCAGGCGTCCCGGCCGCGTGCGCAGGCTGAGCGAGGCGCATGGGCCGCGGGACCGCGCCGCGACCCGCCGATTCGCGCGCGACGCTCCCCGCCCCATCGTCGCGAATGCCCGAACTCCAAGCGTCATCGCGACACGGCGGCGAACCTCCGCCCGCGCCGAAGCCGCGTCGACCAAGCAAAACCGCCTTCCAGCAAGACCCCCACTTTTCCGCGTCGAATCCAGACGCCTTCCCGGCCTGCCGATCATGAATCCCCTGCCCCGCTCTTTCGCCGCCGCCGCTCTCGCCCTGTCCCTGCTCGCCCCCGCGCACGCCGCCGAGCCCGCGCACTGGATCGGCACCTGGACCGCCAGCCCGCAAGCGACCTGGGCCGCCGGGTTCGTCCTGCCCAACAACGCCCCCGATCGGCTGCGCGACCAGACCGTGCGCCAGGTCGCGCGCATCAGCGTCGGCGGCGCGCGCGTGCGCATCGCCCTGTCCAACGCTTATGGGCGCGAGCCGGTCGTCATCGGTGCGGCGCGCGTCGCGCGCAGCCTCGGCGGTTCGCGTATCGATGCCGGCAGCGATCGCGCGCTGACCTTCGGCGGCCGCGGCGAGGTCACCCTGCTGCCCGGCGCGCCGGTACTCAGCGACCCGGTCGAACTCAGCGCGCCGGCGTTGGCCGAACTCGCGGTCAGCCTGTACCTGCCGCAAGACACCGCGCTGCGCAGCTTCCACTGGGAAGGCGGGCAGGACGCCTACCTCGCGCGCGGCGACCGCAGCGCGCAGGCCGCGCTCGACGGCGCCGACACGGTGTCCAGCCGCCCGTACCTGAGCGGCATCTACGTCGAGTCCGCGCGACCGCTGCGCACCGTGGTCGCGTTCGGCGATTCGATCACCGACGGCGCCGCCTCCAGCATCAACCGCAACCACCGCTGGCCGGACTTCCTCGCCCAGCGCCTGGCCTCGCGCGACATCGCCGTGCTCAACGCCGGTATCTCCGGCGCGCAGGTGTTGAACGACGGCATGGGCGTCAACGCGCTCGCGCGGTTCGAACGCGACGTGCTGGCCCAGCGCCCGGACAGCGTGGTGCTGCTGATGGGCATCAACGACATCGGCTGGCCCGGCAGCAGCTTCGAGCCCGCGCGCGAAGCGATGAGCGCGCAGCGCCTGATCGGCGGCTACCGCCAGCTGATCGCGCGCGCGCGCCAGGCCGGCGTTCGCATTATCGGCGCCACCTTGACCCCGTTCGAGCACGCGTTGCCGGACGCGCCAGTGAAGCATTACTTCAATCCGCACAAGGAACGCGTGCGCCAGCAAGTCAACGCCTGGATCCGCGACAGCGGCGAATTCGACGCCGTCGCCGATTTCGACGCCCTGCTGCGCGATCCCGCGCACCCCGCGCGCATGCAGGCCGCTTTCGATTCCGGCGACCGCCTGCATCCGGGCGATGCCGGCTATCGCGCCATGGCCGATTCGCTCGACGAGGCGATTCTGTTCGGCGCGCATTGAACGAAGCAGCCAGGCAGGGCATGACACACATCCGCGGCAGCGTGCAGACATCAGAGCGGCCCCACCGCCCGTTTGCCGTTCCCGCCCACGCATCCCCGCAACCGTGGCCGCGCGCTTCGCAACACCGTAAGCCACGATCCCGCACAATCCGGCTTCGCCGTCCGCGATCCCGGTCCCCACAGCAATCCCACGTTTCCCGGAGTCCGTAATGAAAGCCGTAGCCCTCACCCGTTACCTGCCCATCGACGATCCGCAATCGCTGACCGACGTCGAGCTGCCCGCGCCCGTCGCCAGCGGCCACGACCTGCTGGTGCGGGTCGAGGCGGTCTCGGTCAATCCGGTCGACACCAAGGTGCGCTCGCCCAAGCCGCAGGTGGAAGCGCAGCCGCGCGTGCTCGGCTACGACGCGGCCGGCACGGTCGAAGCCGTCGGCGAGCGGGTCTCCCGCTTCAAGGTCGGCGACAAGGTCTACTACTCCGGCGACATCACCCGCCCCGGCAGCAACAGCGAGCTGCAATTGGTGGACGAGCGCATCGTCGGCTCGGCGCCCGCCTCGCTCGACGCGGCGCAGGCGGCGGCGCTGCCGCTGACCGCGATCACCGCCTGGGAACTGCTGTTCCAGCGCATGCCCTTCGACAGCGAGAACGGCGGCCGCGGCAAGACCCTGCTGGTCATCGCCGGCGCCGGCGGCGTCGGCTCGATCGCGATCCAGATCGCCAAGCGCGCCGGCTTCGAAGTGATCGCCACCGCCTCGCGCCCGCAGACCGTCGAGTGGTGCCGCAAGATGGGCGCCGACCACGTGATCGACCATCGCCAGCCGCTGGCGCCGCAGCTCAAGGCGCTCGGCATCGAACAGGTCGACGCCGCGCTCAACCTCGCCGACACCGACCGCTATTGGGACGAGCTCGGCGAACTGCTGGCGCCGCAGGGCCATGTCGGCCTGATCGTGGAGCCGGCCGGCGCGCTCAAGATCGGCGATCCGTACAAGCTCAAGTGCATCGGCATCCACTGGGAAATGATGTTCGCGCGTGCGCGCTTCGGCACCGCCGACATGATCGAGCAAGGCCGCATCCTCGACCGGGTCGCGCAGTTGATCGACGCGGGCGAACTGCAGGGCACGCACAGCGAAACCCTCGGCCGCATCGACGCGGCGACGCTGCGCGAAGCGCACCGCCGGCTGGAATCGGGCGCGACTATCGGCAAGCTGGTGCTCGCCGGCTGGTAAGCGGCCCGCGCGCCGGGGTCCAACGCCGCGACAACGAAAGGGGCGCCGCATCGCTGCGGCGCCCCTTGTTTTTCGCTGCCTGCGACGCGCGGCTTACAGCCCCGAACCGCCGCAGCCCTTGCTCAGGTAAGTCTCGATCAATTGCAGCTGGTCGCCCATGATCTTGCGCGTCCACGCCGGGCCGTGGGCGTAGTCGGCGATCGGGTGGTATTCCACCGGCTGGCCGGACGCCTTGGACTTGTCGGCGAACCATTCCGACTGTTCGATCGGCACGGTCTGGTCGCGATCGCCATGATAGATCATCAGCGGGATCTTGATCTTGTCGGCCTGGTCGAGCGGGCTAAGGCCGGCCACGGTCGGCGCCTGCGCCTCGCGGAAGAACGGGTTGGTGTAGAAGCGCGCCCAGATCCGGCGGATGTCGGACACGCCGGCGCCGGCGATCGCGCACTTGTACAAACCGTTCGGCCGCACCGCGGCGGCGAACGCCGCATAGCCGCCGTAAGAGAAGCCGAACATCGCGACCCGGCCCGGCTGGGCGATCTTCTGCTCGACCAGCCACTTCACCCCGTCGTCCTTGTCGTCCTGCATCTTCTGGCCCCACTCGGCGTCGCCGGCCATCCACAGCTTGCGGCCCCAGCCTTGCGAACCGCGGTACTGCGGCTGCAACACGGCCATGCAGCGCGACACCATCAGCGGCACCCACATCGAGCCGTCGAAGCCCATGCCGTCGCGCGCCCACGGACCGCCGTGCGGATGGATCACCGACGGCCACGGGCCGGCGCCGCACAGTTCCTTGTTCGGCGTGGTCAGGAAGCCCGGGATGGTCTGTCCGTCGCGGGCCTTGTAGTAGACCAGCTTGACCTCGCCCAACGCGGCCGGATCGATCTGCGGATAGGCCTTGCCCAGCGCCGCCAGCTTGCCGCCGCGCAGCAGGTAGAACTCAGGCGGACGCGCGCGCCCTTCGACCGCGACCACGGCCGTGGACAGGTCGGCGGAGTAGTCGACCAGGCTGTAGCCGGCCGCGGCATCGTAGCCGGTGGTCGCGCCCTGGCCGGTGGCCGGATCGACGAACTCGGTCGGCACCGGCTTGAGCTGCAACGCCGCGCGCAGCGCCTGATCCAGCGCCTTGAGCTTGGGATGCACCCACTGCACGTCGTTCTCGCGCGGCCCTTCGTAGCGCAGGCCGAGGATCTCGCCCTGGCCGACCCCTTCCAGGCCCTTGGTGCGGTTGACGATCACCGAGGACGCGTCGAAAAACCGATGCTCGAACAGGTTCTCCTTGCGCGCCTTGGCGGCGATGTCGTACTCGTAGATCACCGACTTGTCGCGGCCGATGTTGCTGCGCACGAAGGCGATGTTGGGATCGTCGGCGAAACCGACCACCTGCACCTCGTCGCGCTCCTTCACGTACGAGCGGAAGTGCTCGGTCCACTGCCCGCTCTTGGGATCGCGGAACTGGGCGGCGACGAAGGCGCCCTTGCCATCGGTGTCGTTGCTCAGGCGCGCGGCCAGGTTGCCCTGCGAATCGGTCAGATAGCCGCCGATGCGCTCGTTGCTGCGCTGGATGCGCTCGGCCTTCCAGGTGCGCAGATCGACCTTGTACACGTCGCCGGCGCTGGAGCCGACCGTGCTCATCGCCAGCACGTGATCGGGATCGTTGGGCAGGGTATCGAGGATCGCCGGCACCGCCAGCGCCTGCCGCACCTGCTCGTCGCGGCTTTCCGCGCGCTCCTGCGGCATCGGCTCGTGCCAATCCTTGCCCTGCAGGTCGGTGATCATCAGCTTGTTGGCGAAGGTCTTGTACAGCCGATCCGCGCGCAGGTCGTACGGCTGCCACAGCGACACCGCGAGCAAGTCGTTCTTGATGAAGCTGACCGCGTTGAACTTCATCTTGGCCGAACCGATCACGGTCGGCGCCTTGTCCAGCGCGTCGGTGTCCCACACCAGGATCACCCGCTCCTCGCCACGCGCCTGCAGCGCGGCCATGCGCTTGCCGTCGGGCGAGAGGGTGAAGCTCGACATCAGCGGGAACGCGGCGAGTTGCTCGACGGTCGGTACCGCCGGTTTGGCCTGGGCGGCCGGGATCGCCGCCGCGGCGAGCGCGAGGCCGAGCGCGAGGCGCTTGAACATATGCATTTTGTCCATGAGGACTCCCCTATCTTCCGGGCAAAAAAAAACCGCCGCCCGGGTTAGGGGCGGCGGCCGTTGTTACCTATCAGAACTTCGCCTGCACGTTCAGGAAGAACGCGCGACCGACGTAGTCGTAACCGCTGTACAGCGGGGCGTTGCCCACGCGGTTGTAAGCGCCCGACTGCGAGATCTTCTTCGGCTCGGCGTCGAACAGATTGCGCACGCCGCCGGTGAAGGTCCACTTGTCCAGCTTGAACTGGGCGGAGATGTGCGAGAGGTAGTAATCCTCCGTGTGCATCTTGAACGGCGCGGTGTTGCGGTCGAGGCCGTAGTAGCCGTAGCTCTGCATGGCATCGACCCATTCCAGGCCGTAGCGGAACTTCCAGTTCTTCCAGTCGTAGGTGGTGTCGAGCGTGGCGGTCATCGACGGCGAACCGATGTTGCCGTTGTAATCGTCCAGCTCGTCCTCGGCGAACAGCTTGTTGGACTGCTCCAGGAAGTGGGTCGCCTGCAGGGTGGTGCGCAGGGTGCCCGGGCCGACGTCGCGAACGTAGCGGACGGTGAAGTCCAGGCCGCGCACGCGGTCGGTGGCCAGGTTGACGTAGCTGTCCTGCACGGTCAGGGCGTTGCTGCCCGGAGCGCGCGCCGCGACCAGACGGCAGAAGCCGCCACCGGCGCGGAAGTCCGGATCGTTGTAGCAGCGGTCCAGGATCTCGGCGCCGCCGGCGCGAGCGACGCCGTTCTCGACTTCGATCTTGTAGTAGTCCACCGCGAACGACAGGTCGCCCCAGCTCTTCGGCATTTCCGGCTGCAGGATGATGCCGCCGGTGAAGTTCTTGGAGGTTTCCGCCTTCAGGCCCTGCGCCGCGCCGCCGTTGTTGATGACGGTGACGCCGCTGGTGGCGTTGAAGCTGCCCGGCAGGCCTTCCGACGCGCAGTTGGCGGCCAGCGAGATCGACGCTTCCGGATCCACGCCGTAGTTGTTGCACGGGTCGACGGAGTTGGACAGGAAGCCGGTGGTGGCGCCCAGGAACTGCTCGAACAGCGCCGGAGCGCGGTACGAGGTGCCGTACGACGCGCGCACGGTCAGCCAGCTGAGCGGAGTCCACAGACCGCCGATCTTGTAGGTGTTGTCGCTGCCGTAGGACTTGTAGTCGGTGTAGCGGGCCGACAGGTTGAAGGTCAGTTCCTCGGCGCCCTTCAGGCCCGACAGCACCGGCACTTCGATTTCGCCGTAGATTTCCTTGACCGAGTCCTTACCGCGGGTCGGATCGCCCGAGGTCAGGTTGTACAGGTTGCGGGCGACGCCGTCGGCCGACGGGGTGTCGTCGATCTTGGCGCGGCGGTACTCGATACCGAACGCGCCGCGCACATCGCCGTACGGCAGCGCGAACAGCGGGCCGTCGATGGAGAAGTTGACGGTGCTTTCTTCGTACAGGGTGTTGCCGGTGACCGGACGGTAGACGTAGTTCTTCCAGTCCTGCGGCAGCTTGCCGCCGATGACCTGCGTGGTCAGGAACGGCGCGGCCACGCAGCCGCCCGACGGATCGCGGCAGACGACGCCGCCCGGGCCCGCGACCACGTCGAGGCTGCGCGCCAGGCGATCGGTCAGGAAGCTATCGAAGGTGTAGTCGGCGTCGGAACGCGACTTGCTGACCATGAAGTCGTAGCGCCAGTCGGTCCACACGAAGTCGCCGCGCAGGCCGCCGGTGGCCTTCCAGAAATCGACCGTCTGCGAGCTGTGGTTGTTGCCGAAGCCGATGAAGGCGCGCACCGCGACCGGGCGGCCGCTGCTGATTTCGGTCGGCTGGGCCTGGAACAGGGCGTTCTGCAACTGCGACGGCAACAGGATGCTGCCGCGCGCGTAGTCCAGGGTCAGCTGGCTGTAGCCGGTCTGGCTGGATTCGCGACGGTTGCCGAGCAGCTCGAAGTACACCTCGGCGTTGCCCAGCGCCTGCAGGTCGTAGGCGCCCTGGACGAAGCCGGTCTTGACTTCCACCGGCGAGATCAGCGAGCGGTTGAGCATGCGCGGATCGAAGGTGTCGCGCACGTTGGTGTTGGTCGCGCCGCCGGCCACGCCCTCGAAGCCCACCAGGCCGGTGTTCACCGACGAGTTCGGGCGCCAGCGGTTGAAGATGCTGCCGACCGAGCCGGCCGCGCCGACGCCGGGGCGCAGTTCGGTACCGATGGAGTTGATCGCCGAACCGTTGGAGCCGGTGCCGGTGATCGGGTAGCACTTCGGAAGGCCGGTCAACGGGTCCTTGAAGTCCGCGCTGCCCCACTCGCCCACGCCGGTCACGTTGCCCGAGCCGTCGCGGGTGACGGTGCGGCGGTAGTCGGTGTTGCAACGGGTCCAGTCGCGGTCGCCGAGGGTCAGCTCGTTGCGGTCGTAGGCTTCGAACGAGCCGGAGATGCTGAAGCGGTCGCCGGTCTTGCCCCAGGACAGCGAGTAGCGGGTTTCGTCGCCGCCGCCGTCTTCGGTCACGTTGTACTGGGCTTCGACGGCCAACTCGTTGATGTTCTTGCGGGTGACGATGTTGATCACGCCCGCGATCGCGTCGGAGCCGTAGATCGACGAAGCGCCGTCCTTCAGCACTTCGATGTGATCGATCATCGAGGTCGGCAGCACGTTCAAGTCGGCCGAACCGACCGAACCGCGCGAACCCGCCGGCGCCACGCGGCGGCCGTTGAGCAGGATCAGGGTGCGGGTCGGGTCCATGCCGCGCAGGCCGATGGTGTTGGCGCCGGGACCGCCGTTGGTCACGAAGCCGCCGTAGGCGTTGTTGATCTGGCCCTGGCCGCCGGTGACGGACGTGCTCTGCAGCGCGCCGGTCGTCGAGTTGAAGCCCGCCAGCGTGGTCTCTTCGCGGGTGATCACCTGCAGCGGCGAGACCGAGGTGAAGGTGTCGCGGCCGATGCGCGAGCCGGTGACCGTGACGGTCTCCAGGCTGGTCGCGTTGTTCGAGGCCGGCGTTTCGGCGGACGGCTTGGCGTCCTTGTCGGTGGCCACGTCCTGAGCGAGGGCGAGACCGGCATTCGGAAGGATCAACGCTGCGAGCAGCGCGCAGCTGAGACGGTGCCGTCGCGGAGCGACGGGATTGCGTGAAGCCATTAGAGCTTCCCCCTGATCGGTGGTTTTTTTCTATGTATTGCCGGCCGGTGTCGTCGTTCCCCGCGACAGCGGCGGCCCCCAAACTTGAACGTTAACGTTCAATTAACCTCAACCTAACTGATACGGCGATCACTCGTCAACCATAAAGAAGGTTAAAAGTCTTGTCTTTTTTCGCTTGGATTTCACACGCGCACCGTCTTTGTGCAATGCACAAAACCGGTGTTTATCTGGCAACTGAACGCACCAGTTAGGTTCAAAACGCAGCCGGGCGGGTCCGCCCTACCCCGACGGCCATAAAAAACCGCCGAACGCGACGAGCGCGTCCGGCGGGGCATGACCAACAGGCCAAATGATGCAAAGCGCCCCGACCCGGCGGCCGGGGCCGGGCTCAGGCGGCCTTGGGGGCGCGCGCGGTTTCGTAACCGTCGAACACCATCGAGGCCGACGCCCGTCCCTGGGTCAGCGAACGCAGCGTCGTCGTGTAGCCCGACAACTGCGCCAGCGGCGCGCGCGCGCTCACGTCGCTGCGGCCGCCCTTGTCGTCGATCGACAGCACCCGGCCGGAACGCCGCTGCAGGTCGCCGACCACATCGCCGACGTTGCCCGCGGGCGTGTCGACCACCAACGCCATCACCGGTTCGAGCAGGGTCGTGCCGGCCTGGGCCAGCGCGGCCTTGAGCGCCTCGGCGGCGGCGCGTTGGAACGCCTGCTCCGAGGAGTCCACCGCGTGGGTCTCGCCGTCGGTCAGGCTGACGGTCAAACCCACCACCGGGAAGCCTTGCGGCCCTTCGGCCAGCGCCGCACGCAGCCCCTTCTCGGTCGCGCCGACGAAGTTGCGCGGGACCACGCCGCCGACGGTGCGGTCGACGAACTCGAAAAGTCCGTCTTCGCGCGGAACCACGTCGATGACCACGCGCGCGTACTGGCCGCTGCCGCCGGTCTGCTTGGACAGCTTGCCTTCCACGCCGCGCACCGCCCGGCTCGGCGTTTCCTGATAGGCCACGCGCGGCGAACCGGTGCGCACATCGACGTTCCACAGCTCGCGCAGGCGGTCGACCATCACTTCCAGGTGCAGCTCGCCCATGCCCCAGACCAAGGTCTCGCCGGTATCCGCATCGGTGCCGACGCGGAACGAGGGATCTTGCTGGGCCAGACTCGCCAAGCCCTGGCCGAGGCGGATCAGGTCGCCGGAGTTGGCCGCGGTCAGACGCCACGACAACACCGCCGGCTGCGCCTGGATGCTGTCGAGCGCCAGGCGCTCGCCGGCGTCGCTGAGCGTTTCGCCGCTGATCGCGTCTTTCCAGCCCACGACCGCGACGATTTCGCCGGCGTACGCCACCTCCACGTCCTGGCCGCGGTCGGCTTGCACGACCTGCAAACGGCCGACCCGCAGCGCCTTCTCGCGCCGCGACGCCCACACCGTGTCGCCGACCCGCAGCGTGCCCGAGTACAGGCGCACGAAGGTCTGCGCGCCGTGCTCCTGCTGCACGATCTTGAACACCAGGCCGGCCAGCGGGCCGTCCGCGTCGGGCGCCAGTTCGGTTTCGCCGCGTTCGCTTTGCGCGCGCACGGCCGGCCGGTCCAGCGGCGACGGCAGGTAATCGACGATGGCGTCGAGCAACGGTTCCACGCCCTTGTTCTTGAATGCGGAACCGGCCAGCACCGGGGTGCCCGCGCCGGCCAGGGTGGCCCGGCGCAACGCGGCCTTGAGCAGCGCGACGTCGACGGAGCGGCCGTCGAGAAAAGCCTCGGCGAGCGCGTCGTCGTGATCGGCGACCGCTTCGACCAGGCGCTGGCGCGCCGGCTCGAAACGAGCGGTCTCCTCATCGCTCCACGCATGGCGCGACAGGTTGCCGGCTTCGTCCCACAGCACGCTTTCGCGCGCCACGTAATCGATCCAGCCGCTGAGCTCGGATTCGCTGCCGACGGTTTCGCCGAGCGCCCACGCCATCGCGTCGAGCTTCTCGCGCATCTGCGCGAGGGTGCTGTCGAGCGAGGCGCCGATGCGGTCCATCTTGTTGACGAACGCGATCAGCGGCACGCCGTGGCGGCGCGCCTGGCGCCACACGGTTTCCGATTGCGGCTGCACGCCGTCGACGCCGCTGAACACCGCGACCGCGCCGTCGAGCACGCGCAGCGAACGTTCGACTTCGATGGCGAAGTCGATGTGGCCCGGGGTGTCGATGACGGTGAGGCGATGCTCGGCGCCGTCGTGCGGCGTCCAGCGCGCTTGCACGGCGGCCGCGCCGATGGTGATGCCGCGGCGGCGTTCGATCGGGTCGAAGTCGGTGGTGGCGGCGCCGTCGTGGACTTCGCCGGTGCGATGGATCGCGCCGGTTTTCCACAGCAGGCGTTCGGTCAGCGTGGTCTTGCCCGCGTCGACGTGGGCGATGATGCCGAGGTTGCGCCAGCGGCTGGCGGGGATAGTGCTGACAAGCGGGGTGTTCATAAGAGTGTTCGCATTCGTGGCCAACGTCAGGGTCGCCGCGCGTCCCGGTTGGCTGCGGGATGCGCGGCTAGGCTTGGGTGTCTTCCGTGGTATTCACGACACGTTCTCCTTGGTTTTCCGGGTGTTGCGATGAGGGGAAAGGCCGGCGCTCACGGCCGGCCGGTCGAAAAGCGGGCAATAAAAAAGCACCCGGGCGGGTGCTTGTTTCGTACGACTTCGGACGACGCGGGTCAGTTCGACCGCGAAGCCAAGATCGCAGGAGGCAGGCGCACCCGGCCCGCGCTCGCGCGCAGGGCGTTCAGCGATATCAGGAGCGGGAAGCGCTGCATGACGGGGCGGCCTGAGGAAAGGGGTGGGTGTTGCGTGTGCATATCGTAGGGGCGGCGCGGCGGGAGTCAAGCGGTGGGCCGCGTGCGCGGTGGGATTTATCGTTCCATTCCCCACGATCCGACGGGCCATCGACGGCCCCTGTAGGAGCGGCGCGAGCCGCGACCGCGACAACGCAACTACGCCGCTGCTTTCGTCATGATTGCGCTGTCGCGGTCGCGGCTCGCGCCGCTCCTACAGGGGGACACCCCACTTACGCCGCCTTTTCGACCTGGCGCTTGAGCACCGCCACCGGCTCGGCCCAGGCGTTGCCGCCGCGGCGCTTGCTGGTGGTCAGCACCAGGTCGGAGGGGTCGAACACGTTGAGGTTGTGGGTGATCGGCGTGGTCAGGATGTACTGCGCGTCGGTGGCGCGCAGGAAGCGGCCGACCTTCTCGATGTTGAACACGTCCAGGTGCGCGAACGGTTCGTCGATGAACACGAAGCCGCCCGGCTGGTCCTCGTCGCGCAGCAGCGCCACCAGCAGCAGCAACGACTTCATCACCTGCTGGCCGCCCGACGCTTCGCCGTCGTCGAGGCCGATCCAGCCCTTGCGGTCGAAGTCGAAGCGCACCGACAGGCCGGCCTGGGCCAGCGCGACGTCGTTGTTGGCCAGCTCCGGCATGTCGGCGTCGACGCCGATGCCGGCCAGTTCGCCGAGCGCGGCGAGGTTCTTCTTGTAGCGGCGCACGGTCGCGCGCAGCACGTTGATGTAGGCGCCTCGCGCTTCCTCGGTGAGCCGCTTGGCGCGGTCGAGATGGCCTTCGCGGCGCATGATCGAACTGGCCAGTTCGTCGTGGTCGGCGCCGATCTTGTCGCGCAACGGCACGCAGGACTCGTCGACGACGAAGCCGCCGCGCTCCAGGCGATCGTCGATGCGCTCCATCTCTCGACGCACCGCCGAGGCGCTTTCGTATTCCTCACGAGCGGCGTGCAGCGCGGCCGCGGTGCGCCAGGACTCGGGCATGAGCGCGCGCTTGCGCCGGTAATCGACGATGCGCTGGATCAGGCTCTGGCGCTCGCCGTTGATCTGCGAGCCGCGTTCGCGCAGTTCGCGCGCCAGCGCGTCGATCTGGCCCTGGCGCTTGGCCGCGGCGATGCCCTCGGCCTTGTCCTGGTCGCCGGCCGCATCGATGCGCGCGCGCGCTTCGGCCAGCGCCGCGGCGGCGGCGGCGGCGGTTTCGGCCAGTTCCGGCAGGCGCTCGGCCGCGGCGGCGAACTCGCCGGCGCGGGTCACCAGTTCCTGGGTCGCATCCAGCCCGAGCAGGCGCGACTGGTCGGCGTCCACGCGCTGGCTCAGTTCCCGCAGCTCGGCCTCGCGCGCCTGCGCGCGCTGGGCGATGGTTTCCTGCTCGGCGCGCAGCTCGGCCAGTTGCGACTGGCGCGCGCCGCTGCCGAAGTGCTGCTGGTTGCCGCCGATGTGGCGGCCGCCGCGGCTTTCGCGCAGATAGCCCTTCTGGGTGATCCAGTCCTGCTGCGCCGGCAGGCGCGAGCCGTGCTCGATGTCGGTCACCCGGCGGATGCGGTCGAGCTGGCGCGGCAGCCATGCCGGCGGATCGGCCGAGAAGCGCACCACTTCCAGCAGCGAACCCGCGCTGGGCTTGGGCACCGGCGCGCGCTCGGCGACGATGAAGTGGCGGTACTGCTGGCTTTCGCCGAGCTGCCACGCGGTGCGCGCGTCCTTCGGGTTTTCCAGCACCAACAGATGCCGGTACGGCGCCAGCACCGCTTCGACCGCGACCGACCACTGCGGATCGACGATCTCGACCAGCTCGGTCAGCACGTGATGATCGATGTTGGCCTTGAGCAGGCTGCCGCGGAAATCGCGTTCGAACGGTTCGACGATGCGCCCGCCGCCGCTGAGCGCGGCCAGCTGCGCGGCCAGTTCGCCGGCGCGCTTGCGGTCGCGCTCGGCTTCCAGCTTCAGTTCGGCCTGGCGGCGGCGGCCGGTCTCGACCGCGGCGCTGAGCGAATCCACATCGACTTCGCCGCGCTGCGCCTGCAGCTTGGCCAGTTCGTCGCGGCGCTTGACCAGCATCTCGGCGTCGCGCGCGGCGTCGCGCGCCTGGGTGAAGGATTGTTCGCTGGCGGCGACCTGACGGCGCGCCTCGCGCATGGCTTCGACCAGGGTCTCGCGGCCGCCGGAGGCGATGGCGTCCTCGCGCTGCATCTCGTCGAGCATGCGCTCGCGCTCGCGCAGCGCGCGGCGCAGGCCGGTCAGGCGCGGCTTGGCGCCTTCGATGGCGTTGCGCTGGTCGGCCAGCTCGACCTTCGGCGCGATCTCGGTTTCCAGGCGCTGGCGCTGGTTGCGCAACGCGTTGTAGTCCTCGAACGAGCGCACGTCGGCCTTGGCCGATTCCAGGCGCAGGTGCAGGCCGGCCAGGTCCTGGCCGAGCTGCTGCAGTTCCTTTTCGACATCGAACTGCTCGGTGCGCGCGCGCTGGTAGTCGTCGAGCACCGCCTTGTCTTCGAACACGTCGAAGATCAGCTGCAACAACTCGCGCGGCGAGTACTGGCAGAGCTTGTCGGTGGCGCCCTGCTCCAGGGTCAGCACCCGGCAGATCGCGCGGGTCAGGCCGGCGCCGGCCAGGCGCACGCGGTAGTCGCGCACGCCGAGCCAGTCGCCGCCCTGCTCCAGCGTTTCCACCGGCACGTCGCCGCCGACGATCTGGTAATCGCGGCTCCAGTCGCCGCCGCGCTTGCGGATGCGGCAGGCCAGGGTGACGTGGTCGTCCTTGATCGGAAAGAACGGCCGGCCGCCGCGGCGGTCGGGACTGTTGCTGACCACCGCGCGCAGCCACGCGTACGGCTTGCCGTTGTGGCGCAGGTAGGTCTTGTAGTCGCGCGCGGTGTCGCGGTCTTCGATCGCCAGCAGGGTGCGCAACGCGTCGAGCAAGGTGGTCTTGCCCGAGCCGTTGGGCCCGACCACGGTGACGATGGACGCGTCCAGCGGCAGCTGGAAACGCTGCCAATAGTCCCAGTGCACGACTTCGAGCGAGCGGAACTCAAACATCGGCCGCGGCCTCCTCGTGCTTCATGTCTTCGGGTGGAACGGGGTCGTCTTGCGGTACGGGTTCGTCCGCTGCGGCGCCGCCTGCGTCGGCGGTTTCATTTTCGCTCGCGTCGGCATGCGCGGCGTCTGCGCCATCGTCGGCGACGGCATCGGTTTCGGCCGCGACCGCTTCCGGCAGCGCTTCGTCCGCGTTCGCCTCGTCCGCATCCGCCGCCACGACGCTTTCGACCGCCTCGATCGCGGCCTGGAACGCGTCGTAGTCGTCGGCCTGCAAACCCGCCGCGGCCAGCGCCGCGTCGGCCAGCTCGGCCGCGGTCGCGCGCTCGCTTTCGCTTTCGAGCAAGGCGTCGGCCGCTTCGCGCTCGGCCATCTCCAGCGCGTGCTGGCGCGCTTCGGCGACCACGAACGACAGCGCGCCGTCCATCACCCGTCCGGCGATGCGTTCGTAATCGAACGCCAGGTCCAGCATCGGCCCTTCGTGGATGCGCTCCTTGCGCCGCACGATGAAGCCCTGCCGCGCCAGCGAACCCAGGTTGAACTGGATCCGGGTCTTGCCGCCGAGCTTCTCGCCGAAGTCGGCCATCAGCGTGCGTTCGTTGATCGGCTCGACCACCTCGGCGCCGACCGGCACCGGCTTGAGCTCGGCGAACATCTGCTCCTGGTCCTGGTCGCGGTCGGCCTTCTGCCGGGCGATCTGGCGCTGGCGCTTGGGCAGCACCAGCAGCGCCCACAGCACCACCAGCAAGGCGACGGCGTCGCGGTCGAGCTGCAGGTTGGTCGAAGACCAGGCCTTGGCGCTGCCGAACACCGCCGACTCCTGCGGCCGGGCGATGCCGACCGCGATGTGCGCGGCGTAGGGATGTTCGAGCAGGCGCATGCCGACCGAGGCCAGGCGGCGGTCGAGGTCGTTGCGCAGTTCGGCGTCGGTCAGCAGTTCGCGGACGGCGGCATCGTCGCGCGACAGCCAGCGTTCGGCCAGCAGTCGCGCGATCAGGGAAGCGATGGGATCGTTCATGCGGTGGGTACGGTGTCCTTGGCCGCTTTCTTGCCGCGCCGCTTGGGCGCGGCGTCGTCGGAGGCGGTCTTCTTGTCGTCGTTTTCGTTGTCGGCGGCGGCGCTGTTGCCGGTGGCGCCCTTGCCGGCGCGCGCGCGCTTGCGCGGCGCGGCTTCGCCTGCAGCGGCGGCTTCGCCGTCCGGTTCCGCCGCGGCCTTGCGCTTGCGCGGCTGGCGCGCGCGCAGCAGGTCTTCCTCGCTCAGCGCGTCGAGCCGGCCGCGGCTCATGTAGGCCACGCCGGAATGGCCGATGGTTTCGAATTCCGGCTCGACCCGCCACGCCAACGGCAGCCGCGCCATCGACGCGCTGACGCCTTCGCGGTTCTCCGCGCCGGGGTCGCCGATCAAGCCGAGCAGCGACAGGCGATAAGCGCTGAGCGAGAAATTGTCGTGCGGCACCACCGCCGACAGCGGCGCCGACGGCAGCGAGGCGTCGTCCGCGGGCGCGCCGACGGCCAGCGCGGTGAGCTGGTCGAGCCAGTTTTCGGCGTAGCCGAAGTCGGTCGCCGCCGCGGGCGAGCCTTCCGCGCTCGGCGCGGCCTGCGCCGGCGGCAGCGACTGGTCCTCGCGCGCTTCGCGCTCGCGTTCGACCAGTTCGTACTCGGCCACGTCCAGCGCGATCGGCGCGAGCATGAAGGCCGGGATCGCGGTGCGGGTCAGCAGGTCGTCGGCGATGCCGGCGAGCGAATCGATGTCGAGTTCGCGCAGGTAGCGGTTGACGTCGGACGAGGACAAGCCGCTCGCGCCCAGGTGCACGCGATGGCGGTCGAGCTGGCTCAACGCGCGCTGGAACACCGAGGCCTGGCGCAGCATCGCGCTCTGGGCGCGGCCGATCTGCTGGGCGACGCGGTGGGTGTGGCTGTCCAGTTCCAGGTCGGCGGAGATGTCCTCGACGATCTGGGTGCCTTTTTCGATCCAGCGCCACGCGTGCTGCAAGGTGCCGGCGGCGCGCTGGATGCGGTGTTCGGACCCCGACAGCACCGCCTGGTCGAAGTCTTCGCGCAGTTCGTTCAAGCGCGACAACAGGTGCTGCAGATCGTCCGAACGCACCCGGCCGACGGCTTGGCCGGCGGCGATCTGCGCGGTCACGTAGGCCAGTTCGTCGCCTTCGCGGTTGAACTGCAGCAGCATCCCGATCGCCGCCAGCGCCTGGCGCCCGGCCGGGCTGATGCGGTAGCGCTGGGTCTGCACGTCCCACAACAGCAGGTCGTTGTCGCGCAGGCGGCCGATCACGGTGTCGAACTTGACCGGGTCGAGGTAGGCGAAGTGTTCGCGCAGTTCCTGCGGGCTCCAGTCCGGCGCCTGGCCACGCTCGCCGATGGCGCGCAGCACCAGCAGCCGCACCATCACCGACTCTTCGCCGCCGTGGAACAGGGTGGAAAAGGCGCGCAGCAGGTCGCGCGCGCCCAGCAGGGGCTGCAGGTCGGGTAGGTCGGCGGCGACGATGTCGGCGCGCAGGTAGTCCTGGAGGCTGGTTTCGGCGGCTGCGTCCATGTAAGGCGGACTACGGGGGGTCGGGCATGTTCGGCGATGCGGCGGGGCGTGACAACCGTTGCGGCGGCGGCGCCGGCGTGCCTGTCTTCGCGCGGTTTGCACGCGCTGCGCTGCGAAAGTGCCGGACGGCTCCGGCGAAACCGCGCACGCGCCCGCCAGAACCGTGGTTTCCCGCTTGAATTCCAGGGCTTTTCCCGGCATCGTGCGCAATCCATACGCCAGCGTATCCAGCCAGCAATGACCACGGCCGCCCCGACCGCTCCCGCCTCCGCCGCGCCCGCCGAGGCGGCCGCCTCCGCCGCTGCGCATCCGCTCTACCCGCACCTGTTCGCGCCGCTGGACCTGGGCTTCTGCACCCTGCCCAACCGGGTGCTGATGGGCTCGATGCACACCGGGCTGGAGGACAAGGCCGCCGACTTCCCCAAGCTGGCCGCCTATTTCGCCGAACGCGCGGCCGGCGGGGTCGGCCTGATCGTCACCGGCGGTTTCGCCCCCAACATCGTCGGCTGGCTCAAGCCGTTCGGCGGCAAGCTCAGCTGGCCGTGGGAAGCCGGCAAGCACAAGCAGGTGACCCGCGCCGTGCACGCGCACGGCGGCCGCATCTGCATGCAGATCCTGCACGCCGGCCGCTACGGCTATCACCCGCTGCAAGTCGCGCCGAGCAAGCTCAAGGCGCCGATCAACCCGTTCACCCCGCGCGCGCTGTCGGCCGGCGGGGTCGAGCGGCAGATCAAGGCGTTCGTGAATTCGGCGCGGCTGGCGCGCGAGGCCGGCTACGACGGGGTCGAGGTGATGGGCTCGGAAGGCTATCTGCTGAACCAGTTCACCGTGCCGCGCACCAACAAGCGCCGCGACGGCTGGGGCGGCGAGGCGGCGCAGCGCTATCGCTTCAGCGTCGAGATCGTGCGCCGCATCCGCGAGGCCTGCGGCCCGGACTTCATCATCGTCTACCGGCTGTCGATGATCGATCTGGTCGAGGACGGCTCGACCTGGAGCGAGGTCATCGCCCAGGCCCGCGCCATCGAAGCCGCCGGCGCGACGCTCATCAACACCGGCATCGGCTGGCACGAGGCGCGGGTGCCGACCATCGCCACCTCGGTGCCGCGCGGCGCGTTCACCGGCATTACCGGTCGGCTGAAGGAAGAAGTCCGGCTGCCGTTGGTGACCACCAACCGGATCAACATGCCCGACGTGGCCGAGCGCATCCTGGCCGAAGGCGACGCCGACATGGTGTCGATGGCGCGGCCGCTGCTGGCCGACCCGGAATGGGTCAACAAGGCGCGCAACCGCCGCGCCGCCGACATCAACACCTGCATCGGCTGCAACCAGGCCTGCCTGGACCACGTGTTCGAGAACAAGCACGCCAGCTGCCTGGTCAACCCGCGCGCCTGCGCCGAGACCGAGCTGAACTACCACCCGACCACCGCGCCCAAGCGCATCGCCGTGGTCGGCGCCGGCCCGGCCGGCATGGCCTGCGCCACGGTCGCGGCCGAACGCGGGCACCAGGTCGCCTTGTTCGACCGGGCCGCGCGCATCGGCGGCCAGTTCAACCTGGCCAAGCGGATT
The DNA here is from genome assembly GCF_023617245.1 of Lysobacter enzymogenes. Lineage (NCBI taxonomy): Bacteria > Pseudomonadati > Pseudomonadota > Gammaproteobacteria > Lysobacterales > Lysobacteraceae > Lysobacter > Lysobacter enzymogenes. The sequence goes on from NZ_CP067396.1 coordinate 4,473,266, forward strand.
CCCGGCAAGGAGGAGTTCTACGAAACCCTGCGCTACTTCGCCGGCCGGATCGAGCAGACCGGGGTCGAGCTGCGCCTGAACACCGACGCCGACGCGGCCGCGCTGGCCGGCTTCGACGAGATCGTGCTGGCCACCGGCATCCGCCCGCGCCAGGTCGAGTTTCCCGGCAGCGACCACGCCAAGGTCGTGAGTTACCTCGACGTGCTGCAGGGCCGGGTCGTGCCCGGCGCGCGCGTGGCGATCGTCGGCGCCGGCGGCATCGGCTTCGACGTCGCCGAATTCCTGGTCCACGCCGGTCCGCACTCCGGCGACGACGCCCCGCATTACCCCGACCCGGCGCAATGGCGCGCCGAGTGGGGCGTGGACCTGGACTACGCCGACAACCGCGGCGGCCTGGCCGCGCCGCGGCCGGAACCGCCGGCGCGGCAGGTCTGGCTGCTGCAGCGCAGCGCCGGCAAGCCTGGGGCGAAGCTCGGCAAGACCACCGGCTGGATCCATCGCGCGACCCTGAAGACCAAGCAGGTACGCATGCTCGGCGGGGTCGAATATGTCGGCGTCGACGACGAGGGCTTCCACATCCGCGTCGACGGCAGCGAACAGGTGCTGCCGGTCGACCAGGTGGTGGTCTGCGCCGGCCAGGAGCCGTACAAGCCGCTGGCCGAGGCGCTGGCCGGCAGCGGTAAGCCGGTGCACGTGATCGGCGGCGCCGACGTCGCCGCCGAACTCGACGCCAAGCGCGCGATCGCCCAGGCGAGCCGGCTCGCGGCGCAGCTCTGAGCCGCGCATCCACACATATATATGTATGTGTGGATTTCCTGTCTGTAGGAGCGATGCGAGTCGCGACTGCGACAACGCACCTGCGCCGAAGCTTTCATCGTGGTTGCGTTGTCGCGGTCGCGACTCGCGTCGCTCCTACAGGGCAAGTCCGCGACCCCGCGGCGGGTCGAAACCCCACCCCGACCGGATTCTGTAGGGCTGTCTGTGACCGCTTACCCCAATCGGTGGGGTTGGCTTGACCGTCGCCGCCCAAAATCCCACCCCGAGCGGAGTCCACCGCCGCCCGGAGACGCCAAACACCCCTCCCCCACTTTGCTGAACCGGCTCGCTCACACAAGGGTGAGACGACGTGGGCACGCTTCGTGCCGGGACAAAGCCTTTCAGAACCAAGCACCTAGCGCCTGTTCAGAATAAAAACTCCAACCAAATTAGAAACTTGGATTTTGCCGTTCAGTGTCGGTTTGGATTCGCGTCGCTACCGTTCGCCGACTTTTCCGCCGCCCCCTGCAGAGGCGGCACCCACCACCGCCCCGGGCGCCCATTCGCCCCCGGTCCCGGTGACGGGGCAAAAGCGCGCCGCTAGAGCCGCTGCCCTCCCCAGTACGCCATGTCGGCCTCACCGCTGTCGCTTTCCTCCATCGCGGGGGATCGGCGGTCCAGTGCGGCCGACGCAACGGAGCAAGGAGTCCGATATGAAACTGGCTTGGATATTGTGGCTGGCCTCCGTGCTTCCGCCGCAGACCGCCGACTCGCTGTGTTTGAGCACCACCGTCTACCTGGAAGCCCGCGACCAGTCCCAACGCGGCCAGCAAGCCGTCGCCGAGGTGGCCCTGCGCCGCCGCGACAGCGGCATCTGGGGCGACACCGTGTGCGAGGTCGTCACCGCCAACAAGCAATTCGCCCCGACCCTGGTCTCGCCGGGCACGCGCCTGAGCAATTCCGAAGCCTGGGCCGAGTCGGTCAACGTGGCCCTGGCCGCGGAGCGCAACTGGGCCCTGCCGGCCGGTCAGCGCAAGGAGATCGTGCCCGGTGCGAGCCACTTCGCCGCGCACGCGATCGCCAGCCCCTCGTGGCGCAACGCCTACCAGGTGGCGACGATCGGCGATCACACGTTCTACAAGGTGCAGGCGCTCAAGCCGCGACGCGGCTGAGGCGCGGCGTCGCCGCGATCGCGAGTCGGACATCGGCAGTCGAGCACCGCAATAGCCGGTGCCGTCGCTGGCGCCGAGGCCCGGCTCTCGGCGCGCCGTAACGCACCGTTGCACCGGCTTGCTTGAGCATGTCCCCCTGGAGCGGCGATAGTCGCCGGCTCACCACCCGAGGGGTCGCCACACCATGAAGCTCTACAGCAAGCCCGGCGCGTGTTCCACCGCCGACCACATCGCCCTGCAATGGACCGGCGGCGCGTTCGAAGTCGAGATCCTCGACAAGGACACGATGAAGGCGCCGGCGTATCTGGCGATCAATCCGGCCGGCGCGGTACCGGCGGTGGTCGACGGCGAGTTCGTGCTGACACAGAACGCGGCGATCATGGGCTACATCGCCGACACCTTCCCGCAAGCGCAGCTGGCCGGCGACGGCAGCGCGCAGCAGCGCGCCGAAGCCGCGCGCTGGCTCGCGTTCTGCAACTCCGACATCCATCCGGCGTTCGTACCGATCTTCGCGCCGGGCGCCTTCCATCCCGATCCTGCGCAAGCCGACGTCGTGCGCCAGACCGCGCGCGAGCGCCTGCGCAAGATGTATGCCGCCGCCGATCGGCGCCTGGCCGATCGCGAATGGCTCGCCGGCTTCCGCAGCTACGCCGATCCGTATCTCTACATCACCCTGCGCTGGGCCGATGCGGTGAAGGTCGATCTGTCCGGCTACGCGCACCTGGCCGCGTTCAAGCAGCGCATGCAGGACGACGCCGGCGTGCAGGCCGCGCTGAAGGCCGAAGGCCTGGCGTAAGCTCAAGGCGCGACCGAACTCCCGCCCGCGCGTTGCGCGGCGGGAGTTTTTTTATGCGCGCTCGTCGGGGCGGCGCGTCGCTGCGATGGCCGTGCGCGCATCGGTACGCAAGCCGTTCGCCGCGTTCGCGCCGCGACGCGGCCGCCGTGCCCGATCAGGCGCCGGCGGCGAACTGCGCTTCGATCCGCGCGGCCACTTCGTCCTTGCGCACCTTCGCCAAGGCCGCGCTCAACTCCGGCAACAGCGCCGCGAGTTCGTCGCTGTTCGCGCAGCGCTCGATCTTGAGCTGCAGGAAATAGCCGCGCAGGCCCAGGTGCTCGCGCACCGCCTCGCTCATGAGCGCGTACAGCGCCTGATACCGCTGCGGCGAAGCCGACGCGGCCGGCGTCGGCGCGGCGGCGCCGGCGCTCGATGCGGCCGCGGGCGCCCGCGGCGTCGCGGCCAGACTCGCCGCGACCGCGGCCGAGGACGCGATCAATCCCAGCTGTTCCAGTTGCTCCAGCGCATCGGCCGGGCCGTGCAGGCTGACCGCCAGTTCGCGCAGATGGCGCGCGCTGCGCTCGCCGTCGACGATCAACAGGATCGAACGCAGCATCGGCGGCAACTTGCGCGTGCGGTGTTCGATCTCGTCGCGGCCTTCGTTGGTCTTTACCGGAACGTCGCTGTCGCGCATGGCGTCTCCTCTTGCTCGATCCTTGCCGCGCCGCCGCCCCTCGCGACGTGCGGCCGGCCCGCGACGTCCACGCACCGGCCGGCACCACCATGGTGCCGGCCGGCACCGGACTATGCCATCGCACTCCATGACGTTTCTGTGTCGCATTCGACGATAGGCGCAAGCGGACCGCGAACCGAGCGCGCACGAAAAAGGCCAGGCTCGCGCCTGGCCTCGTTCCGCGGCGTCTTGCGTTTACGCCGCCCGGCGGCGCTCGCTCAGCGCTTTTCGATCGGCACGTACTCGCGATCTTCCGGACCGGTGTAGTTGGCGCTCGGGCGGATGATCTTGCCGTCCTCGCGCTGCTCGATCACGTGCGCGCTCCAGCCGGTGGTGCGCGCGATCACGAACAGCGGGGTGAACATCGGCGTCGGGATGCCCATCATGTGATAGGCCGAGGCCGAGTACCAATCCAGGTTCGGGAACATCTTCTTCATGTCCCACATCAGCGTCTCGATGCGCTCGCTGACGTCGAACAGGACCTGGTTGCCGCCGTCCTTGCACAGCGCGCGCGAGATCTCCTTGATGATCGGGTTGCGCGGATCGCCGACGGTATAGACCGGGTGGCCGAAGCCGATCACGATCTCCTTGCGTTCCACCCGCGCGCGGATGTCGGTCTCGGCTTCATCGGCGCTGTTGTAGCGCGAGATGATGTCCATCGCCACTTCGTTGGCGCCGCCGTGCTTGGGGCCGCGCAGCGCGCCGATCGCACCGGTGATGCACGAATGCAGGTCCGAGCCGGTGCCGGCGATGACGCGGGCGGTGAAGGTCGACGCGTTGAACTCGTGCTCGGCGTAGAGGATCAGCGACTTGTCGAGCGAATCGGCCAGCAGTTGGCTCGGCGGCTCGCCGTGCAGCAGGTGCAGGAAATGCGCGGCGACCGAGTCGTCGTCGGTCTCGCACTCGATGCGGCGGCCGTTGCGGGTGAAGTGCCACCAGTACAGCAGCATCGAGCCGAAGCTGGCGATCAGGCGGTCGGCGATGTCGCGCGCCTCGCTGGCCGGATGGCCTTCGCGCTCGGGCAACACCGTGCCGAGCACCGAGCAGCCGGTGCGCAGCACGTCCATCGGGTGGGCGTTGGCCGGCACCAGCTCCAGCGCGTCGGTGACGATCGCCGGCAGGCCGCGCAGGCGCTTGAGCTTGGTCTTGTAGGCCTTGAGCTGCGAGGCGGTCGGCAGCACGCCGTGGACCAGCAGGTGCGAGACCTCCTCGAAGGTCGACTTGGTCGCCAGGTCGTGGATGTCGTAGCCGCGGTAGTGCAGGTCGTTGCCGCTGCGGCCGACCGTGCACAGCGCGGTGTTGCCCGCGGCGGTGCCGCTGAGGGCGACGGATTTCTTGGCCTTGGGAAGGACTTGGGTAGCGTTGTCGCTCATCGGAACTCCTGGTTATTTGTTCTGCGCGAACAGGCGGTCCAGCTTGTCTTCGTATTCGTGGTAGCCGAGGAAGTCGTACAGGTCGGCGCGGGTCTGCAAGGTGTCGACGATGTTCTTCTGGGTGCCTTCGCGGCGCACGGTCTCGTAGAAGTTCAGCGCAGCCTTGTTCATCGCCCGGTACGCGCCGCAGCAGTACAGGGCGATGTCGACGCCCGCCTCGCGCAGTTCGTCGGTGGTGAAGAACGGGGTCGAGCCGAATTCGGTCAGGTTGGCCAGGATCGGCACCTTCACCGCGGCCTTGAAGCGGCGGTAGTCGTCCAGCGTCTTCATCGCTTCGGGGAAGATCATGTCGGCGCCGGCCTCGACGTAGGCGACCGCGCGCTCGATCGCCGAGTCGATGCCCTCGACCGCGGCCGCGTCGGTGCGCGCCATGATCACGAACTGATCGTCGGTGCGGCCGTCGACCGCGGCCTTGACCCGGTCGACCATCTCGTCCTTGCTGACCACTTCCTTGCCCGGACGGTGGCCGCAACGCTTCTGCCCGACCTGGTCTTCCATGTGCACGGCGGCCACGCCGATGCGCTCGAAGTTGCGGATGGTGCGGCCGATGTTGAACGCCCCGCCCCAGCCGGTATCGATGTCGACCAGCAGCGGCATGCCGGTGGCGTCGACGATGCGGCGCGCGTCGGTCAGCACGTCCTCCATGGTGCTGATGCCCAGGTCCGGCATGCCCAGCGAATTGGCGGCGACGCCGCCGCCGGACAGGTACAGGGCCTTGTAGCCGGTGCGCTTGGCCATCAGGCCGGCATAGGCGGTGATCGCGCCCATCACCTGCAGCGGCGATTCGGCGGCGAGCGCGGCGCGGAACTTGGCGCCGGCGGAGAGCTGGGACATCTGTCTGACTCCGGGTGGCCCGATCGGGGCGATCCGGGCATTTTAACCCGCGGCGCGGACCGGCCGATGACGCCGGGGTACGGCGGGGCCGCGGCGCCATCCGACTGAATGCGCAAAGCCGGTTGGGAACAGCGGCGATCGGGCACAAAAGCATCGGGCCTGAAGGCCCTCCCACAAAAGCCGGGGCGGTCCTCTCATGAAGGCCGCGGCTTCTGTGGGAGGGCCTTCAGGCCCGACGCCTTCCGCTCAGACCTGCACCGCCCTCACCGCACCTGCACCTGCAGGGCCGCGAACCCGTCCACTTCGTAGATCCCCGCCTGCGCCCGCAGCCGCGACACCAGGCTGCGCACCGCCCGCTCGTCCAGGCGCAGATGCAGCGCACCGTCGGCGACCTCGGCCTCGTTGCCGCGCACGGCCGGCTCGAACACCGCCCTGCGCTCGGGCCCGACCACGCCGAAGGCGTTGCCGAACGGCAGCCGCAGCGGCAGCAGCGCCAGCAGTTCGCCGACCTGGCGCGCGCTCAGCGACAGCACCGTGGTCGGCGCGCGCAGCAAGCGCTTGCGCTGCTCCCAGTCCACGTGATCGGCGTAGATCGTGCCCACCGAGGAGCCCTCGCGCGCCGAACCTCCGGCCAGGCGCGCGGCGATCTCGGGATCGGCCAGCAGCGAGCCGCGCTCCAGGTCGGTGATCCACAGCGGCAGGTAGTCGTGGAAGACCTCCAGCACCTTGAGCGTGGACCAACGCTTGAGCGCGAACTCCTCCTCGTTGGTGAGGCCGACGATCTGCAGGAACTCGACCCGGCCGTTGCCGCTGTCGATCGGCGCCAGTTCCGGGTCGTGGACGAAGGCCAGCGCGCGGATCGCGCTGTCGCTGTCGGCGGCGATCGGCCCGCCGGCGCTGAGATAGTGGCCGGCGTGGAAGCCGTGCCCGCTTTCGAACACGTACCGCGCCAGGTTCTGCAGGAAGTTCAACGCCCAGCGCGGCGGCTCGTCGGCGTCGTCGGGATTGGCCAGGCGGAAAGTCAGTTCGAAGCCGTAGCCGCTGATCTCGGCGTCGTCGCTGCGCTTGTCGAACAGCTCGCTGAAACCGTAAGTGACGAAATGCCAGTGCGGCAACGGTGTGATGCGCTTGTACGCGCTGATGCCCGGCAACGGCGCGGCGTCGCCGGCCGGCGCGCTGGAATGCCACGGCGACTGGCGCGGATAGACGCGGTTCAAGGCGTGGTTGATGGCATCCCAGCCAGGAGCGCCCGCGTCGCTACCGTGCGTGTCGAGGCGGTGCGCCGGGCCGTGCTCGGATTCCGATGCGGCCGTGGCGGAAGGGCTGGTGTACTGCATTGCGGCCTCGCTGGATCGAGGGCGGGTCGCAGCCCGCCCGTTGCCGCGATGCTAACGCCGGCGCAGAAAAATGGCGTCAATGCCGATGTTGCGCGGACGAACGCTTTGGCTCGCGTTCACGCTGGCGCGCACGAAAGTTGCGCTCAACCGCCCGCATCGGCGCCGCGTTCGAGCGCGCGGCGCACCTCCTCCAACGCGCCGGGATCGTCCAGCGTCGACAGATCGCCGGGATCGCGGCTCTCGGCCAGGGCCTGGATCGAGCGCCGCAACAATTTGCCCGAACGGGTCTTGGGCAGCGCGCCGACCACGTACACCCGCGCCGGGCGCGCCACCGCGCCGAGCTGGCGCACCACGCAGTCCTGCATGCCCGCCGCGACCGCGCGCGGGTCCTGCTCGCCGCCGGCCTTGAGCGTGGCGAACACCACCGGCACCTGGCCCTTGAGTTCGTCGCGCACGCCGATCACCGCCGCTTCGGCGACGCTGGCGTGGCTGGCCACCGACTCCTCGATCTCGCGCGTGCCCAGGCGATGGCCGGCGACGTTGATCACATCGTCGGTGCGGCCGAGGATGAAGGCGTAGCCGTCGTCGTCGCGGATCGCCCAGTCCAGCGAGCTGTACAGCAGTTCCTTGAAATGGCCGAAATAGCTGTCGAGGAAGCGCGCGTCGTCGTTCCACACCGTGGTCAGGCAGCCCGGCGGCAGCGGCGGCACGATCGCCAGCACGCCCTTCTCGCCCGGCCCGACGTCGCGGCCGCTGGCCTCGTCGATCACCCGCAGGTGGTAGCCCGGCGTCGGCAGGCCGGGCGAGCCGAACTTGACCGGCTTGAGCTCGAGCCCCGGCATCAGCGACAGCACCGGCCAGCCGGTCTCGGTCTGCCAGTAGTTGTCGATGATCGGCTTGCCGATGCCGTCGGTGATCCACTGCGCGGTCGGCTCGTCGAGCGGCTCGCCGGCGAGGAACAGCCAATGCAGCTTCGACAGATCGTGCTTCTTCAGCCACGCCGCGTCCTGCTTCTTGAGCACGCGGATGCCGGTCGGCGAAGAGAACATCGTGCGCACGCCGTAGCGCTCGCAGATGCTCCACCACACGCCGGGATCGGGATTGGTCGGCAGCCCTTCGTACAGCACCGAGGTCGCGCCGGCGATCAGCGGGCCGTAGACGTTGTAGGAATGGCCGACCGCCCAGCCCACGTCGGAGGTCGAGAACATCACCTGGCCGGCGCGGACGTCGTAGATCGACCACATCGACAGCGCCAGCGCGACCGCGTAGCCGCCGACGTCGCGCTGCACGCCCTTGGGCTTGCCGGTGGTGCCGGAGGTGTAGAGCAGATAGCTGGGCTCGTTGGATTCGAGCCATTCGACTTCGACCTGGGCGCCTTCGTGCCGCTTGCGCAGTTCGGCGTAATCGACGTCGCGGCCGGGCACCAGGGCGAGATCCGGGTCGAGCCCGCGGCTGACGACCAGCACGTGCGGCGGCGGCGACTGCGCCTCTTCGCAGGCGGCATCGACCAGCGGTTTGTAGGCGATCACCTTGCCGCCGCGCATGCCGGCGTCGGCGCAGATCAGCAGCTTGGGCGTGGCGTCGTCGATGCGCAGCGCCAGGTTGTGCGCGGCGAAACCGCCGAACACCACCGAATGCACCGCGCCGATGCGCGCGCAAGCCAGCATCGCGAACACCGCCTCGGCCATGTTCGGCATGTAGATCACCACGCGGTCGCCGCGGCCGACGCCGAGCGCGCGGATCGCGGCGGCGAACACGTTGACCTCGCGATGCACGTCGCGATAGGTCAGCTCGCGGGTCCGCCCGGTCTCGCTGGAGACCGTCACCAGCGCGAGCTGGTCGCCGCGCTCGTCGAGGTGGCGGTCGAGCGCGTTGTAGCAAAGATTGGTTTCGCCGCCGGCGAACCACTGCCGGAACGGCGGGTTGGAATAGTCGAGGATGCGCTGCGGCGGCGTGCGCCAATGGATCGCGCGGGCCTGTTCGGCCCAGAACGCCTCGGGCTGTTCGATCGAACGGCGGTGGAACTCCTCGTAACGCATGCGGACGTCTCCCGGGGCCGGCAGCCGCAGGCTAGACGATCGGATGCGCGCGCGGCGTTACGACCATGGTCTAGTCGCGCTGCGCGGCCGCGGATGAATGCGCGCGGCGCAAACGAAAGACGCCGGAGCCTCGCGGCCCCGGCGTCCCACCGGCGCGGGCGGCGCCCCGTTCCTGCGCCGCCTGTGCGTCGATTCGAGCGTCGCGCTCAGTCCGGACGCACGTCCACGCGCACGCGGATGCGGTCGCCCGGGTTGTGGTCGGTGCGGGTGCGGTAGGTCTTGCCGGCGTATTCGTAGGTGACGTCGTACGCGGTCACCGAACGCTCGTTGGCGTAGCTGTTGCCGTAGCCGTTGGCCGGCACCGGATCGCAGACCCGCACCGTGCCGGTGCGCGGCGGTTCCTGGCTGCGCTTGCTCTGTTCGTAGATGCTGCGGCCGGCCATGCCGCCGACCATCGAGCCGATCGCCGAGGTCGCGTAGCGCGCGCTGCCGCCGCCGACCTTGCTGCCGAGCACCGCGCCGACGATGCCGCCGACCACGGTCGCGGCGGTGCGGCCGCCCTCGGTGCCGGCGCTGCGGCGCTGGCTGCCGTACTGGTCGGTGTAGCCGTCGTTGTAGCCGCCGTTGCCGTTGCTGTAGCCGTCGTTGTAATAGCCGTCGCCCTGGACGTAGGTCGGGCGCTCGTAGCAGCGCGGCGCGCTGGCGGGCTGGGAGGAATAGGTCTCGAACACGGGGTCGACCCGGACCACCCGGGCGAAGTCGACCTGCGAGCTGTAGCTCGGCGAGCCGTTGTCGTAACCGCCCGAATAATTGCCCGAACCGGACGGATACGACTGCGCCGAGGCGATGCCGGTGGCGGCGGCCAGGGCCAGGCCCAGGACGGTGACGAGCGAGCGGTTCATGACGGGGCTCCCAGGCGCCGGAATGGCGCGAAACGGATCGTCGGGCCGGGGCGGTCAACCCGGGCTGAATGCGGCCGGGCGTTAGCCTGGCGTCAAAACAACGTTCACCTCGCCGACAGACTGCCCGTCCGGCGCCGGTGCGCGCAACCAATCCGCGGCATGGATCGCGGCGCGCGCGGCCTCGCGGCCCAGCAGCGGACCGACGTGACTGCCCGGCAAGGCGATCAGGCTCGCGCCGACCGCGGCGGCGAACCGTGCGCTGCGTTGCGGATCGACATCGGTATCGCCGTGGCTGGCGATGCACAGCATCCGGCAGGCCGGCACCGGCGCCGCGATCCCGGCCTGGGCCTGGCGCAACGCGGCGCCGGATTCGTCGCGCCAGCGCCGCAGCGCATACAGCGCGGCGGCCTCGTCGGCGTCGGGCATGGCGCGGCGGGTCGACGCCAGGCTCGCCTCGCGCCGCCACGGCACCCGCGCCGGCCAGTCGCGCGCCGGGTGCTCGGCCGCCCACGGCAGCGGCGGCAGCGGATTGACCAACACCAATGCGTCGGCGAGATCGCCGCACAGCCACGCCAACAAGCCGCCGAGGCTGGCGCCGACCGCGGCGCGCGGACGCGGCAGCGCGGCCAGGGCGGCGCGCACCTGCTCGCGGTAGTCGTCCAGCGTGGTCGCTTCCAGGCCGGCAGGCGAGGGTTGCAGGTCGGGCGCGTGCGCGGGGATGCCGCGCGCGGCGAAGACCTCGCACCACAGGTTCCATTCCCAACCGCCGGCGCCGGCGCCGTGGATCAGCAAAGCGTGGCGGATGGCGGGCGGCTCGGACATGCGCGGCGACGTTGTTGGGCGCAGCGACTGTAGCAGCGGCGCGGGCCGCGATGGCCGCGGCGCCGGCGCCGCCCTCGGAGCCGGAAATCGCCGAGCGCCGACTGCGGCTGCGCTCGACGTCCTCCGGTTTCGGCGACTGCGCCCGCGCCTGTCTCTACACGCGTCACGGTTGGCGCCGCCGTCGCAGCGGCCGCGGAAGGTTCACGACCACATGCCCGGACCGGCCGTCAGGCCAGCACGGCTTCCAGGCTCACCGGCACCGCGCTGAGCGCCTTCGACACCGGGCAATTGGCCTTGGCGTCCTCGGCGATGGCCTGGAACTTGGCCGCATCGATCCCCGGCACCTGCGCTTTCACCTTGAGCCGGATCTGCGACAGCGACGGCCCGCCTTCCATCGACAGATCGACTTCGGCGCGGGTGTCCAGGCTGACCGGCGGATGCCCGGCCTCGGTGAGCTTGGCCGACAGCGCCATGGTGAAGCAGCCGGCGTGCGCGGCGGCGATGAGTTCCTCGGGATTGGTGCCCTTCTCTTCGCCGAAGCGGCTGTTGAAGCCATAGCGGGTGTTGTCCAGCAGCCCGCTTTGCGGCGTGCTCAGGCGGCCCTGCCCGTTCTTGAGATCGCCTTCCCAATGCGCGGTGGCGTGACGCGAGATACCCATGGTGTGCGGCTCCGTTGGTGGGGGCGGGTAGCGTAGCGCCTGGCAGGTTAAGAATGAGGAGTGAGCGCAAAGGAGCGAGGAGTGAGCAAGAACGGCGGACCGCTTTCCGCTCGCTCCTCGCTCCTCCACGCTCACTCCTCGCTCCACGCTCCATGCCGCGCCGCAACACGCCAACCGCGACCCAGCACACGCTATCGCCGCCGCCACTTGACCCACCCGGCGCGCTGCGCGAGCCTGTCCTCCCGGCCCCCGCCGGCCCGCCATGACCGCCCGCCGAGCGCCACGCTCGGGCGCGCAGCGCGGACAGCCATGACGGCCTTCCGACCCTAGCCTCAGGGAGAAGTCCGCTCATGTCCTACAGCACAGAACAAATCCGCAACGTGGCCTTGGCAGGCCACCCCGGCGCCGGCAAAACCACGCTGTTCGAAGCCCTGCTGCACGCCGGCGGCGCAGTCCAGACGGCAGGCACGATCGAACGCGGCAGCACCGTGTCCGACTTCGATCCGATCGAAAAACAGCGCGGGCATTCGCTGGATTGCGCGATCGCCAGCATCGATCACGGCACCGCGCCGAATCCGCTCGTCCACCTCAACCTCATCGACACCCCCGGCTACCCGGATTTCCGCGGCCCCACCCTGTCCGCGCTGGCGGCGGTGGAAACCCTCGCAGTGGTCGTCGATGCCGACACGGGCGTGCAATACGGCACCCGGCGGATGATGGACCACGCCAAGGCGCGCGGGCTGTGCCGGGCGATCGTGGTCAACAAGATCGATCACGACGGCGCCGACGTCGCACGGGTGTTGAGCGACATCCGCGAGACCTTCGGCGCCGAATGCCTGCCGCTGAACCTGCCCGCCGACGGCGGCAAGCGGGTGGTCGATTGCTTCGGCAACGCCGGCGGCGACAGCGACCTGGGCGCGGTCGGCGAATGGCATCAGAAGATCATCGACCAGGTGGTCGAGATCAACGAGACGGTGATGGAGCATTACCTCGACCTCGGCGAAGGCGGCCTGTCCGGGCAGGAGCTGCACGACGCGTTCGAGCAATGCCTGCGCGAAGGCCATCTGGTGCCGGTGCTGTTCTGCTCGGCGCGCAGCGGCGCGGGCATCGCCGAATTGCTGGACACCGCCGAGCGGCTGTTCCCGCACCCGGGCGAGGCCAATCCGCCGCCGTTCGCCAAGGGCGTCGGCGAGGATGCGCAGCCGATCGCGGCCACGCCCGACCCCAAGGCGCACGTCATCGCCGACGTGTTCAAGATCGTCAACGATCCCTTCGTCGGCAAGCTCGGGGTGTTCCGCGTCTACCAGGGCACGGTCAGGAAGGACACCCAGCTGTTCGTCGACGACGGCAAGAAACCGTTCAAGGTCGGGCATCTGTTCAAGCTCAAGGGCAAGGACCATGTCGAGATCGAGCAGGCGGTGCCGGGCGACATCGCCGCGGTGGCCAAGGTCGACGAGCTGCATTTCGACGCGGTGCTGCACGACAGCCACGACGAGGACCACATCCACCTGGCCCCGCTGAATTTCCCGCGGCCGATGTTCGGCCTGGCGGTGGAAGCGGCGAGCAAGGGCCAGGAGCAGAAGCTGTCCAACGCGTTGCACAAGCTCGCCGAGGAAGACCCCTGCTTCCACGTCGAGCACGAGACCGAGACCAACGAAACCGTGGTCCGCGGCCTGTCCGACCTGCACCTACGCATCAACCTGGACCGGCTCAAGGACAAGTACGGCGTGGAAGTGCAGTCGCGCCCGCCGCGCATCGCCTACCGCGAGACCGTCGCCGGCAAGGCCGACGGCCATCACCGGCACAAGAAGCAGACCGGCGGCGCCGGCCAGTTCGGCGAGGTGTTCCTGCGGATCGAGCCGTTGCCGCGCGGCGGCGGTTTCGAGTTCGTCGACGAGGTCAAGGGCGGCACCATTCCCGGCCAGTTCCTGCCAGCGGTCGAGAAAGGCGTGCGCCAGGTGCTGCACGACGGCGCCGTCGCCGGCTATCCGATCCAGGACGTGCGGGTAGTGGTCTACGACGGCAAGTACCACAGCGTCGACAGCAAGGAAGTGGCCTTCGTCGCCGCCGGCAAGAAGGCGTTCCTCGATGCGATCGGCAAGGCCCGTCCACAAGTGCTCGAACCCATCGTCGACCTGGAGGTCAACGCGCCGGAGCAGCACATGGGCGACATCAGCGGCGGGCTGGCCAGCAAGCGCGCGCGCATCAACGGCACCGACAGCCTGCGCGGCGGCGAGATCGTGGTGCGCGCGCAGGTGCCGCTGTCGGAGCTGGAGGGCTATGCGGCCGAACTCAAGTCGGTGACCGCCGGACGCGGGCGCTATTCGCTGGACTTCAGCCACTACGAGCCGGTGCCGGGCACGGTGCAGCAGAAACTGGTCGAGGCCTACAAACCGCGGCATGAGGAAGACTGATACCGTGTGCGCCCCCACCGCCGCATCCTCTTCGCCATGCCCAAGCCCCGCAGCGCGCGCGAACGCGCCGAACTGCTCAACGAGTACGGCCACCGCCTCGGCGCGCGCGGCGAGGACGAACGCGCGCTGAGCTTCTACGCTCAGGCGGCCCAGGCCGATCCGGCCTGGGCTGCGCCGTGGTTCAACATCGGTTTGCTGCACAAGTATTTCGGCGACTGGACGCAGTCGCTGATCGCCAACCGCGAAGCGCTGGCGCGCGACGCCGGCCACCAGGGCGCGTGCTGGAACCTCGGCATCGCCGCGACCGCGTTGCGCGACTGGCGCAGCGCGCGCGAGGCCTGGCAGCGCTACGGCCTGCCGATCGAACCCGGCGAGGAACCGCTGGAGGTCGATTGCGGCCTGGCGCCGGTGCGGCTGGACCCGGACGGCCGCGGCGAAGTGGTGTGGTGCGACCGGCTCGACCCGGCCCGCGCGCGCATCCGCAACGTGCCGCTGCCCGACAGCGGCCATCGCTACGCCGACATCGTGCTCAACGACGGCGCGCCCAACGGCAGCCGCCGCATCGGCGAGCGCGAGTATCCGGTGTTCGATCAACTCGAACTGTGGCAGGCCTCGCCCTACGCCACCTTCGAGGCCTGGATCGAAACGGCCGAGCCCGACACCCTGGCCGCGCTGGCGCAGCGCGCGCATCGCGACCACGGGCAGGCCCAGGATTGGACCGACAGCGTGCGCCACCTGTGCCGCGCCTGTTCGCTCGGCGACGCCGATGCCGACGCCGCTCACGACCACCCGCCGCTGCAGGCGTCCGGCGACGCCGCCGGCGCGCGCTGGGTCGGCGTGGCCGCGCGCGACGAAGCCGCCGCGCGCGCGGCGGTGGACGATTGGCTTCACGCCCACCCATCGGCGCGCCTGCTGCAATGGCGCCTGGCCGTGCCGGCGGGCGCGGCGGACTGACGCCGGCCATCGCCCCCGTCGCGGCAGCGGCTAACATGACGGCACTTCAAGGAGAACCGCGCATGGCCCGTCACGGACGTTCCCTGTTGTTCCCGCGCTTCGCCGTGGCCCTGGCCGCGGCGTTGCTCGCCGGCCACGCCGCGGCGGCCGCCAAGCCGGAAACGCGCTGCGGCTGGTTCATCAATCCGACCCCGGGCAACGCCTGGCTGATCGATCCCGACGCGCAATGGACCGTGGGCCTGCAGGGCGGCCACCAGGCCGAAGGCCCGTGGCCGGAGCCGCCGTCGGAGAAAGACTGGGTCAAGCACGAAGGCGATCCGCGCGGCTACGGTTACGGCTGCGCCTGCCTGAAGGTCGTGACCGGTTTCGACCACAGCATCGTCCGCATCCTTTCGGCCAAGGGCAAGCCGCTGGCGCAATGCCGCCGCGACCGCGCCCTGACCGGACTGGAACCGGACTACGCCTCCGACCGATGAGCGCCGCGCCCAAGCCGCCGCCGCTGGACCGCGACCCGGAACTCGCCGAAGTCGTCTCCGACGCCATGGACGTGGTGTCGAACCCGACCGACCTGCTGATCACCCTGCTCGCCCTGACCCTCGCCGCCGCGGTCGGCGTGCTGGTCACACGCGCGCTCAAGCAGCGCATCGGCCACCAGCGCCCGGTGCTGCTGACCGTGGTCGAGTACCTGTGCACGCCGGTGCTGACCCTGCTGACGCTGGGGGTGTTGAGCCTGTTCGGCGGTTCGTTCGGCAATCCGCTGATCGGCCTGGCCGCGACCTTGCTGCTGCTGTTCCTGGTGATCCGGTTCTTCGGCATGGCCGTCGAACTGCTGTTCCGCCCGACCCTGCCGCTGAAGATCATGCTGCGCGCGGTGACCGTGGTGGCGTGGCTGGCGCTGGTGGTCGGGGTGTTCGTCGACCGCAGCCAGCCGCTGGCCAAGCTCTACGGCGCCAGCTTCAAGTTCGGCGGCATCAACGTGTCCAGCCAGGGCCTGGTCGCCGGCCTGATCGGCGGCGTGGTGATCGCGATCGTCGCGCTGTGGGGCGACAAGACCGTCACCAAACTGCTGCGCCGCAGCCGCACCCTGCAGCCGAACTACATCCTGGCGCTGTCGCGCATCTTCAGCGTGGCGATCTGGATCGCCGCGACCCTGGCGATCTTCGCCGCCAGCGACATCAACATCACCGCCCTGGCCGCGTTCGGCGGCGCGCTCGGCATCGGCCTGGGCCTGGGCCTGCAGAAGCTCGCGGCCAGCTACATCAGCGGCCTGATCGTGCTGTTCGAACAATCCGTGCGGGTCGGCGACAACATCGTCAGCAACTCGGTGTCCGGCCGGGTCACCCGCATGACCGTGCGCTACACCATGATCCGCACCCGCGACGGGGTCGAGGCGATCGTGCCCAACGACCTGTTGACCAACAACGTGATCGTCAACCAATCCTGGTCGGACCGGAACCTGCGCCTGGTCTGCGGCGTGCTGGTCAAGGGCGACACCGACCTGGAACTGGCGCGCACGCTGTTCGTCGAGGCGATGAACGCGCAGCCGCGGGTGCTGCAGGAGCCGGCGCCGCACATGTACATCACCGGCGTCAACGACAAGGGCATCCAGCTCGACGGGCACTTCTGGATTTCCGATCCGGAGAACGGCCAGAACAACGTCGCCTCCGACATCTACGATGCGGTGCTCGGCGCGTTCCGCAAGAACGGCGTGCAGTTGGTCGCGCAGTGACGCGCAGCGGCTGAGACTGCGCCGCGCTCCAATGGCGCCCGCGGGCCATCGCCGGCCCGCCATCTTCCCGCACAGGTCCCGGACATGATCAGATCCCTCACCGCCTCCTTGTTGCTCGCCGGCGCGGCCGCGTCCATGCCGGCCGCCGCCGGCGAACGCGTCGACGGCAGCTTCGTGTTCATGAGCGCCGACTCGTGCTACACCGCCGGCAACGAGGGCTGCTACCTCACCGATCCCGCCGCCGCGACCAAGGCCGTGGACGAACTGGCGGCCGTCGGCGTCAAGCACTTCCTGCTGCCGGGCACGCATCCGCAACGCGACACGCTCGCGCAATTGCGGGTCATCGCCCGCGCGGTCAAGGACCGCGGCTTCGACTTCTATACCTACGAGGGCTGGAGCTGGAAATCCAAGCGCGCGCCCGGCGGCGCGCCGGACTGCGCCGCCTACACCGCCGCGCGCATCGATCCGGCGCTGGCGCCGCTGCGCGTGGAATTCGGCGCGGCCTTCGCCGGCCTGCACTACCAGGACGAACCGGCCGAGGACGATCCGGCCGCGCTCGGCCGCCAGACCGACTGCGTCAAGGCCGATCCGCGCCTGCAGGGCCTGAAGATCTTCGTCAACGTGCTGCCACTGCACGCCAACGATGCATCCTACGGCGGCACCGACATCATCCACTTCGGTTCGCGCAAGCCGGAAGAATTCGGCGTGGATTGCGCCGCGGGCGCCATCGCCAACCAGGCCACGGTCGACGCCATGGTGACGCGCTACTCCAACTACGCGCGCAACATTCTCGACCAGTCGCGCGCGGATTACCTGGCGATGAACCTGTACCCGTTCGTGCCGGCGCTGAGCCAGTGTCCGCGCGCCACCCAGTTGCTGATGTCGGAGAACATGTCGATCATCGCCAACCTGGCGCGCAGCCGCGGCCGCACCTCGGTGGCCTATCTGCAGAACGTGCACACCGCCACGCCCGCGCTGCACCCGCAGCCGTTCGAGCTGACCGGCTTCGGCGAGCTGCGCTGGTACGCGACCTGGTTCTACGCCTTCGGCGGAGACGCGGTGGCGAATTTCGCCAGCCACACCCATCCCTTCCAGAGCGACGCCCAGACCGGCTGGCAGACCGCGATCCTCGGCTACGACAACCGCCCCACCGCGCTGGCCGAACACGCGCTCAACGGCAACAGCTACGCCGCGCTGCTGCAGCGCCACCTCGGCGCCTACGCCTATCGCGGTTTCGTCGACAACGCGCTGGGCCCGCCGTCCGGCGAACTGGTGGGCTGGATCTCCAACCATCAGGTTCTGGCCGGCGAATACGGCCGCGGCGGCGACGCGCAAGCGCTGGTGGTGTTCGCCCGGCGCGCGGCCAAGACCGGCGGCGGCGCCACCATCGGTTTGCAACGCTGGTACGGCAAGGTCGAGAAGCTGGACCTGTGGACCGGCGCCTGGACCACGGTCGGTACCGCCACCAATCGCATCGATGTGTCGCTGGACGCCGATCCCGGCGCGCTGTACCGGCTGACGCGCTGAGCCGGCGACGAGATCCGGCGCGATCGCGCGGCTCGCCGCGCGGCCGCCGGCGCCACCGGCGGAACAGACCATGCCGACGGGCGGCGGACGGCCGCCGCCCACCGGTCCGCGCGCGGCGCTAGCATGGCCGGGTGACCGACACCGCCCACCCGCGCTTCTTCTGGCAGTTCCCGATGCAACTGGTCCGGCACGCGCGCCTGGACGAGTTCCTGCCCGACGACGGCCGCCTGCGCATCTTGTTCCTGTGGGGCAAGGACTGTCCGAACTGCGATATCGCCAAGGGCCAGATGCTGCTGGCGCAGGAGCGCTTCCGCTGGCCCGACGTGGACTGGCTGCACGACAACGTCTACGAGGACGCGGCCATGGGCACGCACTTCGGCCTGCACGGCATCCCCGCGTTCCTGGTGTTCCGCGGCGCCAGGAAGCTCGGCCGGATCGGCCAGTGGCCGGGCACCGAGGCCTTCGTCGCGGCGATCGAGAAGCTGCGCGCCGACGACCCGGCGGCCGCGCCGCCGCCCGCGGGCTGAGCGCACGCGGCCGCGCGAGGGCCTGCTTGGCGGCGGCCACGGACCGGCGCAGACTTCCCCTCCACTCCTGCCTTCGCGCGCCGCCGCCATGTTCGACGCCTCCACCCTCGCCGCCTACCTGATCGCCGCCGCCGTGCTGGTCTTCATTCCCGGCCCGGGCACCGCATGGATCGTCGCCCAGAGCGCCGCCGGCGGCACCGCGCGCGGCATCCAGGCCGCGTTCGGGCTGGAAACGGCGACCTTGATCCACGCCCTCGCCGCCGGCCTGGGCCTGTCGGCGCTGCTGGCGACCTCGGCGCTGGCGTTCGAAGTGCTCAAGTACGCCGGCGCGGCCTACCTGATCTGGCTCGGCATCAAGGCCTGGCGCGGCGGTCCGGCCACGGCGGCGCCGGCCGCGGACGCGCCGCCGCCGGCGCGGATCTCCGCGCGCCAGGTCTATTGGCGCTCGGTCATGACCGGCGTGCTCAACCCCAAGGTGGCGCTGTTCTTCCTCGCCTTCCTGCCGCAGTTCGTGCATCCCGAGCGCGGCATGGTGTGGCTGCAGTTCCTGGTCCTGGGCGCGTTGCTGTCGCTGATCGGGCTGAGCAACAGCCTGATCCTGAGCTTCGCCGTCGGCCGCTTCGGCCGCCGCTTCGGCGGCGGCGGCGGACGCTGGAAGGAACGCCTGACCGGCAGCGTGTTCATCGCCCTGGGCCTGCGCCTGGCCGTGCAGCAGCGCTGAGCCGCGTGCGCGTCGGCGCCGTTACGACCGGTCGTGCGGATCGGACCTGCTTGAACCGAGCCTTTACGCAACCGCGCAGCCCGATCCGCGCGGCTTGAACCGGCGGCGGCGCAACCACAGGTCGGTATTTCACGACCTCGAACCGGAGCGCCGCGCATGAAGACCCAAGGCTTTCTCGACCAGTTGCTCAAGACCGCGCAGAACAGCCTCGGCGGCGGTGGCGGCCTGGGCGATCTGCTCGGCGGCGGCAAGCCGCTGGCGCGGACCGAGCCGCAACGCGGCCATGAGCGCCGCGACGAACCCTCGCGCGGCCTGCTCAACGCCGACTTCGGCAAGGGCGCCCTGGCCGGCGGCGCGCTCGGCCTGTTGCTGGGCAACAAGAAGCTGCGCAAGCACGCCGGCAAGTTCGCCCTGGCCGGTGGCGTGGCCGCGGTCGGCGTGCTGGCGTACAAAGCCTACGGCGACTACAAGCGCCAGCAGGAAGGGCCCGGCGCGGCCGAACCGCGCACCGTCGACCGCCTGCCGCCGCCGCAGGCCGAACAGCACAGCCGCGCGATCCTGCAGGCACTGGTCGCCGCGTCCAAGGCCGACGGCCACATCGACGCGCGCGAACGCGAGGCGATCGAAGGCGAGTTCGTGCGCATCGACGGCGACGCGCAACTGCGCACGTGGCTGCACGCGGAACTGGAAAAGCCGCTGGACCCGGCCGAAGTGGCGCGCGCCGCCGAGACCCCGGAGATCGGCGCGGAAATGTACCTGGCCAGCCTGCTGGCGGCGGACGAACAGAACTACATGGAACGCGCCTACCTCGACGAACTGGCGCGCCAGCTCAAGATCGACGACGCGCTCAAGGCGCGGCTGGAACAACAGCTGCGCGACGCCCAGGCCTGATCGCCGCGGGCGTCGCGTGCCCTCAGCCCTTGCAAGAGCGGCTGGGTCAACGCTCGTAAGAGTAGCCAGCTTGTCGGAATAGCTCGCTTGCAGGGGCGGCCAGCGCCTGTGGGAGGGACTTCAGTCCCGACGCCTTCCGATCCGATGCGGAAGGACTTCGGTCCCTCCGCTTTCCGATCCAACGGAAACGGCCTCTGCCCGCCTTTCCGATCCCAGGCCGCACACCGCCGCGCAGCCCGCCAGCGCCTTCGCGACGCCCGCCACGCTCCGTCGCGCGCGCAGTCGCCAGCGGCCGAGGCAACCGCTAGCATCGCCCACGCGCCGCCCGGCGCGCCTGCGGACCGATGCCATGCGATTGCTGATCCCCGCCCTGCTCGCGCTGACCTTCGTCGGCTGCTCCTGCCAGCGCAACGCCGACGACGACGGCGGCGACGGCACCGCGCTGCCGGCCCAGGCGCAGACACCCGAGACCGCGGCCGCGCCCAGCGCCGCGCAATTGCGCGCGCAAGCGCTGGAACAGCGGCGCAACGACGCCTACACCGACGCCGTCGGCACCCTGCACCTCTACCTGCAGCGCGTCGGCGCCGGCGATCAGGACGCCGCCGACAAGTTCTGGGGCTACCAGCGCATGCCGCGCGGCAACGAGGAATCCAACCTACGCGCGCTCAAAAACCTGCGCGGACTGCGCATCCAGAACCAGACGCCGGAGCCGCTGGACCAGGAACCCGTGCCGGAACTGCTGCGCATTCCGGTCGATCTGCGCGCGACCTTGGAGAACGGCGAGAACCGCCGCTACACGGGCTGGTACCGCTTGCGCCGCAACCAGGTCGAACAACGCTGGGAGCTGACCGGGGTGCTGGTCGCGGCGAAGTTGCAGTAAGACGTTGCGGTAAACGCAAGCTCCGCCGCGAGCGCGAACTCCACGTTCGCTGCTGCACGCGCAACGCAAACCACGACAGCCTCCTGCAGGAGCGGCGCGAGCCGCGATCGCGAACCTGCACGCCACCGCGCAACGATCCGCAGCCCATACGCCCGGACTGCGCGCCGCATTCTGCGACCACCGCCCGCCACCCGCCGCTGAACCCGCGCTGCGCACCGAACCGCCGCGGCCGCAGACCGCCAACGCGCGAACGCCGCGGCCCGCCAGCGCGGCTTACACTGCCGGACTCGCGTCGCGACCGCGGCGCGCCCCGGATTTTCAGGATTCCGCCATGCGCCTTTCGCCTGTCCTCGCCCTGCTGACCGCCGCCGCGTTGGCGGCCGCGCTCGCCGCCTGCGGCGGCAAGGACGCCGCAGCCGGCGGCGACGGCACGGTCGCGGGCGATCCGGCCTCGCTGCCGGTACCCGAAGGCGGCGGCCGCGGCGGCATCACCGGCATGCCCGACGCCGGCCAGCCCGGCCCGGCCGGCGCCCCGGCCGCGGCGCCGCCACTGGACGAGAACGGCAATCCGCTGCCGCCGGCCGATCCGGCCGCGCTCCCGGCCGATCCCGACGCCGTCGCCGCCAACGATCCGGCCCTGCCGGTGCCGGCCGGCGCCGATCCCGCCAACGCAGACGCCGCTTCGGCCAGTCAGCCGGCCGCCGACGGCGCCGCGACCGCCGCCGAACCCACGCCCGAAGACGCCGTCGCCGTGGTCCGCGATTACTACGCCGCGATCAACAGCCGCAACTACGGCCGCGCCTACGCGCTGTGGTCCGACGGCGGCCGCGCCAGCGGCCAGGACGCGCAGCAGTTCGCCAACGGCTTCGCCAATACCGCCGGCGTGAGCGTGGAACTGGCGCCGCTGGGCCGCATCGACGCGGGCGCCGGCCAGCGCCACATCGAAGTGCCGGTCTCGATCATCGCCACCCAGCGCGACGGCAGCCAGCGCCGCTACGTCGGCGGCTACACCCTGCGCCGCGCCGTGGTCGACGGCGCCAGCGCCGAACAACGCGCCTGGCGCATCGCCAGCGCCGACATCCGCGAGCTCAAGCCGTGAGCGCGACGCGCGCCGCCGCCGCGCTCGCGTGCGCGCTGGCCTTGGCCGGGTGCCAGCGCGAAGCCGCCGCGCCGGCGCCGAAGACGCCCGCGCCGGCCGCCGCACCCGCACCCGCATCCGCATCCGCATCCGCAGCGACGATCGCAGCGGGCGACGCACCCCAGCAGCCCGCACTCGCACCGGTGAGCGACTACGTGCTGCCCGGTGCGCTCGCGCCCGATCTGGGCGTCGAACAACTGCGCCAGTTGTTCGGCGCCGACAACGTCCTCATCGACGAGCGCCTGCCCGGCGCCGAGGGCGAGGAATTCCGCGGCGTGCGCCTGTTCGACGGCGACCCGACCCGGCGCGCGCGCGTCTATTTCCAGGACAGCGAGAAACTGCGCGGCCTGTCGATCGTCGTCGTCGACGAACCGCGCAGCCGCTGGCGCCTGGACAACGGCTTGAAGATGGGCCAGACGCTGAGCGAACTGACGCGCCTCAACGGCAAGCCGCTGCGCTTCTTCGGCCTGGACTGGGATTACGGCGGCGTCGTTTCCGACTGGAACGGCGGCGCGCTCGCGCCCAAGGACGGCGATCCGGTGCGGCGCAACGCGCGCCTGGGCCTGGCCGAGGACGCGCCGACGCAGGCGCAGGTGCCGGCCGGCGATGGCGAGTTCTCCAGCGACGACAAACGCTATCCCGAACAAGGCCGGCTGTTGCGGGTCGGCGAGCTGAGCGTGTCGTTCCCTGGCGAGGACGATCTTTGACGCCGTGGCCGCACGCATGAACGCCGTGCCGCGGATCGTGCTCGACAGCAACGTCTGCCTGGACCTGTTCGCGTTCGCCGATCCGGCGGTGGCGCCGCTGCTGCAGGCGCTGCGCAGCGGCGCGGTGGCCGCGGTCACCGACGCGCCCTGCCGCGAGGAATGGCAGCGCATCCTCGACTATCCCCAGCTCGCGCTGGACCCGGCGGCGCGCGCGCGCTGCCTGCGCGAGTACGACGAAGTGCTGCGGCCGTTCGCGCACGATGGCGCAGGCGAAACCAAGCTGCCGCGCTGCGCCGATCCGGACGATCAGAAATTCCTGGAACTGGCCCATGCGGCCGGCGCGCGCTGGCTGCTCAGCCGCGACCACGCCCTGGTGGTGCTGGGGCGGCGGACCGCGCGGGCGGGCTGGTTCGAGATCATGACGCCGCGGACCTGGGTGGCGTTGGAGGCGTGGCGCTCGCCTGCGGGTTGATCGCGATCTGGGACAAAAGCGTCGGGCCTGAAGGCCCTCCCACAAAAGCAGGTCATATCGGATCTGAAGGCCCTGCCACAGAAGCCAGCGCCTTCGGCCGGAGCCGGCTGTTGTGGGAGGGCCTTCAGGCCCGATGCTTTCGTCTCAGATCGCCGCGCCCCCCGAACCCGCATGCCATACTCGCCGCATGCAAGGCGTGCCCGACCGCTTCGACGCCACCTCCGACGCCGCCCAGTTCCGGCAGGTCGCGCATCGCCCCGGGGTCGAGCTTTACCGCGCGCACATCGTCCGCCACTCCTTCGATCCGCACACCCACGAAGCCTACGGCCTGGGCGCGATCGAATCGGGCGTGGAGCGCTTCCGCTACCGCGGCAGCGATCACCTCGCCCCGCCCGATTCGCTGGTGCTGATGAATCCGGACGTGCTGCACACCGGCCACGCGGTCACCGCCGAGGGCTGGCGCTACCGGATGATCTATGTAGAGCCCGAGGCCGCCGCGCAGATCACCGGCGACGAAGGCTGGTGGTTCGACGACGCGGTGCGCCACGATCCCGCGCGCGCGCGCCGGGTCACCGCGCGCCTGGATGCGCTGTGGCATGCGCGCGAACCGCTGGCCTTCGACAGCCAACTGCACGCCCTGCTCGACGAATTCCGCGACCACGCGCGGATGCCGCGGCGGGCGCGGCCGGAGGCGCCCAAGCGCTTCGTCCCGGTGCTGGACTACCTGCGCGCGCAGTTGGCCGAACGCGTGACGTTGGAAGAACTGGCCGCGGTCGCCGACCTGAGTCCATTCCACTTCCTGCGCCAGTTCCGCGCGCAGTACCACGTCACTCCGCAGCAGATGCTGATGGCGCTGCGCCTGTACGAGGCCAAGCGCCTGCTGGCCGCGGGCCTGCCGCCGGCGCGCATCGCCGCGGAGACCGGGTTGACCGACCAGGCCCACTTCACCCGCGCGTTCCAGCGACGCTACGGCATCACGCCTGCGCGCTACCAAAAGCAACTCCGCGGCTGATCCGACAGCCCTCGTGCAGGAGCGGCGCGAACCGCGACCGCGGGCTTGCACGATTGCGCCGTAAGCGGGGTGTCGCGGTCGCGGCTCGCGCCGCTCCTACAGGCGATACCGGCGCCCGACCGCAATCTGGTACAAGACGCCGCCGCGGCCGCCGCGCGATCCTGCGGCCATGTTGCTCGGAACCCTCTACGCCCTGCTCGCCGGCCTGATCTGGGGCCTGGTCTTCGTCGGCCCGCTGTTGCTGCCCGAGTACCCGGCCGCGCTGCAGTCGGTCGGCCGCTACCTCGCCTTCGGCCTGATCGCGCTGCCGCTGGCCTGGCTCGACCGCAAGGCGCTGCGCCAGCTCGGCCGCGCCGACTGGATCGAAGCGCTGAAGCTGTCGCTGATCGGCAACCTGCTCTATTACCTGTGCCTGGCCAGCGCGATCCAGCGCGCCGGCGGGCCGCTGCCGACCATGATCATCGGCACCTTGCCGGTGATCATCGCGATCAGCGCCAACCTGCGCAACGCTCGCCGCGACGGCCGCCTGCCGTGGGCGCGGCTGGCGCCGTCGCTGTTGCTGATCGCGCTCGGCATCGCTTGCGTCAACCGCGCCGAACTGCGCGAGCTGCAGTCGCAATCGCACGCCGACCTCGGCCGCTACGCGGTCGGCGGCCTGCTCGCCTTCGGCGCGGTGATCTGCTGGACCTGGTATCCGCTGCGCAACGCCGACTGGCTGCGCGCGCACCCCGACCGCAGCCCGCGCAGTTGGGCCACCGCGCAAGGCGTGGCGACGCTGCCGCTGGCGCTGGCCGGCTACATCGCGTTGTGGCTGTACATGGGCGCGACCCACTCGCCGTTCCCGATGCCGTTCGGTCCGCGCGCCGGCTACTTCGTCGCGCTGATGGTCGCCATCGGCCTGCTCGCTTCGTGGGTCGGCACGCTGTGCTGGAACGAGGCCAGCCAGCGCTTGCCGACCGCGCTGGCCGGGCAGCTGATCGTGTTCGAAACGCTGTTCGCGCTGACCTATGCCTTCATGCTGCGCGGGCAGTGGCCGCCCGCGCTGACCCTGGCCGGAATCGGGCTGCTGGTGGCCGGAGTGTTGTGGGCGTTGCGGATCAAGCCGGTGCCGCCGGAGGTCGCGGTGGAGAGCGCGGCTTGAGTGGGTGCGGCGATCTGAAACGAGAGCATCGGGCCTGAAGGCCCTCCCACGACTCACGGGCATCGGGCCTGACGCCCTGCGCAAAAGCGCTGCGCGGCGCGCTCATCAAGAGAGCTTGACGCGGTATCGCGGCGCGGCCGGCCATGCTTGCCAGCGCGGCATTTTGCCGCATCTGCGCGCGCGGACGCGGCACTAGGCTGGCCGACATTTTCCCGCGGCCAGGGCCTCGCATGCGCATCGTCACGCTTTCGCCCGTCTTGCTGTCGCTGGCCTTCGCCGGCGCCTCACACGCGCAGTCGGCCGCCACCGAGGCCACCACGCTCGACCGCTTGCGCGTGCACGGCCAGCGGCCGGCCACGGTCGCCGCGCCGGCGCAGGCGCGCGAGCGCCTCGCGCAGCGCGCCGGCGCGACCGCCTGGGTCGACGGCGAGTCTTACCGCGGCGGCCGCGTGAGCACGCTGACCGATGCGCTCGGCTATGCGCCTGGCGTATTCGTGCAGCCGCGCTTCGGCGCCGAGGAAGCGCGCTTGTCGATCCGCGGCTCGGGCCTGCAGCGCACGTTCCACGGCCGCGGCCTGGAACTGTTGCAGGACGGCAGCCCGCTCAACCTCGCCGACGGCGGTTTCGATTTCCAGGCGGTGGAGCCGCTCAGCGCGCGCTACATCGAGGTCTACCGCGGCGCCAACGCGCTGGAATACGGCGCGGCCACGCTCGGCGGCGCGATCGATTTCGTCTCCCCGACCGGCTACGACGCCGCGCCGCTGCGCGCGCGCATCGAAAGCGGCGCGTTCGGCTATCGTCGCGGCCAGCTCGCCATCGCCGGCGCCGCGGGCGCAGCCGACGGCTACGCCAGCCTCAGCGGCTTGCGCCAGGACGGCTTTCGCGATCACGCCGAGCAGGAAAACTACCGGCTGTTCGCCAACGCCGGTTATCGCTTCGGCGACGCCCTCGACGGGCGGCTCTACTTCACTCACGTCGATACCCGTTCGGCCTTGCCCGGCAACCTCACCCTGGCCGAATCGCGGCGCGATCCGCGCCTGGCCGCGCCGGGCAACCTGGCGCTGGATCAGCGCCGCGATTATCGCCTCGACCGCCTTTCCGGCCGCCTGGCGTGGTCGCCTTCGGCCGCGGGCACGCTGACGCTGTCGGCGTACTACGCCGACAAATCGCTGCACCATCCGATCTTCCAGGTGCTGCGCCAGGACAGCCGCGACTACGGCCTGGACCTGCGCTGGCGCGGCCACTACCAGGGACTCGGCCTGCGCCACGATCTGATCGCCGGCGTCGCCTTCGCCCAAGGCGAGATCGACGACCGGCGCTGGTTCAACCTCGCCGGCCGCGCCGGCGCGCCGAGCAACCGCTTCGACCAGCGCGCGCGCAACGCCAAGCTCTACCTGGAAAACCAGAGCTGGCTGTCGCCGCGCTGGGCGGTTTCGCTCGGCGCGCAGGCGCTGCGCTCGCAGCGGCGCTCGCGCGATCGGTTGATCCTCGGCGGCCGCGACGAGAGCTTCGACAAGGACTACGGCGGCGTCAGTCCCAAGCTCGGCCTGCGCTACCTCGCCGGCGACGGCGTGCAGTGGTACGCCAACCTCAGCCGCAGCCTGGAACCGCCGAGCTTCGGCGAACTCAGCGGCGGCCCCGGGGTGACGCCGGTGGACAAACAGCGCGCCGACAGCGGCGAGTTCGGCCTGCGCGTGCAGCGCGAAACCCTGTCGCTGGACTTCGCCGCGTATCGCGCGCGGATCCGCGGCGAACTGCTCGCGCTCAACGACGGCCAAGGCAATCCGCTCGGCACCGTCAACGCCGGCCGTACCCTGCACCAGGGCATCGAATTCGGCCTGGGCTGGCGCTTCGCCCGCGCCTGGACGCTGTCGGCCAACTATCTCTACAACGACTTCCGCTTCGACCGCGACCGCGACCGCGTCTACGGCGACAACGACCTCGCCGGCGCGCCGCCGCAACAACTGCGCGCGCAGCTGCGCTGGTCGCCGGACGAACGTTTCTATCTCGAACCGAACATCGAGTGGACGCCGCAGGACTACTACATCGACCACGCCAACACGTTCAAGGCGCCGGGCTACAGCGTCGCCGGCCTGCGCGTGGGCGGGCGCATCGGCGCGCAGTGGAACTGGTTCGCCGATGCGCGCAACCTCGCCGGGCGTAAGTGGATCGCCAGCACCAACGCCATCGCCGACGCGCGCGGGCAGGACGGGCGCAACGTCCTGCCGGGCGACGGGCGCGCGGTGTATGTCGGGCTGGAGTGGTCGGGCGACCGGATCGGCGCGCGCGGCGACTGACGCCGACGATGGCGGCGCGCGGCGGCCGTGCGGCCGCCGCGCGCTCGCGCTCAGTTCCAGCAGCTGCTGGGCTGGTCGATCACGGTGATCCAGAAGCGCGTGGTCGCGTCGATGTTGCCGTAGGCCTGCCAGCCCCAGCCGCCGTCGCCGTCGTGATGGCTGGCCATGCGGTAGCCGGGGCCGAATTCGGCGCGGCAGAACGCATCGGCTTCGCCGCGCGACTTGAACGCATCGCCGCGCACCGCGCGGCTCAACGCGATGTTGCCCTTGGCCCAGCCGTTGTAGAAGTCGGTCGGCACCGGCGACGGCGCGCCGTCCTGGTTCAGACACAGCACCGGCAGGCGCGCCGAACACACGGTGTCGCCCTGGTAGGCGTCGCATTCGGGGGAAAAGCAGGCGACGCGATCCACGCCGTTGGCGTGGCCGGCCTTGCGCCAGGTCACGCCCTTGCCGCCGGCGGCGACGGCGGAAAACGCGATCAGGCTCAGCGCCAGGGTGCAGGCGGCGATGCGGATGGCACGAACGTCCATGGACTTGCTCCTTGTCGGATACGGGCGGAGGGACGCGGTCGCCCGCGTGCGCGCACCGCCCGGACCGCGGCGGCGCGCGCGTGCGGAAACCGCGCCGGCACGCGCAGGCAGCGGTGCCGGCGCGAACGTCTATCACCGCCGCCCGCGCCGAACCGGTACTGCTAAGCCCTTTGCCCGCTGCGTTCGCGAACCCAGGCGCTCGATCACAAGCCGCGCGCGATGCGCGGGCCGGAACCCCGACGCGGGCCAGCCCGGCTCAAAGCCAACGCCGTCATCGCCTGCGCGCGACGGCGGTCAAATCTCGAACCGGTACGACAGCTTCACCAGCAACTGCTCGCTGTCGCGCAGGCCGAACGCATCGCCGAACTCGCTGCCGACGTCGCGGCGGCGCGCGCCTTCCTCGTACATTTCGCCGCCGCGCACGTAGGCGATGTACAGATACGACAGCGGCGCCAACTCGTAGCGATAGCGCACCTGGAAGGCGAGGTTGCGCAGGCTGAAGTCCGGCACCGCCTCCTCGACCCGCAACGGCCGGCCGGCGGCGTCGACGCGATACACCTGGCGCTGGCGCGCGTCGATGCCGATGGTCTCCAAGCGCACGCGCAGTTCCTGTTTCTCGTCGATGAACCACTCCATCCCGCCGTTGAGGCTGAGGATGTCGGCGCGGAAATCGGCGATGCGGTTGTCGCCGCGCCACAGCAGCCAGGCCGGATCGTGGCTGTATTCGACGCCGGCGAACAGCAGCATGCGGTCGCTGACCTGATAGTTCGGCTCCAGGTACACGGTGGCCCGGCCCTGGTCGAGATCGCCCAGCCCCTCGGCCTTGTAATACGCCTCGGTGTACAGCGACCACGGGCTGTCGCCCTGGCGCGGGCGCAGGCGTTCGTAGCTCAGGAACGCCTTGGCCGGCATCCGCACCGTGCCGTGGCCGCGGGTGAGCAGGTCGTCGTGGCCGCCGCTCCACAGCGAGGCCTCGACGAACTCGGTGCCGCCGTCGCGCATGTTGCTCTGGCGGTTGACGGCCACCGCGTCGGCGATGCGCACGCCGTCGTCGCTGTAGCGGCGCGAGCCGGCGAAGTGCCAGTCCTGGCTGGCGTAGGCCGAATCGGCCGGCAGGTCGGTCTTGCGCTTGGCCAAGTCGTAGCGCAGGTAGTTGAAGTTGTTGCGCTCCAGGTAACCGAAGTCGTTGAGCATCAGCTCGCGTCCGACGTGCAGGCCGTACAGCTGCTGGCGCCAGCCGCCGCCCATGTCGTAGTCCACGCGCAGCTGCGCGCCGCTGTCGCGCCGGTTGCGCCCCTGCTGCTGCACGTCGGAAGCCACCACGGTGCCGCGCAGCGACCACTGCGCGTTCGGCGCCCAGCGCTGGTCGAATTCGTAGACGTTGGCGATGCGGTCCTGGAACGGCCGCTCCACCCGCGTGGCCATCGCGCCCAGGCCGAAACGTTCGAAATCGCGGGTGACGCGGGCGGCATAGAAATCGCGGCCGGCCGCGTCGCCTTCGCTGGCGGCGAACACGCCGTAGTTGAGTCCGCCGGCGCTGCCGTTGAGCTTGATCGCCGCGGCCACGTCGCCCGAACCGTTGCCGTCGTCGGCCTGGGCGCCGACGCGGCGGGTGTAGATCAGCCGGCTGTTGTTGTTGTACGAACCGAACGGCACGTCGAAGAAGCCCTGGTTCTCGGTGAAGAACGGGCGCTTGTCGCTGAAGAAACTCTCGGTGGCGCTGAAGTTGACGGTCAGCTCGTCGCTCTCGACCTGGCCGAAATCCGGATTGACGGTGGCGCTGAGCTGGAACGCGCCGCTGGGTTTCCAGAACAGGTCGAAACCGCCGTCGACGTCGCTGGCGTGGCCGACCGCGTCGCCGATGGCCACCGCATACGGCGTGATCGCCAACAGCGATTGCCGGTAGGCCGGCACCTCGACGCGGTTGAACGCGCTCAGGTAACGCGCCTCGGTGTAGTGCACCGCCGGCCACGACAGGCGCTCGCCGCTGGAGGCGACGACGCGGTCGAGCTGGATGCCGAGCGTGCGCATGCCGCCGGCGCCGCCGCGCATCGGCGCGATGTGCCAGGGGATCAGCATCTCGGCCGACCAGCCCTGCTCGTCTTCGCCGGTGGCGTGCAGCCAGTGGCCGTCCCAGTCGTTGTTGAAGCGGTTCTCGTTGGTGACGGTGGCGTCGGTGATGCTGTTGGCCAGGGTCACGGTGAAGTTGTAGCCGGTGCGGCCGTCGCCGTCGAAGTCGACGTAGAGATTGACCCGGTCGACGGTGCCGTCGCCGTCGCGCTGGGTGTGCTGGCGCATGCGCGGCACCCCGGCCGGCTGGGTGTTGCGGAAGGCCACGGCCAGGCCGCGCTCGGTCGCCATCAGCCAGGCCTGGGTCGGCAACCGGCCCGGCTCGCGCGAGAGCGGCTGGGTGTGGCGGAAGTCGTCGATGCGCTGGGCCTGGGCCCACTCCTGCGGATCGATGCGCCCGTCGATCTCCACGGCCCGCGCGCACGGCGCGAGCGAGACGGCGGCACAGGCGGCCGCCAGTGCGGCGATGGTGCAACGATGGCGCATGGCGCGCTCCCCGGGACTGCGTGGACCGTCGCGGGCGAGCCGGGCCGCGCGCGGATCGCGGCGAACGGCACCGCGACGGCGCGCAGACTAGCGGTGCGGCGGCTTTGCGCTAACTGGCGTAAGTCATGGCAACCCTCGGCGTTCGCGGCGCATCGGAGCCGTTGGGACCGCAGTTCAGGCAGCCGCATGGCTGTCGGGTGACAAGGATCAGCCGACGCAAGCCGCGGAGTTATTCCTGTAGGAGCGGCGCGAGCCGCGACCGCGGGGCATCGGACTCGCGCCGTCGGCGTGAACGAGCGCGGTCGCGGCTTGCGCCGCTCCTACAGGGGGAGTGGCGCCGGCGCGACCGGGCGGAGCGCTCAGGGCGCGGTCGCGTCGTGCGCCACGAACGCCGATTCGCCCTGCGGCAGCTGCAGCCAGTCCGGATGGCTCAGCGCGCGGGCGATGTCGCCCTGCCCCGACAGCCAGTGCTCGCGCATCGCCACCCGGCCGAACTGGTAGTCCTTGAAGTGGCCGATCTTGGCGCGGTCGCGGTAGATCAGGTGGATCACGCTGTAGCGGCGGTCGCAGGCCAGTTCGGCCGCGTGCTGGGCCCAGGGATTGCTGGCGCGCACGTCCTCGGGGATCTCTTCCAGCAGCTCGCGCAGCAGCCGGCGGTAGTGCTGGAACACGCGCTGGGTGTCGGTGATCAGGCGGGTGCGGCTGGAATACTGGATTTCCTTCTGCCGCTCGGCCACGTCGAGCAGGTTCTGCGGCGGCTCGCCGCGCGCGTTCCACAGGTCGACCTGGAACACCAGGGTGTCGCGGCGCGGGCTGGCGGTCAGCACCTGCGACAGCGGCGTGTTCGAGACCAGCCCGCCGTCCCAGTAGAACTCGCCGTCGATCTCGATCGCCGGGAACGCCGGCGGCAGCGCGCCGGAAGCGAGGATGTGGCGCGCGTCCAGGCGCATCTGGGTGTTGTCGAAATACTCCAGATTGCCGGTGCGCACGTTGACCGCGCCGACGCTGACGCGGATGCCGCCGTCGTTGAGCCGGTCGAAGTCGACCAGGCGCTCGAGCGTGGCGATCATCGGCGAGGTGTCGTAGAAGCTCGCCGCGGCCGGGCCGGGCTGGCCGCCGGCCCACAGCGACGGGTCGGGGCCGAGCCAGGCGCGCGGCTGGTAGAAACCGCGCTGGCCTTCGATCAACGCGCGCCAGGCCTCCCAGGTGTCGAGCCAGGCGCGGGTGTCGGCGTCGATGCCGTCGAAGCGCGCTTCCTGGCCGAACGTGGTCGCGGGAAAAATGTTCGGGCGCGAGATCGTGTCCCAGAACTCGCGCAGCGCGGCCATGCGCCTGTCCGGCGGGTTGCCGGCGATGATCGCGGTGTTGAACGCGCCGATGGAGATGCCGGCGATCCAGTTGGGCGCGATCCCGGCTTCGAACAGGCCTTGGTAAACGCCGGCCTGATACGCGCCGAGCGCGCCGCCGCCTTGCAGGACCAGGGCGATGTTCTCGGGCAGGGCCGGCGCGGCGTCGTGCACGCGCTGCGCCGATTCGCGCGCGGCGCGCTCGGTGGCTTCGGCGCGGCGCGCCTGGCGCGGCGTCGCCGGCGCCGGCCCGGCCGCGCGGCGCGCGCGGGCCGGCGGTGCGCTGGCGCGCGCGGCGGCGCCCGGCTCGCGCTTCGGCGGTTCCTTGCGCGGCGGAGTCTTGGACGGCGGGTCGCGCTTGGCCGGCGTCGCCGGCTTCGGATCGCGCTTGGCCGGCGCGGCCGGCTTGGGATCGCGCCCGGCCGACGCGGCCGGCCGGGGATTGCGCTTGGCCGCCGCGCGCGAAGCGCCGGCGGCGGTCTTGCGGGAACGCGGAGCGGGCATCGCGGCCTCCGAGGGTGGTTGCCGTGTCGGGGCCGCCCGTTCGCGGCGGCCATGGCGCGAGGGCCTTCAGGCCCGATGCCTGTGTTCCCATTCCAGCCATCGGATCGGGAGGCACCGGGCCTGAAGGCCCTGCACGCAACGGTTTACTGCATGTACCAGCCGTGGCTGACCACGAAGCTCTGCCCGGTCAGCGCCGCGCTCGGGAACTCGGCCAGGAAGCGCACCGTCTGCGCCACGTCCTGTACGGTGGTGAACACGCCGTCGACGGTGTTGCCGAGCATGACCTTCTTGATCACCTCGTCCTCGCTGATGCCGAGTTCCTTGGCCTGCTCGGGGATCTGCTTGTCCACCAGCGGGGTGCGCACGAAGCCGGGGCAGACCACGTGGCTGCGCACGTTGTGCTTGGCGCCCTCCTTGGCCAGCACCCGCGACAGCCCCAGCAGGCCGTGCTTGGCGGTGACGTAGGCCGACTTCAGCGGCGAGGCCTCGTGCGAATGCACCGAGCCCATGTAGATCACCACGCCGCCCTTGTCGCCCTTGTACATGTGCGGCAACGCGGCCTTGGTGGTCAGGAAGGCGCCGTCGAGATGGATGGCGAGCATCTTCTTCCAGTCGGCGAAGGCGTAGTTCTCGATCGGATTGACGATCTGGATGCCGGCGTTGGAGACCAGGATGTCGATGCCGCCGAGCTGCGCGACCACCTGCTCGATGCCGGCGTTGACCGCGGCTTCGTCGGTGACGTCCATGGCCACGCCGATGGCGCGGCCGCCGGCGGCGGCGATCTCGTCGGCCACCGCCTGCGCGCCGGCCTGGTTGAGGTCGGCGATGGCGATGGCGGCGCCGGCGCGGGACAGCTCGAACGCGATTTCCTTGCCGATGCCGCTCGCGGCACCGGTGACGACGGCGACTTTGCCTTGGATCGAACTCATGGGAACCCAACTCCTGGACGATGCGGAAGACGATGCGGAATGAGCGCGCCGCGACGGCGGACCGGCGGCCATTGTCGCCGCGCCGCGTTATCGCGGCGTGGCGGCGGCTGCATCGCAGTGTCCCGCCGCGCGAGGGCTACGGGAATCGGACCTTCGTCCGCGGGGGAAGTTGCGCGGGGAGTTTGCGCAATCGGCCGGTCCGGGCAGGGCCGGACGCCCCACCGGTAGGAGCGGCGCAAGCCGCGACCGCGAAAACGAATCGCCGGCGAACGCCCGGCCTCTCATGGTCTACCCGGCCTGCGTCCGGCCGGAACGTAACGGGGGCCTGCGGCCTGCGCGCAAGCCCCATCGGCGCGGTCGCGGCTCGCGCCGCTCCTACAGGGAACGGGCGCCGCCTCGCCGCGATCGGTCAGTCCTTGTTCTTGCCTTTCTTGTCCTTCTTTTTCTTCTTGTCTTTCTTCTTGTCCTTGTCCTTCTTCTTTTTCTTCTTGTCCTTCTTCGGCTGCAGCATCGTCCCGGTGCAGTCCGGCGAGCCGCAGCGGCACTCCCAGATCTTCTTCAGTTCCTTGGTGTGCTTTTCGGCCAGGGTGATGCCGTAGTTGTAGGACAGTTCCTCGCCCGGGGCGATGTCGCGGATCGCCTCGATGAACACCTGGTCCAGGCGGCGGTCGTCGCCCTCGTCCTCGTTCAGCACGGCCTCGCAATTGGGCGAGCAGCTGTGGTTGATCCAACGCGCGGTGTTGCCCTCGTAGTTGGCGTCGATCACGTACTCGTCGTTGAGGGTGAACAGGAAGGTGTGGCCGGAGTCGGCGTCGCCGGTGTCGCCGGCGTCGGCTTCCTCGTGGGTGCGGCGGCGGCCCTTGTACTCGATGACGCGTTCGCCCTTGGCGATCGGGGCGACGGCGAATACACCGTTGCCGTGGATGGCTGAACGACGGGCGGCGATCTTGCGCGGCATGACGATTCCCAAAATGACGAACCGGCATTCTCGCCTGCCGGAGGCGTCCGCCGCCATCGCCGGGGTCGCCTTTTCCGCCGCGTCCGCGCGGGGGGCCGCGGTCCGGCCCGGCGCCGGCACAGGGCGATACGAGGCGCCGCGGCGGCGCCCAGGCCGCTGAATCGCGCAAATCCCCCGGCTGGCCCCCGGCGGAATAAAACCGTACAATTTCGGTACGAATTAACGCCCGCCCTCACCAGCCCGCCCTCAGCGCCCCCACGCCGATGCTCCGCGTCACCAAGCTCACCGACTACGCCACGGTCGTCCTGACCGTCCTGGCGGCCCAGCACGACCGCGTCCTCAGCGCGGCCGAACTGGCCGAACGGGCGGGCCTGGAAGCGCCGACGGTCAGCAAAGTGCTCAAACCGCTGGCCCAGGCCGGCCTGGTCGAGGGCTTCCGCGGCGCCAACGGCGGCTACCGGCTGGCCCGCCCGGCCGACGAGATCGGCCTGATCGAGATCGTCGAGGCGATGGAAGGCCCGCTCGGCATGACCGAATGCAGCCTGCACGAAGGCCAATGCGGCCTGGAAAGCCAGTGCGGCGTGCGCGCCAACTGGCGCCGGATCAACGACGTCGTGGTCGAAGCCCTCAGCAACGTGACCCTCGCGCAGATGCTCGCTCCTTCTTTTCCAACCGAAACAGTCGCCACCGCCAAGCGCATCGACCTGCGCCTGGCCGGCGCATAGACAGTAGGCAGCCGCCATGGCCACCGACATCAAGACCGCCCCCGCACCGGCGGGCGACATCGCCAATCGTGAGATTCACGAGCAACTCGGCCGCCGCTACGAAGCCGGGTTCGTCACCGACATCGAATCCGACAGCCTGCCGCCGGGCCTGGACGAGGACACGGTGCGCGCGCTGTCGGCCAAGAAGAACGAGCCGCAGTGGATGACCGACTGGCGCCTGGCCGCCTACCGCCATTGGCTGACCATGCCGATGCCGCACTGGGCCAAGCTCAACATCGCCCCGATCGACTTCCAGGCGCTTAGCTACTACAGCGCGCCGAAGGCCAAGTACAACTCGCTCGACGAAGTGCCGCAGGAGCTGCTCGACACCTACGACAAGCTCGGCGTGCCGCTGCACGAGCGCGCGCGCCTGGCCGGCGTGGCGGTCGACGCGGTGTTCGACTCGGTCTCCGTCGGCACCACCTTCCGCAAGGAACTGGCCGAGAAGGGCATCATCTTCTGCTCGATGTCCGAGGCGATCCGCGAGCATCCCGAACTGGTGCGCAAGTACCTCGGCAGCGTCGTGCCGGTCGGCGACAACTACTTCGCCGCGCTCAACTCGGCGGTGTTTTCCGACGGCAGTTTCGTGTTCATCCCCAAGGGCGTGCGCTGCCCGATGGAGCTGAGCACCTACTTCCGCATCAACGCCGGCCACACCGGCCAGTTCGAGCGCACCTTGATCGTGTGCGAGGACCAGGCCTACGTGTCGTACCTGGAAGGCTGCACCGCGCCGATGCGCGACGAGAACCAGCTGCACGCCGCGGTGGTCGAGCTGGTCGCGCTGGAAGACGCGCAGATCAAGTACTCCACGGTGCAGAACTGGTACCCCGGCGACGAGGAAGGCCGCGGCGGCATCTACAACTTCGTGACCAAACGCGGCGAATGCCGCGGCGCGCGCAGCAAGATCAGCTGGACCCAGGTCGAGACCGGCTCGGCGATCACCTGGAAATACCCCTCGTGCGTGCTGCTGGGCGACGATTCGGTCGGCGAGTTCTACTCGGTCGCGCTGACCCACCACCGCCAGCAGGCCGACACCGGCACCAAGATGATCCACGTCGGCAAGCGCACCAAGAGCAAGATCGTCAGCAAGGGCATCAGCGCCGGCCGCGGCCAGAACACCTACCGCGGCCTGGTGAAAGTGGAGAAGAACGCCGCCGGCGCGCGCAACCACACCCAATGCGACAGCCTGCTGATCGGCAAGAAGTGCGGCGCCCACACCTTCCCCTACATCGAGGTCAAGCACCCCGACGCCACGGTCGAGCACGAGGCCACCACCTCCAAGATCAGCGAGGACCAGCTGTTCTACTGCCGCTCGCGCGGCATCGGCGAGGAAGACGCGGTGTCGATGATCGTCGACGGCTTCTGCAAGAGCGTGTTCCGCGAACTGCCGATGGAGTTCGCGGTCGAGGCCAAGAAGCTGTTGGAAGTGAGCCTGGAGGGCTCGGTCGGATGAGCGGCGGCGTCGTGCGCAGCTTGCGTTTCGTCGCGCCGGAGGAACAAGAGGCCGGGACGCGGCGTTATTGGCGCTCGCGTCCGCCGGAAGAGCGGCTGCAGGAGACATTGAACCTGCATCGGGAAGGAAACGAGCTGTTCAAGAACGGCAACCCGCCCTTCGCGTATGTGCTCGAGTTCCGCGATGTCCCGGCTCCCTGACGACTGGGGCGAGTTCCTCGACGCGCTGGGCACCCATCGCGTCGACCTAGGCAAGAACCAGAAGGCCGTAGGCCGCCTGCAAGACCTGGCGGACCTGGAACGGCTTGACGACTGAATCAACCAAGAATCCCGCC
This sequence comes from Lysobacter enzymogenes, assembly GCF_023617245.1. NCBI lineage: Bacteria > Pseudomonadati > Pseudomonadota > Gammaproteobacteria > Lysobacterales > Lysobacteraceae > Lysobacter > Lysobacter enzymogenes. The sequence goes on from NZ_CP067396.1 coordinate 4,510,512, forward strand.
ATGCTCAAGATCGAAAACCTCCACGTCTCCGTCGCCGGCAAGGAAATCCTCAAGGGCCTGACCCTGGAGCTGATCCCCGGCCAGGTGCACGCCATCATGGGCCCCAACGGCGCCGGCAAGTCCACGCTCGGCAACGTGCTGGCCGGGCGCGAGGGCTATGAGGTCACCGCCGGCAGCGTCGAGTTCGACGGCCGCGACCTGCTCGCGCTGGAGCCGGAAGAACGCGCCGCCGCCGGTGTGTTCCTGGCGTTCCAGTATCCGGTCGAGATCCCGGGCGTGAACAACACCTATTTCCTGCGCGCTGCGCTCAACGCCCAGCGCAAGGCGCGCGGCGAGGCCGAGCTCGACTCGATGCAGTTCCTCAAGCTGGTGCGCGAGAAGCTCGCCGTACTGCATCTGAAGGACGAACTGCTGCACCGCGGCGTCAACGAAGGCTTCAGCGGCGGCGAGAAGAAGCGCAACGAGATCTTCCAGCTGGCCCTGCTCGAACCGCGCCTGGCGATCCTCGACGAAACCGATTCGGGCCTGGACATCGACGCGCTCAAGGCTGTGGCCGACGGCGTCAACGCCCTGCGCTCGCCCGAACGCGCGTTCCTGGTCATCACCCACTACCAGCGCCTGCTCGACTACATCAAGCCCGACGTGGTGCATGTGCTGGCCGACGGCCGCATCGTCGAAACCGGCGGCGCCGAACTGGCGCTGGAGCTGGAAGCGCACGGCTACGCCTGGCTCAAGGACCGGGTCGCGCCGCAGAGCGCGGCCTGACGGCGCGAGCACAGGAGACCACCCGATGAGCGCCCTGCTCGACGCTTTCGCTTCCGCCTTCGACGCCCTGCCCGCGCGCGAATCCGCCGGCCTCGGCCAGACCCGCCGCGCCGCGCTCGACGCCGCGCTGCGCGACGGCCTGCCCGGTCCGCGCACCGAAGCCTGGAAGTACACCCCGTTGCGTTCGCTGGAACGCCGCGCTTTCGCCGCCGCCGACGCCGCGCCCGCCGCGTTCGACGCCGCCGCGGTCGCCGGCATCCCGGCGCCGCGCATCGTCTTCCACAACGGCCGCTTCGATGCCGGCCACAGCGACCTGTCCGGCCTGCCGGCGGGCGTGAGCCTGCAGCCGCTGTCGCAGGTATTGGCCGGCGACGATGCGCGCGAAGCCAACTTCCTCGCCCGCCGCTTCGAGCGCGCCGACGAAGTGTTCGCCCGCCTCAACGCCGCGCTCGCCGACGAAGGCGCGGTGCTGCGCGTGGACGCCGGCGTGCGCGCCGACACCGCCGTGCACTTGGTGTTCGTCGCCAGCCCGAGCGAGGGCGACCGCGCCTGGCACCTGCGCCACCTGATCGAACTGCGCGAGGGCGCCCGCCTGACCGTGGTCGAGCACCACCTGGCCAGCGACAGCCACAACCACCTCGGCAACAGCCTGACCCACGTCCACCTCGCCCCCGACGCGCACCTCGCGCATGCGCGGGTGCAGGACGAGGCGCTCGGCGCGACCGTCATCGCCCGCACCGACGCGGTGCTGGCGCGCGCCGCGCGGTACCGCCGCCTCGATCTGGAACTGGGCGCCGCGCTGAGCCGGCACGAACTCAACGCCGCCCTGCACGGCGAGGGCGCGCACGTGCACGCCAACGGCGTGCTGCTGGCCACCGGCCGCCGCCATCTCGATACCCGCCTGGGCATCGACCACGTCGGCCGCGATACCCAGTGCGAGCTGGTCTGGCGCGGCCTCGGCGCCGGTCGCTCGCGCGCCGCGTTCCACGGCGGCATCCTGATCCGCGAAGGCGCCGACGGCAGCAACGCCGCTCTGTCGAACAAGAACCTGCTGCTCAGCGAAGGCGCCGAGATCGACACCCAGCCGGTGCTGGAGATCCACGCCGACGAAGTGCAGGCCGCGCACGGCGCCACCGTCGGCCAGATCGACGCCAACGCCCTGTTCTACCTGCGCTCGCGCGGCGTGCCGGCCGAGGCCGCGCGCGCCCTGTTGACCGCCGCGTTCTGCCGCGAGACCGTCTCGGTGCTCGAGGACGAGAGCGTGCGCGCGATGCTGGAAGTGCGGCTGAATCTGGCGCTGGAGCGCTTGCAACCGGCTTGAAGCGAGGAGCGAGCGGAGAGGAGCAAGGAGTGAGAAAGAGCTCTTCGCCGCTTCCGCTCACTCCTCACTCCTCTCCGCTCACTTCTCGCTTATCGGGAACACGATGACCGTCGCAGCCCCCACTCCCGCCGCCATCGACTGGACCGCCGTGCGCGCCGATTTCCCGGTGCTCACCCGCGAAGTCCACGGCAAGCCGCTGATCTATTTCGACTCGGCCAACACCGGGCAGAAGCCCAACGCGGTCATCGAGACCGTCGACGACTTCTATCGCCGCCACAACGCCAACGTCAGCCGCGCCGTGCACACGCTCGGCACCGAGGCGACCGAAGCCTACGAAGGCGCCCGGGCCAAGCTGGCGCGTTTCCTCAACGTGCGCGGCGACGAGTTGGTGCTGTGCAGCGGCACCACCTTCGCGATCAACCTGGTCGCCTATTCCTGGGCGCTGCCGCGGCTCAAGCCCGGCGACGCGATCGTGCTCACGCGCATGGAGCACCACGCCAACATCGTGCCGTGGCAGTTGGTCGCGCAGCGCACCGGCGCGACGATCAAGGTCGCCGAACTCGACGAACTCGGCCGTCTCGATCTCGCCCAGTTGTATTCGCTGCTGACGCCGGAAGTGAAGCTGCTGGCGCTGACCCACGTGTCCAACGTGCTCGGCACGGTCAACCCGGTGCGCGAGATCTGCCGCGAGGCGCGCAAGCGCGGCATCGCGACCCTGGTCGACGGCTCGCAGGCCGCGCCGCATCGCGCGCTCGACATCGCCGCGATCGGCTGCGACTTCTACGCCCTCACCGGCCACAAGATGAGCGGCCCCACCGGCACCGGCGCGCTGTGGGCGCGGCGCGAGCATCTCGACGCGATGCCGCCGTTCATCGGCGGCGGCGAGATGATCAAGGAAGTGCGCTTCGAAGGCACGGTGTTCGCCGACGGCCCGCGCCGCTTCGAGGCCGGCACGCCGAACATCGCCGGTTTCGCCGGGCTCGGCGCCGCCGTCGACTACCTCGGCGCGCTGGGCATGGACAACATCGAAGCGCGCGAGCAGGCCTTGCTGGAGCGCTTCACCGTCGCGCTCGGCGAGGTCCCCGGCCTGCGCATCTTCGGCACCGCGCCGGACAAGGCCGCGGTGGTGAGCTTCCTGGTCGAAGGCGCGCACGCCCACGACCTGGCCACCCTGCTCGACCTGGAAGGCGTGGCGATCCGCTCCGGCCACCACTGCGCGCATCCGCTGATGCAGCATTTCGGGGTGCCGGCCACCTGCCGCGCGTCGCTGGCCTACTACAATACCTTCGAAGAAATCGACGCCTTCGTCGCCGCCCTCAACAAGGTCCGCACGCTACTCGCATGAGCCTCGACGCACTGACGTTCCGCCCCGCGACCCTGGCCGACACCGACGCGGTCGTGGCCTTGGTCGAATCGGCCTACCGCGGCGACTCCGGCCGCCGCGGCTGGACCACCGAATCGGACCTGCTCGACGGCCGCCGCACCGGCGCCGACGAGATCCACGCGGTGCTGGCCAAGCCGCGGAACATGATCCTGCTGGCCGAACTCGATGACGGCAGCGGCCCGCGCTTGCTCGCCTGCGCGCACATCGCGATCGAGGACGGCGCCGGCTATTTCGGCATGTTCTCGGTCGACCCGGGCCTGCAGAACGGCGGCATCGGCAAGCGCGTGCTGGCCCAGGCCGAGCGCGTCGTGCGCGAACAATGGCAGACGCCGACGATGCGCATGACCGTGATCAACGTGCGCGAGGAACTGATCCAGTACTACGTGCGCCGCGGCTACCTGCGCACCGGCCGGTTCAAGCCGTTCCCCTACGGCGACGCGCGGTTCGGGCTGCCCAAGCGCGACGACCTGAGTTTCGAGGTGCTGGAAAAGTCGCTGTGAATTTTTGGGGGACCCGGGACCGGGGACCGGGGACCGGGGACCAGGGACCCGTAGAGGCTCGCCGCGCCTTACCGCATACCCTGCCTTCGGGTTCCCGGTCCCGGGTCCCTAGTCCCGCACCCACCGAAAGGAAGCCAAGACATGAGCGACTGGGTCTTCGTCTGCGCCACCTCGCAACTGCTGCCGGGCGAATCCACCGTCGCCTGGGACGGCGACACCGCGATCTTCGTGTGCAACTACGACGGCGATTACTACGCCCTGGAAGACCGCTGCTCGCACGAGGACTTCGAACTGTCCTCGGGCACCTTCGACGGCGAGGAAGCCAGCATCGAGTGCGTGCTGCACGGCGCGCGCTTCGACGTGCGCGATGGCCGGCCGCTGTGCGCGCCGGCGTACGAGCCGGTGGCGAAGTTCCCGGTCAAGGTCGAAGACGGCGGGGTGTGGACGCGCGACGACCGCGGGTGACGCGGCCGCGCAGATCTCAAAAAACTGCGTCCCTCGCGGCGCCAGCCCGACGCATTACCCGCAAGGGTGGTTCGGGCCCGTAGTTCGTTACCGCGCCTGTCCCTTAAGCGTCGGATCGTCTTGCGTCGGCGCGGGCTGCGTTCGCTCGCCGCCCTGCGCTTGCGCGTGGTGTTGCGCCAACGTGGATTGAATCTGCAGCGAGGCCTGCGCCAGGCTGGTCGCGCTGTCCTGCGCCGCGGGCAGCAAGGCCAGCTTCGCCGTCGGATTGTCCAGTTCGCCCTGAACCGCGATCAGGCCGCTGCGGTCGTTGTTGAAGACGGCGAAATCGATCCGGTCCAGCCGCTCGTTCTGACCGCCTTGCGGCCGCTGCGCGCCCGCGAGGCTGGCGTAGGCCAGATTGGCGGCGGCCTGCTGCAAGCGCTCGCCCGAGAGCGCGCCGGCCGGGATGTTCGGCGAACGCTCGATCGCGGCCAGCGCTTGCTGGAAGCGCTCGTGGCCGGGATGGGCGCGGTCGGTGATGGCGGGTGTTTCGGCAGGCGAAGGCGTCGGCGGGCGCGGTTCGGACTGAGCGGGTTGCGTCGATGGGGTTTGCCCGGAGGCGGGCGCGCCTTGTTGCTGCGTCTGCGTACGCGGCGCCGGTCCGATATTGAACTCGGCGAAACTGCCGTCGCGGACCAGTCGGTTGAGATTGACCGTGATCTCCGGGTTGCTTTCGTTCCAGCCTGCGCCGATGTTCTGGTTGCCTTCGTCGGCGCGCTCGTTGTTCCCGTATGGATTACGCAGCGTTACCCGTGGTTCGTTGGTCTGCGCATCGCGCGATACGCCGACCACCATGTAGGCATGGCTTTCCTCCAGGCCATCGCGAACGTCGCGCCCCTGTGTCGCCATCGACACCGGGCGATGGGCCGCAAGCGCCTGCTCTACCTCGGCGTAGACCGCATCCAGCTCCAACTTGGCGCCCTGCAAAGGCGCCCGATACGGCGGCGGCTCGGAAGGTTTGACATGGTCGGGGCCGGTGGGCCGCATCGGTGGGGCGTCGGGATTGCGGATCTGCAGGCTACGGCCCGATTCGCCGGTCAAGGCATAGATGCCGTCGGCTAGACCGCCGCCACCTGTCGCCGCACCGATCGTCCGATAGCCTCGATCCAGATTCACTTTTCCCTGTGCATCCCGGCCATAAAGCTCAGCGAACCCGGCTTCGATGACGGTCGGCCACAGTGCGCCACTGCGCTCGCGATTGTCGTCGACGGTGCCACCGCCCCTCTCTCGAATGTTCCGACGAATATCCTCTTGCGACACACTGATCGATTCGCGGATCGGATCGGAGTGTCCCTGGCTACGTTCCTGCGTACTCGGCGGGCGATATAACGTCACCGTGAACTCGTTGGTCTCGACATCGAAGCCGATGGCATCGTGAATACGATCAGGCTGCTGCTCGCCTAGCGCCCCCATCGGCGCGAGAAAGTAGCAGTTGTAAAGAAGATCCTGCTCGATATCTGATGCGTGCGGCCGGCCGCCCGCCCCATACAAGTCCGCCGCCGTGAATTGCCGTTCCTTTGCCATACCGACCTCCTACCTGGATCGCTTCCGTCAATGCGCCGCAACGGGCTCAAGTTCAAAATATCCCACCAAAGTGCGCTCACGTGTACCGGGAAGGAAATTATTGGACCACACAAAAGCGATATGGCGCGGCGTATTGCCATTGAGCGCCCACAGAAAAATCCTGTAATCAACATCCCCAAACCAACCATCGGTCTGCATCGTGCCACCCAGGTTCTGGGTGGCAAATTGGTGCGTCTTTGAGCCAATCGAAGCCCCTGCGGTAAATCCAGGCTCGGTCAAAACGAAACGCTGCCCAACCACCCGATACTCGTGTTTCAGATACTGCTCGACCCACCTCACCATCGCTGCTTTGGCGCGCCGCTGTTCGTTAGCGGGCGACACGCTGTCCCGCGGCTCGGGCGTCGCCCATTCCTGCATGTCCTTGAGCGTGCTGTTCGTTGGCTCGATGGTTTTGCAACTCGTCAACGCGCAACACGCCAGGACGAGCAAGACAGCGAGAGAGCGGAATTTCACGGCGAAGCTCCTTTTGCCAGATGTGATCAGTTTAGACCGAGCCAGCCACCGGCGTGCATACCTTCTGGCTCACATGTTCGGTTCAAACTCGACCTGGCCAGTCTTCGCGTTAAAACGCACACTTCGGCACAAGAATGGCAGTTCGGGACGCTGCTCTAGCGAGCATCCACCACATCAGGACGATCATCGGCTTCATTTGATTCAGCGACCTTGTACTGCCGCTCCTTCGCCGCGCTCCCTTCCTGAGCTGTTTTAGTTCGCTCCTTCGCAGAGCGCACAAGTTCCAGATAACCCACCATGCGACGCTCATCCGAACCGAGCAAAAAATCGCGGGTCAGGACGAAGACCACGTAACGCGGCGACCTATCGCCGAAGGCCCACAAGAACAGCATGTAATTATCATCATCAAACCAGCCATCGACCTGCATCTCGCCTCCCAGGTTCTGGGTGACATGTTGATGCGCCTTGGAGCCGATAGCCGCACCGTCGGTAGACCCAGGCGCAGTCAACACGAAACGCCGACCGACCACCCGATACTCATGCTTCAGATACCGCTCGACCCATCGCACCATCGCCGCTTTGGCGCGCCGCTGTTCGTTCGCTGACGACAAGCGATCCAGCGGCTCGGGCGTCGCCCACTCCTGCATATCCTTGAGCGTGCTGTTCGTTGGCTCGATGGTCTTGCAACTCGCCAACGCGCAACACGCCAGGACGAGCAAGACAACGAGCGGGCGGAATTTCACGGCGAAGCTCCTTTTGCCAGATGCGGCCAGTTTAGACCGAGCCAGTCGTCGGCGGGCATAGCCTCAGGCTCAAATGCTCGGTTTAATTCAACCCTGCGGATCTTTCGAGTAAAAGGCGCACATTTAATGCCTTGCAGATGGCACAAGCTCGAAATAACCGACCAGAGCGCGCTTGTGCGTACCAGGCAAGAAATCATTGGTGATCGCCAAAGCAACGTAGCGCGGCGAGCTATCGCCGAATTCCCATAGGAACATCATCTAATTGTCATCGTCGAGCCAGCCATCCACCTGCATAGCTCCGCCCAAGGTCCGTGTGACGTATTGATTCGCTTTGGAGCCCATCGCCGCAAAGCCGGTATCCCCCGGCGCAGTCAACACGAAACGCCGGCCGATCACCCGATACTCATGCTTCAGATACCGCCCGACCCATCGCACCATCTCCGCCTTGGCGCGCCGTTGTTCGCTCGCGGGAGACACGCGATCCAGCGGCTCGGGCGTCGCCCACTCCTGCATGTCCTGGAGCGTGCCGTTCGCCGGCTCGATGGTTTTGCAACTCGTCAACGCGCAACACGCCAGGACGAACGCGACAACGAGAGGGCGGAACGTCATAGCAATCATCCTTTTGCCGAAGACGCTCAGTGTAGGCCGGTCTATTCGTAAGCAAACGCGGCTTCTGGCTCCGAAGTTTCAAATCGCCGACAAAGCGTTGGGAAAATCGCCAGCAGATGGCGACGCGATCGACCGTGGACAAATCCGTTGGGCACTCCAAAGGCATTCGGCGGCGATACGCAACGTGCCCAAGCCTGCTAAGCCGGCACTGGTCGCGCTGCCTGCCCACATCGCCAGATACCGGCTGCCGGGCGACGGTTCCAAGCACAGTTATGCGACGAAAACGGTTACAGCCGGGCGCTCCGTTCAATTTTCGTTGCAAATGAGAATCCATCTCATTAATATCCCGGCCCGACGCGGCCCGTTCCGCGGCCCTTTTCCTGCCCCCAGAGATTCCCATGTCGCCCACGAAGTTCGTCGTGTCGCCGCTCGCCGGCGCGCTCGCCCTCGCAATCAGCCTGCCCACCCTCGCCGCCCCCGCTCCGGCCCCCCAGGCCAAGGACGTCGAAGGCGTCGAAGTGCACGGCCAGCGCATCCAGAAGGCCAGCAGCGGCAAGTACACCGCGAACCTGCGCGACACCCCGCAGACGGTCACCGTGATCGACCGCAACACCATCGACGGCCAGAACCTGCTGTCGCTGCAGGACATCCTCAGCACCCTGCCGGGCATCACCTTCGGCGCCGGCGAAGGCGGCGGCGGCTTCGGCGACAAGATCAACCTGCGCGGCTTCGACGCCACCAACGACATCACCGTCGACGGCGTGCGCGACAGCGGCATGTACAGCCGCACCGATCCGTTCAACCTGGAATCGGTGGAAGTGATCAACGGCGCCAACTCGGTCTATTCCGGCGCCGGCTCGGTCGGCGGCACCGTCAACCTGGTCAGCAAGTCCGCCGGCCTCAACGAGTTCCACAAGGCCTCCATCGCCGCCGGCACCGACGCCTACGCGCGCTTCACCAGCGACAGCAACTTCGTGCTCGGCGAAGGCACCGCGCTGCGCCTGAACACCATGGCGCACCAGAACGACGTGCCGGGCCGCGACGTCGAGGACAACCAGCGTTGGGGCGTGGCCGCCTCGCTCGGCTTCGGCCTGGGCAGCGATACGTCGTGGACCCTGAGCTATCTGCACCAGAGCGACGACAACACCCCGCAGTACGGCCTGCCGTTCTTCAACGGCGACGTGCTGCCGGGCATCGACCGCGGCAACTACTACGGCTACAGCAACATCGACCGCCAGGAAGTCGAGCTCGATTCGCTGACCTCGGTGATCGACCACAGCTTCAACGAGCGCTTCAAGCTGCGCAATCTGACCCGCTGGCAGCAGGTCGACCAGTTCTCGCTGGTCGACGCCGTGCAGGGCACCTGGTGCCTGGCCAACGGCGTCACCCCGACCGGCGCCGCCTGTGGCGCGACCCGTCCGGGCAACTACAGCCCGAGCGGCCCGCGCGGCTACGGCCGCGACACGCGCAACACCACGATCTACAACCAGACCGACCTGACGCTGAGCTTCAACACCGGCGCGATCGAGCACAACCTGGTCGCCGGCTTCTCGATCCTGCACGAGAAGTTCGACCTCGACGTCACCAGCGACTTCCGCAACCCCAACGGCACCAACCCGTTCCTGGCGGGCCTGCCGCAGATGAACATCGCCAACCCGGACCACATCTACCGCGGTCCGCTCAACCGCACCCTGACCGGGCGCACCGAGGGCGAACTCGACAACCGCGCGCTGTACGTGTTCGATACGCTCAAGTTCAACGAGCAGTGGCAGCTGAGCCTGGGCGCGCGCTACGAGCGCAACGAGGGCAAGACCAACAGCGCCGTCGTCGTGCAGGCGCCGACCGCCGCCAACCAGCCGCTGCCGGCGCAGCCGATCGGCACCGTCACCGGCTACGGCGTGCCGACCAAGAGCAACGACGACCTGTTCTCCTATCGCGCCGGCCTGGTGTTCAAGCCGGTCGAGAACGGCAGCGTCTACATCGCCTACGGCAATTCCAAGACCCCGTCGAAGGCCTCGGTCAACGGTTCGTGCACGCCGCAGAACTGCTCGGTCGATCCGGAAACCGCGGTCAGCTACGAGCTCGGCACCAAGTGGGACTTCCTCGACGGCCGCCTCGCGCTGACCGGCTCGGTGTTCCGCAACGACCGCAAGAACTACAAGGTCGCCGACCCGGCCAACCCGCTCAACCCGTCCGGCCTGCAGCAGCTCGACGGCCGCGCGCGCGTCGACGGCGTGATGCTCGGCCTGTCCGGCCTGCTGACCGACCACTGGGCGGTCTACGCCAACTACGCCTTCCTCGACAGCGAAGTGCTGCGCGGCGTGTCCAACCGTCAGGCGCAGCTCGGCCAGGACTTCACCAAGGGCGACCGCCTGCTGAGCGTGCCGGAGCACTCCTTCAGCCTGTGGACCACCTACGACCTGAGCCCGAAGTGGCAGATCGGCTACGGCGCGACCTACCAGGGCAAGATCTGGCTGACCCAGCACAGCGCGACCAACGTCAACGGCCCGCTGACCACCTACGGCAGCTACTGGACCCACCGCGCGATGGTCGCCTACAAGATCAGCCGCCAGGCCCAGCTGCAGCTCAACGTCAACAACCTGAGCGACGAAGAGTATTTCACCCGCATCCGCAACAACGGCTGGGCCACCCCGGGCGACGGCCGCCAGGTGGTGCTGAGCGCCAACTTCTCGTTCTGACCGCAAGCCAAGTGGCGGGAGGCGTCGGCTTCACGGTCTAATCGACGCTTCCCGGCCACGCGCGCCGCCCGGATCCGCCGGGCGGCCGCATCGAGGTAACCATGCTGCTGCACGTGCCCAAGGTTCTCACCGCCGAACAGGTCGCCCATTGCCGGGCGCGCCTGGACCAGGCCGGCTGGGCCGACGGACGCATCACCGCCGGCCATCAATCGGCCAAGGCCAAGGACAACGCGCAACTGCCGGAGACCGATCCGGCCGCGCGCGAACTCGGCGCGCTGATCCTCGACGCGCTGTCGCGGAATTCCACCTTTTTCTCCGCCGCCCTGCCGCAGCGCGTGTATCCGCCGCTGTTCAACCGCTATGCCGGCGGGCAGTCGTTCGGCTTCCACGTCGACAACGCGATCCGCTACGACCGCAGCCGCGGCGGCATGGACGCGGTGCGCACCGACCTGTCGGCGACCTTGTTCCTCAGCGCGCCCGACGAATACGACGGCGGCGAACTGGTGATCGAGGACACCTACGGCTCGCACAGCGTCAAGCTGCCGGCTGGCGACCTGGTGCTGTACCCGGGCACCAGCCTGCACAAGGTCACTCCGGTGACCCGCGGCGTACGCACGGCGTCGTTCTTCTGGATCCAGAGCCTGCTCGCGGAAGACGCGCAGCGGCGGCTGATGTTCGAGCTCGACGTGTCGATCCGCCGCCTGAGCGCGGACGTGCCCGAGCATCCGGCGCTGGTGCAGCTGACCGGCGTCTACCACAACCTGCTGCGGCGCTGGAGCCAGACGTGAGCGCCGCGGCCGCCAACGGCGCCGACCCGAACCGCCGCGCGTACTGGCTCAAGACCCTGCACCGCTGGCATTGGATCAGCGCCGCGCTGAGCCTGGTCGCGCTGCTGCTGTTCTCGGTCACCGGCATCACCCTCAACCACGCCGCGCAGATCGAATCCAAGCCGCGCGTGGTCAATCTCAAGGAAACCCTGCCGGCGAGCCTGCTGCGCAACCTGAGCGGCGAGCGCGCCGCCGACGCGCCGCTGCCGGGCAGCGTCAACGATTGGCTCGCCGATGCGTTGGACGTACGCACCGACGGGCGCAAGGGCGAGTGGAGCGACAGCGAGGTCTACGTGTCGCTGCCGCGTCCCGGCGGCGACGCCTGGATCAGCATCGACCGCGAGAGCGGCGCGATCGAATACGAACGCACCGACCGCGGCTGGATCGCCTGGCTCAACGACCTGCACAAGGGCCGCAACACCGGCACCGCCTGGCGCTGGTTCATCGACCTGTTCGCGGTGGCCTGCCTGCTGTTCGCGCTGACCGGCCTGTGGCTGCTGCAGCTGCACGCGCGCCAGCGCGGCAAGACCTGGCCGCTGGTGGTCGCCGGGCTGCTGCTGCCGCTGCTGATCGTCGTCTTGTTCATGCATTGAAGAATCCGAAGACATTCACCGCAACTTTCCGGAGCGCTCCATGAAGCCGTCCATGTTCAAGATCCTGATCCCGGCGCTGACCCTGCCGCTGCCGGCGTTCGCCGCCGATCTGGAACTCAACATCGAAGTGCCGCGCATCAACGCGGCCGAGTATCACCGTCCTTACGTCGCCGCCTGGATCGAGAAGGCCGACAACTCCGTGGCGAGCAACCTGCTCGTCTGGTACGACGTGGACATGAAGAACGGCGAAGGCACCAAGTGGCTCAAGGACATGCGCCAGTGGTGGCGGCGCAGCGGCCGCACCCTGAGCATGCCGGTCGACGGCGTCAGCGGCGCGACCCGTCCGGTCGGCCAGCACGCGGTCGCCTTCAAGGGCGGCTCCAAGCAACTCGCCGGCCTCGCTCCGGGCAGCTACACCCTGGTGGTGGAAGCCGCGCGCGAAGTCGGCGGCCGCGAGATGCTGAGCATCCCGTTCGAATGGCCGGCCAAGGCGCAGAAGCTGTCGGCGCAAGGCAAGACCGAGTTGGGCAAGGTCGGGCTGGTAGTGAAGCCCTGATCGAGCGGGGACCGAAGGCGATGCGGGCAAACGACGCGATGGCGCTGTTTCCCGCCGCGCCGGCATCCCGCCGCGTTCGCCGCTTCGTTGCGAACGGTTCCGCCCGGCCTCGCGATCCATCCACGCTGCTTTTCCTCCGCATTCCCTTCATTCCCGGACCCCAGCCATGAAAACCAAACTCGTACTCGCCACCGCCCTCGCCGCCCTCGCCCTGGCCGGCAGCGCCCACGCCCACAAGGCCTGGCTGCAGCCCTCGCAGACCGTGTTCTCCGACAAGGGCTCGTGGATGACGGTCGACGCGGCCGTGTCCAACGACCTGTTCTATTTCAACCACGTGCCGCTGCCGCTGGAGCGGCTGCAGGTGACCGCGCCGGACGGCAGCAGCGTCGCGCCGCAGAACGGCGCCACCGGCAAGCTGCGCAGCGTGTTCGACCTGCAACTGCAGCAGGAAGGCACCTACAAGATCGCGATGAACAACGAAGGCATGTTCGCCAGCTACAAGCTCGGCGGCGAAGCCAAGCGCTGGCGCGGCAAGGCCGGCGAGTTCAAGGGCGCGATCCCGGCCGGCGCGACCGAGGTCAACGCGTCCGAGAGCCTGGGCCGGGTCGAGACCTTCGCCACCGTCGGCAAGCCGAGCACGGGCGTGTTCAAGACCACCGGCAAGGGCATCGAGCTGGTGCCGGTGACCCATCCCAACGACTTGTTCGCCGGCGAAGCGGCGACCTTCCAGCTGCTGATCGACGGCAAGCCGGCCTCGGGCCTGAAGATCGAAGTCGTGCCGGGCGCGACCCGCTACCGCAACGAACAGGCCGAGATCCTCGTCACCACCGGCGCCGACGGCAAGTTCGAAGTGAAGTGGCCGCAGGCCGGCATGTACTGGCTGGAAACCGCCAGCGAAGACGCCAAGACCACCCTGCCCGACGCCAAGCAGCGCCGCCTGAGCTACGTGGCGGTGTTCGAAGTGCTGCCGCAGTAAGCGATGACCGCGCGCGCGCCGCAGCCGATGTGGTCGTGGACGGGCGCCGTGGCGCCCGTCCACGGCGCGGGCGCGGGTGCGCGGGACACGCTCGCGACAGGTGCCTTCGCGCCGACGTACTCGGCGAACTTCGCCGCGAGCACGACGCTCGACGCCACCGCGATGTCCACGCCCGCCGCGCTGCACGAATTGCGCGGACTGAGCATGGGCACTACGTGGTCGGTCAAGCTGATCGCGCCGGTGTCGGCCTTGATCGGCCTGGAACGCGGCATCCAGGCCATGCTCGACCAAGTCGTCGCGCAAATGAGCACCTGGGAAACCGATTCGGACATCAGCCGCTACAACCGCGCCACGGCCGGCAGCGCGCACGTCCTGCCGGCGCCGTTCGCCGAAGTGCTGCACGCGGCGCTGGCGCTGGCCGCCGATACCGACGGCGCCTACGACCCGACCATCGGCCCGCTCGCCGACCTGTGGGGCTTCGGCCCCGCCGGCGCGCGCACGCGGGCGCCGGCCGCCGCGCCGCTGGCGCAGGCGCGCGAACGCGTCGATTGGCGTCGGTTGCATTTCGATCCGCTCGCTCGCGTCTTGTCGCAACCGGGCGGCGCGTATCTGGATTTCTCCTCCATCGCCAAGGGCTACGGCGTCGACCGCGTCGCCGACTGGCTGCTTGCGCACGGCGTGGCCGATTGTCTGGTCGAAGTCGGCGGCGAACTGCGCGCGCACGGGCGCAAGCCCGACGGCTCGGCCTGGCGCATCGCGGTCGAACAGCCCGGGCGCGAGGACGAAGCCGCCGCGGTGATCGCACTCGATAACCTGTCCATCGCCACTTCCGGCGACTACCGCCGCTACTTCGAGCCATCAAGCTTCGAACACACCGGCGGCGAACGTTCTGGCGCGCCCACCGGCTGCGCGCACCGCTATTCGCACACCCTCGATCCGCGCACCGGCGCGCCGATCGACAACGCGGTGGCCTCGGTCACCGTCCTGCACGAACGCTGCATGCACGCCGACGCGCTCGCCACCGCCCTGACCGTGCTCGGTGCCCGCGCCGGGCTCGCCTACGCCAACCGCCGCCAGCTCGCCGCGTTGTTCGTGCTGCGCGAGGGCGAGGGTTTCGTCGCCCGCGCCACCCCGGGCTTCGTCGCCCGGCAACGTTCCGCATGACCTCCGACTCCGGCGCGCGCGAACGCGCATTCGATCGCTCGCTGCTCGGCAACGCGCTGGCGTTGCTCGCGCTGGCGGCGCTGGCCGTGGCGCTGGCGCGCTGGCAGGCCGACGCCTGGCACTGGATCGCGCCCGGCCGCGGCCGCTGGTGGATGGCCGCCGCGCTGGTCGCCGCGTATGCCGGCTTCGTCGCCGCGGTCGCGGTCTCGCGCAGGCGCAGCGCGCGACGCGAGGCCCTGCCGGCGATCCATGCCGACCGCCGCGGCGACTGGCTGGTCGCCTTCGCCAGCCAGACCGGCTTCGCCGAACAACTCGCCCGGCGCAGCTGGCAGGCGCTGCGCGACGCCGGCCTGAGCGCCGATCTGGCCGTGCTCGGCACGCTCGATGCCGCGCAGCTGGCGCACTACCGCCGTGCGCTGTTCGTGGTCAGCACCACCGGCGAAGGCGACGCGCCCGACAGCGCCGCCGCGTTCGTGCGCAAGGCGATGGGCGCGGCGACGCCGCTGCCGCAGCTTGGCTACGGCGTGCTCGCGCTTGGCGATCGCGAGTACGCCGAGTACTGCGCGTTCGGCCATCGCCTCGACCACTGGCTGCGCCACGCCGGCGCGCAAGCGCTGTTCGATCTGGTCGAAGTCGACAACGGCGAAGCCGGCGCGCTGCGCCATTGGCAGCATCACCTCGGCCTGCTCGCCGGCCGCACCGACCTGCCCGACTGGAGCGCACCGGCCTACGCGCCGTGGCGTCTGCGCGAGCGACGCGTCTCGAATCCGGGCAGCGCCGGCGCGGCCGCCTTCCATCTCGCCCTGGTGCCGGCCGACGGTTCGGCGCTGCAATGGCAAGCCGGCGACATCGCCGAGATCGGGCCGCGCAACCCGCCCGACGACGTCGTGCAATGGCTGGCCGCGAACGGCTTCGACGGCGCCGCGCGCGTGCGTCGCGACGAGGCCGACCTCGCGCTGGCCGATCTGCTGCAACGTTCGCGCCTGCCCGCCGCCGCCGACGCGCGCGGCAAGAGCGCGCAGGCGCTGGCCGACGCCCTGGAGCCGCTGCCGCACCGCGAATACTCCATCGCTTCGGTTCCCGCCGACGGCGCGCTGCGCCTGCTGGTACGACAGATGCGTCGCGACGACGGCCGCCCGGGCCTGGGCAGCGGCTGGCTGACCGAATACGCCGGCGACGGCGCGACGATCGACCTGCGCATCCGCTCCAATCCGTCCTTCCACGCGCCCGCCGACGCGCGGCCGTTGATCCTGATCGGCAACGGCACCGGCCTGGCCGGACTGCGCGCGCTGCTGCGCGAACGCATCGACGCCGGCCGTCACCGCAACTGGTTGCTGTTCGGCGAACGCAACGCGGCCTGCGACTTGCATTACCGCGACGAACTGGACGCGTGGCTGGCCGAAGGGCGCATCGAACGCGCCGATTACGCCTTCTCGCGCGACGGCGCGCAGCGAGTGTACGTGCAGGACCGTTTGCGCGAACGCATCGCGCAGGTGCGCGAGTGGGTCGATGCCGGCGCTTCGGTCTATGTCTGCGGCAGCCTGGAAGGGATGGCGCCGGCGGTGGACGCGGTGCTGCGCGAGGCGCTCGGCGACGAGGTGCTGGAGGCGATGGCGGCAGACGGGCGTTATCGGCGCGATGTGTATTGATCGGTGCTCGTTCTGCTTGGACGCGGCGATCTGAGCGGCAAGCGTCGGGCCTGAAGGCCCTCCCACAGGTACTAGCGCCGCCGGAAGTCCGACTGTAGGAGCGGCGCAAGCCGCGACCGCGACACTGGGCTTACCGCGAAGGACACGGCGGCCTGAGCGGAAAGCGTCGGGCCTGAAGGCCCTCCCACCTACCGATCACGACAGCCATCGCTTCATCGCCGCCGCCGTCGTTCGCAGCGATCGCCGACGCGGCTCAGGCTTCGCCGACGCGCACCAACAGCACTTCGCCGCCGCCTTCCAGCACATGGCGCAGGCGATCCTCGCCCGCGGCCAGGATCGCGGTATCGCCCGCCTGCAGCGGCGCGAGTCCCGAGCCGTCGGCGAAGTGCGCCTGGCCCGCCAACAGGTGCACGGCCCAGCTCTGGCCGGGCTCGGCGAACAGCACCATCGGGCCGACCAGCGGCCGGTGCCAGAGTTCGGCGCGGACCCGGCCGCGGCGCCACATCAGGTTGAAGTCGTGGGTGGGGCCGTCGATCAGCTCGCCGGTCACCGTGCGTTCGCCGGCGAAGCGCAGCTTGTCGTGCGGCGGGTGCAGCTCGACCGCTTCGCCGTCGTCGAAACGCAGGCGCAGGCCGTTGCCGCTGAGCAGGACCAGTTCCCGATCGACGCCCGGGAACGCCGAGAAGGGGGCGTCGCTTTCGATTTCGGCGATCGACAGGCGCCAGTCCCAGTCTTCCTCGCCAGCGGCCGGACGGTCGCGGCCGGCCTCGCGGCGCATGCGCACGATCTCGCGGGTCCAGCCGAACTGGTTGCGCCAGCGCTCGCGGCGGTACTCGTTGGCGGGGATGCACCAGGACGGGCGGGTGGGCATGGCGCTGCGACTGGCTGAATGGAGAGGCCAGTCTAGTGGGTGTGGGCAAGGGGCCCAAGTCTTGCGGGGCCGCGGACGGGCGCCGGGCGTGGAAGTTCGTTGTGATGGGTAGGGGCGCGGGCGGATGGAGTTGCGCGGTCGCGGCTTGCTCCGCCCTACGGGGGCTTGCGGCGTGCCAACGACAAAAACCAGCGACGCGGAGAGGGCGTCCTGGGGATGCGGGGCTTCGGGTGTGGGGCAGCGGGGCTGCGTCGCTTCGGTTGGGTGCGCCCCGCCGCGGATCCATCCGCGGCGGGGCAGCGTACTTCCGTGTCCAGGGACCTCCCCCCGAATCCTTCGGGCCTCCTTGCCCGATCAGCTACCGGCTCCGCATCCGTACGGTGCCGGCAGGCTTGTTCAGCGCTTACTGGCGGCGCGCGGCGCCGCGATGGCGCCGGCGGTGTTGATGGGACGACCCTGCGCCGGCGCCCCACCCACCACGATACGGTCCCGGTTCTTTTCCACCGTCTTCAGACCGATCCCCTTGACCAGGGCCAGCTGTTCGACGCTGCGGAAGGCCCCGTTGGCCTTGCGGTAAGCGACGATCGCTTCTGCCTTGGACGCCCCGATGTTGAGCAGCACGCGGTCCAGCGTGGCCGCATCGGCGCTGTTGATATTGACCTTCTCGGAGGCGTAGGCGCTGCCGGCGAGGACCAGCGAGAGCACCAGCGACTTGGCGATGAGGGCAAACGACTTCATGTTGAGCTCCTTGAGATTGGATTCCATTCCAGGCCGGCCGACTTGCTTCCCTGAGTCCTTGTCTGCCGGTGGAGACAGTCTCCATGTCTCGACGGGCACAGGTTATCGCCGCTTGCGCCCCGGCGAAGTCGGGCGGAACCGCAGCGCAGGGTAGGAAAAGTCCTACACGGCCGGACCGGCGTAAAATGGCGGCCTTCCCCAGCTCCGAGGCCCCGTTCATGGACGCCAGCAAGGTCGACCGCTACGTCGGTCAGAAGTGGGACGACGAAATCGTCCCGCAATTGGTCGAATACATCCGCATCCCCAACAAGTCGCCGATGTTCGACGCCGACTGGGTCAAGCACGGCTACATGGACGACGCGGTCAAGCTGATGGAGTCCTGGGCCAAGGCCCAGAGCATTCCCGGCATGCAGGTCGAGGTGGTGCGCCTGGAAGGCCGCACGCCGCTGATCTTCATCGACATCCCGGCCTTCGACGGCGCGACCGCGCGCGCCGCCGATGCCCCGGCGCAGACGCGCGACGAGGACTGCGTGCTGCTGTACGGCCACCTCGACAAGCAGCCGGAGATGACCGGCTGGGACGACGACCTCGGCCCGTGGAAGCCGGTGATCAAGGGCGACAAGCTGTTCGGCCGCGGCGGCGCGGACGACGGTTACGCGATCTTCGGCTCGCTGGCGGCGATCCTGGCGCTGCAGGACCAGCAGGTCCCGCACTCGCGCTGCGTGATCCTGATCGAAGCCTGCGAGGAATCGGGCAGCTACGACCTGCCGGCCTACGTCGACCACCTCGCCGAGCGCATCGGCAAGCCCTCGCTGGTGGTGTGCCTGGACTCGGGCTGCGGCAACTACGACCAGCTGTGGTGCACGACCTCGCTGCGCGGCCTGGCCGGCGGCAACTTCACGGTCAAGGTGCTCAGCGAAGGCGTGCACTCCGGCGACGCTTCGGGCGTGGTGCCGTCGAGCTTCCGCCTGCTGCGCCAGCTGCTCTCGCGGCTGGAGGACGAGACCAGCGGCAAAATCCTGGTCGAAGGCCTGTACGTCGAGGTGCCCGAGGAACGCATGGAGCAGGCGCGCCAGGCGGCCAAGGTCCTGGACACGGCGGTCTACGACAAGTTCCCGTTCCTGCCGGGCATGAAGCCGATGGCCGATGAGTTGTCGGAACTGGTGCTCAACCGCACCTGGCGCCCGGCGCTGTCGGTGACCGGCGTGGACGGCATGCCGTCGCTGGCCTCGGCCGGCAACGTGCTGCGTCCCTACACCTCGGTCAAGCTGTCGCTGCGCCTGCCGCCGACCCTGGACGGCAAGCGCGCCGGCGAACTGCTGAAGGAAGTGCTGCTGCGCGATCCGCCCAACGGCGCGCAGGTGTCGCTGGAACTGGAGAAGTCCTCCAGCGGCTGGAACGCGCCGGCGATGTCGTCGTGGCTGTCCAAGGCGATCGACGCGTCGAGCCGCGAGTTCTTCGGCCAGCCCGCGATGTACATGGGCGAAGGCGGCTCGATTCCGTTCATGGGCATGCTCGGCGAGAAGTTCCCGGGCGCGCAGTTCATGATCACCGGCGTGCTCGGCCCGCATTCCAACGCGCACGGCCCCAACGAGTTCCTGCACATCCCGATGGGCAAGCGGGTGACCGCGTGCGTGGCGCGGGTGGTGGCCGAGCATCACCAGGCCAGCCAGCGCGGCGAGACCACCGGCGCGGCGGTCGTCGCCGACAGCGGCGATCGCCACGGCGGCCACGGCTGCTGCTGACACTCGCCCCCGGGCGATGGATGCATGAGAAGGCGGGCCGATCGGCCCGCTTTTTCTTTGTCCGCGTCCGCGTCCGTGGCAGCGGCGGCGCGGCGCGCGGCATCGATGCCGCCGCGGCCAGCGCGGGCCGACGGCGACGCTGTCGGCGAGGCGCGAAGCTCGAGCGACCGAGCCTCGCGCTGCGTAGACGCCGGTGGTGCGACGCACTCAGGATCGACTGCGTCGCGCCTGCGCAAAAACCACGCGACGGGCTGCGCACGCAAGCGAAAACACGCCGCGAGCGGCGCGCTTTCAGCCCGGTGGCACCGGCTTAACCGCCGCCCAATCCACCCGCGACGCCCTCACGCGGCGGCGACGCCGGCGCTCACATGATCCCTGCGCACTCCATCCCGGTGCGCTCCATTCCTTCGAGGAGGCAGGCCATGTTCGGCGGCATCATTTCCACGATCATCATCGGCGCGGTCATCGGCATCCTCGCGCGCTTCTTCAAGCCGGGCGCGGATCCGATGGGATGGATCCTGACCATCCTGCTCGGCATCGCCGGCGCGTATGTCGGCAGCCTCATCTACGGCGGCGGCGGCTTCATCGGGCTGATCGTGTCGGTGGTCTGCGCGATCGTCTTGTTGTTCCTGTACGAGTTCATTCGCGGCAAGGCGGCGAAAGGCTAAGTTTAGATTCTTCGTTTCGCGGACAAGAACGCCCCGGTGGATGCCGGGGCGTTCGTTTTTGTGGCTACGCAGGCCGCGGCGGTTGCGGGTAAGCCGGTAGCCGCGAGGTTCGTCGTCGTTGCGGTGGCGCGGTCGCGGCTTGCGCCGCTCCTACAGGGCGCCAACGCAGCGGCATCGCGCCCTGCGGGAACGCGCGAGTCGCGGCCGCGCTGCGGTGCGGCGGATCGCGACGCGACTGCGAAGCCGCCGCGCTCAATCGCGCAGGTAGTCGACCACGCGCTGGGCCAGCGCCTGCGGATCGTCGTCCAGCGTCGCCAGATGCAATTCCGGCGATTCCGGCGCTTCGTACGGCGAGTCGATGCCGGTGAAGTTCGGAATCTTGCCGGCGCGCGCTTTCGCGTACAGACCCTTGACGTCGCGGCGCTCGGCTTCCTCCAGCGGCGTGTCGACGAACACCTCGACGAACTCGTCGGCGCCGAACAGCTCGCGCGCCAGTTGCCGTTCGGCGCGGAACGGCGAGATGAAGCTCACCAGCACGATCAGGCCGGCGTCGGTCATCAGCTTGGCGACTTCGGCGACGCGGCGGATGTTCTCGACCCGGTCGGCGTCGGTGAAGCCCAGGTCCTTGTTGAGGCCGTGACGGACGTTGTCGCCGTCGAGGATGAAGGTGTGGTGGCCGAGCGCGTGCAGTTGCTTGTCGACCAGATTGGCGATCGTCGACTTGCCCGAGCCCGACAGGCCGGTGAACCACACGCAGCGCGGCTTCTGCTGCTTGGCGCGGGCGCGCGCGGCGTTGTCGACGTCGACCGGCTGCCAGTGGATGTTCTCGGCCCGGCGCAGGGCGAAGTCGAGGGTGCCGGCGGCGACGGTGGCGTGGGTCTGGCGGTCGATCAGGACGAAGCTGCCGAGCTCGCGGTTGTCGCGATAGGCCTCGAACGCGATCGGCTGGTCCAGGCCGATGTTGCACGAGGCCACTTCGTTGAGTTCGAGCCGGCGCGCGGCCAACTGGGCCTGGGTGTTGACGTCGATCTTGTGCTTGATCTCGGTGACGCTGGCGCTGACCGTGCGAGTGCCGATCTTGAGCCAGTACGAACGCCCGGGCAGCAAGGGATTCGCATCCATCCACAACAGGTGCGCGGCGAACTGGTCGGCCACCTGCGCCGGTTGCGCCGCGCCGGCGATCACGTCGCCGCGGCTGATGTCGAGTTCGTCGGCGAGCGTCAGCGTGACCGCCTGCCCCGCCACCGCCTGGGCCAGATCGCCGTCGGCGGTGACGATGCGCTGCACGCGCGAGCGCCGGCCCGAAGGCAGCGCCACGATCTCGTCGCCCGGACGCACGCTGCCGGCGGCGATGGTACCGGCGAAACCGCGGAAATCCTGGTGCGGGCGGTTGACCCACTGCACCGGCAGGCGCAGGCCCAGCTCGGCGCGGTCGCGGGCGACGTCGACGGTTTCCAGGTGTTCGAGCACGCTCGGGCCGCGGTACCACGGCGTGGCGTCGGAGCGCGCGGTGAGGTTGTCGCCTTCCAGCGCCGACAGCGGCACCGCCTGCACGTGGTCGATGCCGAGCTTGGCCGCCAGTTCGCGGTACTCCTCGACGATGGCTTCGAACACGGCTTGGTCGAAACCGACCAGATCCATCTTGTTGACCGCCAGCAACACGTGGCGGATGCCGAGCAGCGAGACGATGTAGCTGTGGCGGCGGGTCTGGGTCAGCAGGCCCTTGCGCGCGTCGACCAGCACCACGGCGAGGTCGGCGGTGGACGCGCCGGTGGCCATGTTGCGGGTGTACTGCTCGTGGCCGGGGCAGTCGGCGACGATGAACTTGCGCCGCTCGGTGCCGAAGTAGCGGTAGGCCACGTCGATGGTGATGCCCTGCTCGCGCTCGGCGGCGAGGCCGTCGACGAGCAGGGCGAAATCGATCTGGCCGTTGCGGGTGCCGTGGCGGCGGCTGTCGGCGTCGAGCGCGGCCAGCTGGTCCTCGAACAGGCGCTGGGTGTCGTGCAGCAGGCGCCCGATCAGGGTGCTCTTGCCGTCGTCGACGCTGCCGCAGGTGATGAAGCGCAGCAGGCTCTTGCTCTCGTGCTGCTTGAGGTAATCGGCGACGGCCTCGCCGGCGGCGTTGGCGACCGGCGATGCGGGATTGGCGAACGCCACCACGCTGCCGCCCGTTTTCCCCGCGCCCGCCTCCGACTTCGCATCGCCCGCGTCGCCGCGTTCCGCTTCGGCCAATCCCGAATCCCGAACTCCGAATCCCGTGGCCATCAGAAGTAGCCCTCCTGCTTCTTGCGTTCCATCGAGGCGGACGGATCGTGGTCGATCATCCGGCCCTGGCGTTCGGAGGTGGTGGCCACCAGCATCTCGGCGATGATCTTCTCCAGCGTGTCGGCTTCGGATTCGATCGCGCCGGTGAGCGGATAGCAGCCCAGGGTGCGGAAGCGCACGTTGCGCACCTGCGGGGTTTCGCCGGCGCGCAGCGGCAGGCGCTCGTCGTCGACCAGGATCAGCGCGCCGTCGCGCTCGACCACCGGGCGCTTGGCCGCGAAGTACAGCGACGGCACCGGGATGCGCTCGCGGAAGATGTACAGCCACACGTCGAGCTCGGTCCAGTTCGAGATCGGGAACACGCGCACGCTCTCGCCGGCGTGGATGCGGGTGTTGTACAGGTTCCACAGCTCCGGGCGCTGGTTCTTCGGGTCCCAGCGGTGCTGCGGATTGCGGAACGAGAAGATGCGTTCCTTGGCCCGGGATTTTTCCTCGTCGCGGCGCGCGCCGCCGATGGCGGCGTCGAACTTGTTCCAGTCCAACGCCTGCTTGAGTCCCTGGGTCTTCATCACGTCGGTGTGCACGGCCGCGCCGTGGCTGACCGGGCCGATGCCCTGGGCCAGGCCGTCGGGATTCATGTGCACGCGCAGGTCGACGCCGGTCTCGGCGGCGCGGCGATCGCGGAAGGCGATCATCTCGCGGAACTTCCAGCCGGTGTCCACGTGCAGCAGCGGGATCGGCGGGCGCGCGGGATAGAACGCTTTGAGCAGCAGGTGCAGCAGCACCGAGCTGTCCTTGCCGATGGAATAGAGCATCACCGGGTTGCGGAACTCGGCCGCGACCTCGCGCAGGATGTGGATGCTCTCGGCTTCGAGCCGGTCGAGATGGCTCAGCGCCTGGGCCAGCGGCGTGGACGTGTCGGAGACGGGATCGAAGGCGGCGCTCGGTACGGGTGACGCACTCATCGCAAAGGGGCTCGCTCGCCGCGTTCCTGGGACGGCGGGACGACGCGGCGGCGTCCGGCCTGCAAAAGGTTGGGTCCGACTTCCATGGACGCCTGCGCGGCGACCCGGCATCCATGGAATCACAATGTGTGTTGCGTGTCGCGCTGCCTGCGCCGATTGCTTCCGTTGGCGCGATCCAAATGAGAACCCGGTCGCGCCGGGCGACGCGCCGCGATCGTGAATGCGGGCGCGCCGTCCTGCCCGCCTCGGCGCGGACCCGGCCGCGCGGCAGCGGCGGCGGCGACAGCGGCGGCGGCCCTCAACGGACCCCGCCACGGACACCGCCGTGGAACGCATTAGAAATCCCCCCGGATTCGGGGAGAAATGAACGCAAGGCATTAACGAATAACCGAGCATCCTTTCCGCGCGCCCGGCGCGGGCTCGTAGCCTGCGGATTCCGAAGCCAGACGCAGACCGCCACCGTGCCTGCCGCCGCCCCGTCCGCCGCGCTGCCCGCGCAGCCCCTCGCCGCTCCGCCCCTGCTCGCCGCGCCGCTGCCGGCCGACCGGCTCGACTCGCTCGCCCGTCTCACCGACGGCCTGGATCGCGACAGCCTGTGGTGGCTGTCCGGCTATGCCGCCGGGCTGGCCCGCTCCGGCCTCGCCGTGGCCACGGCCGCCGCGCCGGCTGCGGTCGAGAGCAAGACCGGCGAGCGGCTGACCGTGGTCTACGGCAGCCAGACCGGCAACGCCAAGCGCCTGGCCGAACAGCTCGCCGCGCAGGCCGAGGCCGCCGGCCTGGGCGTGCGCCTGCTGCGCGCCGACGCTTACCCGACCCGCGAACTCAAGGGCGAGCGCCTGCTGTACCTGGTGGTCAGCACCCAGGGCGACGGCGATCCGTCGGACGACGCGCGCGGCCTGGTCGACTTCATCGCCGGCAAGCGCGCGCCCGAGCTTAAGGGTGTGCACTACGCCGTGCTCGGCCTCGGCGATTCGAGCTATCCGCAGTTCTGCGCGATCGGCGCCCGCCTCGACGCACGCCTGGCCGAACTCGGCGCCACCCGCGCCTTCGCCCGCGGCGACGCCGACCTCGACATCGAAACCGTGTCCGGCCCGTGGCTGCAGCAGGCACTGGCCCAGGCCAAGGACACCCTGAAGCCGGCCGCCGCGCACCTGGCGACGGTGACGCCGCTGCGCCCGATCGCGCCGGCCGCGCCGACCCATCACCGCGACGCGCCGTTCGCCGCTGAGCTGATCGGCAACCGCCGCCTGATCGCCCGCGCCAGCAGCGCGCGCGGCGCGGTCGCCGCCGACAAGGACATCCGCCACATCGAGCTGTCGCTGGAGGATTCCGGCCTGCACTACCAGCCCGGCGACGCGCTCGGCCTGTGGCCGCGCAACCCGCCCGCGCTGGTGCAGGCGGTGCTGGAGACGCTGCAGCTCGACGGCGACGCCGCCGTCGCCCACGCCGGCCAGAACCTGCCGCTGCGCCAATGGCTCGGCGAGAAGCGCGAGCTGACCAAGCTCGCGCGTCCGTTCGTCGCCAGCCACGCCGCGCACGCGCGCAGCGACGAACTCAACCGGCTGCTCGCGCCCGACCAGTCGGCGTCGCTGGCCGAACTGCTGTCGCGCAGCCAGGTGATCGACCTGCTGCAGCGCTACGATGGCGCCTGGTCGGCCGAGGAACTGGTCGCCACGCTGCGCCCGCTGACTCCGCGCCTGTACTCGATCGCCTCCAGCCAGAAGGCGGTCGGCGAGGAAGCGCACCTGACCGTGGCCCACGTCGAGTACGAAAGCGAACTCGGCCTGCGCTGGGGCGCGGCCTCGCACCAGCTCGCCAGCGCCGAGGAAGGCGAGCGCCTGCCGGTGTTCATCGAAGCCAACGAACGCTTCCGCCTGCCCGCCGACGGCAGCCGCGACATCGTCATGATCGGCCCGGGCACCGGCGTGGCGCCGTTCCGCGGTTTCGTCCAGGACCGCGCCGCCGACGGCGCGTCCGGGCGCAACTGGCTGCTGTTCGGCAACCCGCATTTCCGCACCGACTTCCTCTACCAGACCGAGTGGCAGGCGGCGCTGAAGTCCGGCCAGCTGCACCGGCTGGACCTGGCGTTCTCGCGCGACCAGGCGCACAAGGTCTACGTCCAGCACCGCCTGCGCGAGCACGGCCGCGAACTTTACGACTGGCTGCAGAACGGCGCCCACCTGTACGTGTGCGGCGATGCCACGCGCATGGCCAAGGACGTGCATGCCGCGCTGCTGGCGGCGATCGCCGAACACGGCGGCCGCGGCGACGAAGCCGCCGAGGACTACCTCAACGATCTGCAACAACAAGGGCGCTACGCCCGGGATGTCTACTGATGTACGCCGTCGCTGTCCGCTGGTCGGAACATTACTTCGTCGAACCGCGCCGCGCGTCGCAGGCCGACGGTGCGGTTGTGGGTTCTACTGAGCGTCGCGGGACGCCCGGCTGCGCGCCCGCACCGCTTGCCCCGGCAGTCCGGATGGAGCGCGAACCCCGCGCCGGCGTTCACGAGCGCGCCGACAAGAACGCGCCGCCGCCGTCGCGACGCGCTCCGTTCGGGCTGCAACTGCGGGCCTTCCGCCGCGGCTTCGCCGGAGCCGCCGCATGAGCGCGCATTCGGTCGAGGACATCAAGCAGTCCAGCGCGCGCCTGCGCGGCAGCTTGCTGGAGAGTCTGGCCAACCCCTTGACCGGGGCGCTCAACGACGACGACCAGACCCTGATCAAGTACCACGGCAGCTACCAGCAGGACGACCGCGACGTGCGCGAAGAGCGCCGCGTGGCCAAGCTGGAGCCGGCCTACAGCTTCATGATCCGCACCCGCACCCCGGGCGGCGTGGTCTCGCCGCAGCAATGGCTCAAGCTCGATTCCGTCGCCACCCGTTTCGCCGAGCGCGGCCTGCGCATCACCACCCGCCAGGCGTTCCAGTACCACGGCGTGATCAAGACCGAGCTCAAGGCGACGATGCAGGCGATCAACGCCGCCCTGCTCGACACCCTCGCCGCGTGCGGCGACGTCAACCGCAACGTCGCGGTGGCGGCCAATCCGCAGGTCAGCGCCAGCCACGCGCAGGTGTTCGCCCAGGCCGCGGCGCTGTCGGAACACCTGTTGCCGAAGACCCGCGCCTATTACGAGATCTGGCTCGACGAGGAACTCGTCGCCGGCAGCGGCAGCGAGGACGAGTCGATCTACGGCCAGGCCTACCTGCCGCGCAAGTTCAAGATCGGCTTCGCGATCCCGCCGTACAACGACGTCGACGTGTTCGCCCAGGACCTGGGCTACATCGCCATCCTCGAAGACGGGGAGCTGCTGGGCTACAACGTCACCGTCGGCGGCGGCATGGGCGCGACCCACGGCGACGCCGAGACCTACCCGCGCGTCGCCGACGTGATCGGCTTCGTCACCCCGGATCAGGTGATCGCGGTCGGCGTGGCCGTGGTCACCGCCCAGCGCGATTTCGGCAACCGCCAGGTGCGCAAGCGCGCGCGGCTCAAGTACACCATCGACGATCGCGGTCTGGACTGGTTCAAAGCGGAAGTCGAACGGCGCGCCGGTTTCACTCTCCTTCCGGCGCGTCCGTTCGCCTTCCGCCACAACGGCGACCGCTTCGGCTGGGTCGAGGGCGACGACGGCCGCGCGCACCTGACCCTGCGCATTCCCGCCGGACGCATCGTCGACGGCGCGCTCGACGGCCGCGGCGAGGAAGTGACCCACCTCAGCGGCTTGCGCGCGATCGCCGAACTGCTGCTCGACGCCGAAGGCGCGCAGTTCCGGATGACGCCGAACCAGAACCTGACCATCGCCGGCGTGCCGGCGGCGTCGCGCGAGCGCGTCGATGCGCTGGTCGCGCAGCACCGCCTGGACGGCCACGTCAGCGCCAGCCCGGTGCGGCGCAACGCGCTGGCTTGCGTGGCGCTGCCGACCTGCGGCCTGGCCATGGCCGAGGCCGAGCGCTACCTGCCCGAGTTCGTCGACGCGCTGGAAACGTTGCTGCAGCGCCATGCGATCGCCGACGCGCCGATCAACCTGCGCCTCAGCGGCTGCCCCAACGGCTGCTCGCGCCCCTACCTGGGCGAGATCGCCTTGGTCGGCAAGGCGCCGGGCCGCTACAACCTGATGCTCGGCGCCGACCATCGCGGCCAGCGCCTGAACACGCTGTATCGCGAAAACATCGTCGAGGCCGAGATCCTCGCCGCGCTCGATCCGCTGCTGGCCGGCTACGCCGGCGAGCGCGAAGACGGCGAAGGCTTCGGCGACTACCTGGTGCGCCGTCAGGTCGTGACGGTGCCCTATCCCACGCCCACCGGCATCCCCGTCGAACTGGTTGCACAGGCCCGCCCATGAGCGCTCCGACCGATCCCGTCACCGCCGCCGAGTCGCCGCGCGCGCTCGCCGAACTCAACGCCTGGCTGGCAACCCAGACGGCCGAGCAGCGCGTGGCCTGGGCGCTGGAGAACACCGCCGGCGAACACGCCCTGTCGTCCAGCTTCGGCGCGCAGTCGGCGGTGTCGCTGCACATGGTCGCGCGGCAGGCGCCGCGCATTCCGGTGATCGTGATCGACACCGGCTACCTGTTCCCGGAAACCTACCGCTTCATCGACGAACTCGGCGAACGCCTGGCGCTGAACCTCAAGGTCTATCGCCCGCAGATGGGCGCGGCGTGGATGGAAGCGCGCTTCGGCAAACTGTGGGAACAGGGGCTGGAAGGCCTGGAGCGCTACAACCGCCTGCGCAAGGTCGAGCCGATGCAGCGCGCACTGGCCGAACTGGGCGTGCGCACCTGGATCGCCGGCCTGCGCCGCAGCCAATCGGGCAGCCGCGCCGGGCTGGAGTTCCTGCAACTCAAGGACGGCCGCTGGAAGCTGCATCCGTTGGCCGACTGGAGCGACCGCGACGTGTGGCAGTACCTGCAGACGCACGAACTGCCCTATCACCCGCTGTGGCACGACGGCTACGTATCCATCGGCGACGTCCACACCACGCGCCGGCTGGAGCCGGGCATGCGCGAGGAAGACACCCGCTTCTTCGGACTCAAGCGCGAATGCGGGCTGCACTTCGACAGCGAGCCGGCGCAGGAGAACCAGGCCGCCTGATCGCGGCCGGGGCGACGCCGCTGCGACGCTGCTACAGGCAGATCGCGGTCGAAGCCGGATGCCCCCTGTAGGAGCGACGCAAGTCGCGACCGCGACCATGCGGCTGCGACGAAACTTCCGCCGCGAGCGGCCGCCCCGCGGTCGCGACTCGCGTCGCTCCTACAGGCAGATCGCGCAGCGATTTCGCGATCGGGAAGGAGGTGGAAACGAAAATCCTCCGCGCCTCGCCGCGCGAGGCATCGCGCGGGATTCGCGGTATCCACCCGCGCTCAGGAACTGATCGACTGGGTCAGCTCGATCCAGCTCGGCGCCTTCGGCCACGCCGGTTCGAGGTTGCCTTCCAGCACCCGCCGCAGGTCGCGCCGGTCGATCTGCGGCGCCAGGCCGTGGACCAGTTCCAGCGCATAGTCGCGCAGCACGCGCGCGCGCGGGATCACCGCCCAGGTGATGCATTCGGGCACCGCGTCGGGCGCGGTCAGGGCCTTGAGATCGTCGTCGCGCGAGGTCACCGCCATTTCGGCCAGCAGGCCCACGCCCAGGCCGGTGCGCACGTAGGTCTTGATCAGGTCGGCGTCGCGCGCGGTCATCGCCAGTTGCGGCTCGTGGCCGCCGGCGGCGAAGGCGCGGCGCAGCGAGGATTCGGGCCGGGTCGAGGATTCGTAGCTGATCAGCGGCTGCGCCGCCAGTTCGGCCAGGGTCGGCGCGCGGTCGAGCTTGGCCAGCGGATGCGCGCGCGGCACCAGCACCACCCGGCGCCAGCGGAACAACGGCACCGCCAGGCCGCCCTCGGGCGGCGCGCCGGCGGTACTGATCACCGCCAGATCGGCGTTGCCGTGCGAGAGATGCGCGAGCACCTCGCCGTCGGCCGCGGCCTGCAGGTGCACGCTGACCTGGGGGAAGTCGCGCTTGACCTGGGCGATCGCCGGCGGCAGCACGTAGCGCGCCTGGGTGTGGGTGGTCGACAGCACCAGCCGGCCGGCGTGCTGGCCGCGCTCGTTGGCGGCGTAGGCGCGGATGTTGGCCGCCTCCTCGAGGATGCGCCGCGCATGCGCGAGCACACGCTCGCCGGCCGGCGCGATCGCCTCCAGGCTGCGGCCCTTGCGCACGAACAACAGAAAGCCCAGCTCGTCCTCGAGCTGCTTGAGCTGCTTGGACAGGCCGGGCTGAGTGGCGTGGACGCGTTCGGCGGCGAGGGTGATGTTGAGGCCGGAATCGGCGATGGCGACCAGGTAGCGCAGCTGGGTGAGGGTCATGGGGTGGCGATCCAGAAAGAGTGTCGGGGCGCGATGCGGCGAACGGCGCGGCTGCGACAACAGCCGGCGGCCGCGTTGCCGCGGCGGCTCGGGCGCATCGCACGCATTCGCTGGCACATCGTGTCCACGTATTTATCGCTCTATTCGGATGAAAGGATTTATAGATTAACCAGCCGTATAACCCGTGTCCAGTATCCGTCCGGCAACGCTGCGGCTCATTACGTGACGGCATGTGCAAAGGCGGGGCCGTCATTTCCGCCGCGCCGGGCGACGGCCGTAGGGTCGTCGCATCCTCCCTCCCGACGCCCCACGCCGCCGTGACCCGCGCCTCGTCCCGCTCCGAGCACGACAACGCACCGCAGGCCGGCGAACGGCCGGGCGGCGGCTTGTTCCCGCTGTTCGCCGACCTGCGCGGCCGCGGCGTGCTGGTGGTCGGCGGCGGCGCGGTCGCCCAGCGCAAGACCGCGGCCCTGCTCGACGCCGGCGCCACGGTGCGGGTCGGCGCGCCCACGCTCAATCCGGGCTTGAGCGCCTGGGCCGCCGAAGGGCGCATCGAACACTTGCCCGGCGAATTCGCGCCGCAGTGGCTGGATGAAGCCTGGCTGGCGATCGCCGCCACCGACGACGCCGCGGTCAACCGCGCGGTCGCCGCGGCCGGCGAAGCGCGGCGGATCTGGGTCAACGTGGTCGACGACGTCGAGGCCTCCGGCTTCCACGTGCCGGCGCGGGTCGAGCGCGGGCCGGTGCAGATCGCCATCTCCAGCGGCGGCGGCGCGCCGATGCTGGCGCGGCACCTGCGCGAAAAACTCGAGACCGAGCTGGACGAATCGCTGGGCGCGCTGGCGCAGTTGCTCAACCGCGAACGCGCGCGCATCCGCCGCCACTATCCCGACCTCGGCCAGCGCCGCCGCTTCTTCGAACGCGTGCTGGCCGGCGCGATTCCGGCGCTGCTGCGCGACGGCCGCCACGACGAGGCGCAACGCGCGTTCGGCGCGGCCCTGATCGACGACAAACCCGCCGCGCCGCCGGCCGGTTCGGTGGTGCTGGTCGGCGCCGGTCCCGGCGACGCCGGATTGATGACGCTGCGCGGCCTGCGCGCGCTCAACCAGGCCGACGTGATCCTGCACGACCGCCTGGTCAGCCGCGACGTGCTGCGACTGGCGCGACGCGACGCCGAGCTGATCGAAGTCGGCAAGCAGGCCGGCAACCACCACACCACCCAGGAACGCATCCACGAGCTGATGCTCGAACATGCGCGCGCCGGCAAGCGCGTGGTCCGGCTCAAGGGCGGCGATCCGTTCGTGTTCGGCCGCGGCGGCGAAGAACTGGAAGTGCTGGCGCAGGCCGGCATCGGCTTCGAAGTCGTGCCCGGCATCACTGCCGCGCTGGCCTGCGCCGCCTATGCCGGCGTGCCGCTGACCCATCGCGATCACGCGCAGTCGCTGCGCCTGGTCACCGCGCACCTCAAGGATTCGGCCGGCGACCTCGACTGGCAGGCGCTGGCGCAGGACAAACAGACCCTCGCCGTCTACATGGGCGTGGCCGGCCTGGACGTGCTGCGCGACAAACTGATCGAACACGGCCGCTCCGCCAGCACGCCGTTCGCGCTGATCGAAAACGGCTCGCGGCCCGGACAGCGCGTGGTCACCGGCACCCTGGCCGACCTCGCCGAACGCGCGCAAGGCCATCGCGTGCAGTCGCCGGCGCTGCTGATCGTCGGCGAAGTCGCGGCGCTGGCGCAGCGCCTGCACTGGTTCGGCCCGGCGCCGCTGACCGAACCGCCCGCCGACGCCGCGCTGGCCCGGGCCGCCTGATTCCGCGCCACCCGATTCCTCATACCCCACGCCACGGGAGCCTCCTCATGTCGCTGCACGAAAGCATCCTCGACACCATCGGCGACACGCCGATCGTCAAGCTCCACCGCATCGCGCCCAAGCACGTCACCCTCTACGCCAAGGTCGAATCGTTCAATCCCGGCGGCTCGGTCAAGGACCGGCTCGCGCTGGCGATCGTGCTCGACGCCGAGCAGCGCGGCCTGCTCAAGCCCGGCCAGACGATCGTGGAAGCGACTTCGGGCAACACCGGCATCGCCCTGGCGATGGTCGCCGCCGCGCGCGGCTATCCGTTCGTGGCGGTGATGACCGAGACCTTCTCGATCGAGCGGCGCAAGCTGATGCGCGCGTACGGCGCCAAGGTCATCCTGACGCCGGCCGCCGAGCGCGGCACCGGCATGGTGCGCAAGGCCGCCGAACTGGCCGAGCAGCACGGCTGGTTCCTCGCCCGCCAGTTCGAGAACCCGGCCAACCCGGCCTACCACCGCAACACCACCGGTCCGGAGATCCTGCGCGACTTCGCCGGCAAGCGGCTGGACTACTTCGTGTCCGGCTGGGGCACCGGCGGCACCCTCAGCGGCGCCGGCCAGATCCTCAAGCTGGCTCGGCCGGACCTGAAGATCGTCACCTCCGAGCCGGCCGGCGCCTCGCTGCTCGGCGGCAAGGACTGGCAGCCGCACAAGATCCAGGGCTGGACCCCGGACTTCGTCCCGGCCGTGCTCGACCGCGGCATCGCCGACGAGATCCGTCCGATCGACGACGTGCTCGCGCGCGACACCGCGCGCCGCCTCGCCGCCGAGGAAGGCCTGTTCGTCGGCATCTCCGCCGGCGCCACCGTCGCCGCCGCGCTGGAAGTCGCGCAAAACGCGGCGGAAGGCTCGGTGCTGCTGGCGATGCTGCCCGACACCGGCGAACGCTACCTGTCGACGTTCCTGTTCGAGGGCGTCAACGAAGGCTCCGACGACGAATGGCTGAAGTCGTTGCAGGCCGAGGAGATTGCCGCCTGAGCCAAGCGCGGCATACGCAGCGAAGCCGGGCGCGACCGGCGCGCGCCTAGGACGCACCGTCGCGGATGTGCCGCCGCGACGGGTCGGAACCCGCGCCGGCTTCGCTGCGTGCTGTACCCCGCGGCGACGCGGATTTCGGATTCCGGCTTCACCGTTGCGCGCTTCATCCGTTGGGTTTGATCGAGTCGACGTTGCACCGCCGCGCGCGCTCCAGGACCGGCGCGCGGCGAGGTTCCACCCGGGCACCCGTAGGGCGGGGCCCGCGGCGCACGACGCTGGGAGTGGCGGTGGCGACCGTTCCCGGCCGAAGGCGTCGCGGGCTTCGCCCTACACTTTTTGGCTGACCGGCGACAACGCTGCTCCCCTGTGGGAGCGGCGCGAGTCGCGACCGCGACAACGCAACTGCGCCGAAGGCCACGACGCGGGCGGACACCCCGCGGTCGCGGCTTGCGCCGCTCCTACAACAAGCGGCCGCAACGACGCCCGCGGCCGCGACGTTCGGGCCGTGCGGTTGCGCTCCGCGCCCGGCCGGCTACCCTGTGCGCCGGCGGCCTTCGCCGCGTGGAGCCCGCATGACCCAGCCGCACCCCTCCGACCGCGACGCCGCGCGCCTGGCCTGGGCCCGCGCCGCGACCGGCGACGACCGCCTCGACCTCGTCCGCGCCTCCTTCGACGCCGGTTTCCGCAGCTACTGGCGCGGCCGCGTGCACGCCGGCGCGGCCCGTCCCGAAGGCGAGGTCATCGTCATGGACTCGCCGCCGGAGCTGGAGGACCCGCGTCCCTGGCTGCGCCTGCGCGAAGTGCTGGAAGCCGGCGGCGTGCGCGTGCCGCAGGTGTACCGCGCCGACCCCGACCAGGGCTTCCTGCTGCTGGAGGATCTCGGCCGCGAGACCGTCCTGCAGGCGGTGGAAGCCGGGCGCGCCGACGCCGACGCGATGTTCGACGCCGCGTTCGGGCAATTGCTGAAGATCCAGGCCCTGCCCTGCCCCGACGACCTGCCGCCGTACGACGAAGCCTTCCTGACCCGCGAACTGCGCCTGTTCGACGAATGGTTCCTCGGCCGCCACCTGGGCGCGACGCTCGATTGCGGCGACCTGGAGCGGCTCGACCTCGCCTACCGCCGCATCCTCGACAACGTGCTGGCCCAGCGCCAGGTGTTCATCCATCGCGATTTCATGCCGCGCAACCTGATGCCCATCGCCGACGGACTGGCGGTGATCGACTTCCAGGGCGCGTTGCGCGGGCCGATCGCCTACGACCCGATCAGCCTGTTCCGCGACGCCTTCGTGAGCTGGCCGGAGGAGCGCGTGGAAACGTGGCTGGCGCGCTACCACGCGCGCGCCGTCGCCGCCGGCATCGCGCTGCCGGATTACCCGCGCTTCCGCCGCGACGCGGACTTCGCCGGACTGCAGCGCCACATCAAGATCCTCGGCCTGTTCGCGCGCCTGCACCACCGCGACGGCAAGCCCAAGTACCTCGCCGACGCGCCGCGCTTCCTCGGCTACCTCGATCTGGTGCTGCCGCGCTACCCGGAACTGCGGCCGCTGAGCGAGATCGTCGAGCGCTACGTGCGTCCGGCGCTGGCCGCGGGCGCCGACGCGCCGGAACGCGCATGAGCGCGCCGGCGATGAAGGCGCTGATCTTCGCCGCCGGCCTGGGCGAACGCATGCGGCCGCTGACCCTGCACACGCCCAAGCCGCTGCTGCCGGTGGGCGGCAAGCCGCTGATCGAATGGCACCTGGAAAAACTCGCCGCGCTGGGCGTCGCGGACGTCGTGGTCAACACCTCATGGCTGGCCGAGCGATTTCCCGCCGCGCTCGGCGACGGGTCGCGCTGGGGCCTGCGGCTGCGCTATTCCTACGAAGGCCCGACCCCGCTGGAAACCGGCGGCGGCATGCTCAAGGCGCTGGCGCTGCTGCAGGAAGATGCCGATCCGCAAGCGCCGTTCCTGGTCGCCAACGGCGACATCTGGACCGACTACGACTTCGCCGCGCTGCCGCGCGCGTTCGACGGCGACGCGCACCTGCTGCTGGTCGACAACCCGCCGCAGCATCCGCGCGGCGATTTCCAGCTCGACGCCGACGGCCGCGTCGGCAACGACGGCGACCGCAAGCTCACCTACGCCGGCATCGGCCTGTATCGCGCCGGGCTGTTCGACGACTGGCGCGGCGCGCTCGGCGACGCCGCCGGCAGCGAACTCGATCCGCCGCGTTTCAGCATCGTGCCGCTGCTGCGCCGGGCCGCCGACCGCGGCCGCCTGCGCGGCTCGCACCACCACGGCCGCTGGACCGACGTCGGCACCCCCGAACGCCTGCGCGAACTGGACGCGACGTTCGTCGCCGACTGACGGCCGCCGCGGCACTGGCGTCGGCGCCGGTGCGGGCCTAGCATCCGCGCCGACGCTTATGACCGACCAACACAAGACACTCAGCAAGTTCCTCAGCCTCGTCCTGCGCCACGAACCGCAGGCCATCGGCCTGACCCTCGACGCCCAGGGCTGGGCCGAGATCGACGAATTCATCGCCAAGGCCGGCGCCCACGGCAAGCTGTACAGCCGCACGCTGATCGAACGCATCGTGCGCGACAACGACAAGCAGCGCTTCAAGCTCAGCGACGACGGCCTGCGCATCCGCGCCAACCAGGGCCATTCCATCGACATCGACCTGGCCCTGCAGCCGATCGAACCGCCGGCCACGCTCTACCACGGCACCGCCACCCGCTTCGCCGGCTCGATCCGCAAGACCGGGCTGGAAAAGCGCAGCCGCCAGCACGTGCACCTCTCGCTCGACCGCGACACCGCGGTCAAGGTCGGCAGCCGCCACGGCACGCCGCTGGTGCTGCACGTGCGCGCCGGCGCGATGCACGCGCAAGGCATCGCGTTCTATCGCGCCGACAACGGGGTGTGGCTCACCGATGCGGTGGCGCCGCAGTTCATCGACTGGCCCGCGCAGGGGTGAAGCGATGAAACTGCGCGCGATCCGGGCCGACATCACCACCCTGGCGCTGGACGCGATCGTCAACGCGGCCAACTCCTCGCTGCTCGGCGGCGGCGGCGTGGACGGTGCGATCCATCGCGCCGCCGGACCCGCGCTGGTGGCCGAATGCCGCCTGCTCGGCGGCTGCAAGACCGGCGAGGCCAAGCTCACCGGCGGCCATCGGCTGCCGGCGAAGCATGTGATCCACACGGTCGGACCGGTCTGGCGCGGCGGCGACCACGGCGAACCGGCGCTGTTGGCGGCGTGTTACCGCAACAGCCTCGCCATCGCCGCCGCTCGCGGCTTCGCGTCGATCGCGTTTCCGTGCATCAGCACCGGCATCTTCGGCTACCCCGCCGAGGCGGCGGCGCGCGTCGCGATGGAGACAGTGCGAGCGCATGCGCTCGCCGCCGAAGCGCCCGCGGATGTGGTGCTGTGTTGTTTCGGCGAGGCCAACCTGGCGATTTACCTGGCCTTGCTGGGCGAAGACGGTTAACGCGGCGCGGAGCAAACGCAGCCCCGCCGCCGTATACCGAAGCCAGCGCCCCGCAAACCGCGATTCAGGCGAGCGCTGACGTCCATCGAAACGACGCAGCTCCGTCCGTCGTTCCGGCGAAAGCTGGAATCCGTCTTGCCGCTGCCGTCGTTGCTGTTGCTGTTGTCGTTGCCCTCAGCTTGGACGCAACCTCGACAGAGGCCGCAGCCGCGCAGACCCGGAGGGCGCGCGCATGGATGCGCGCGTGCGCCGTAGGGGCATGGATGCCCCTTACGGCGCATCCCCGCGCCCGGTGCTGGACTTAGTGGCTTGTGACCTTAAACAAGCGTTTTTCTTTGGCTGGCGGAGTCAATGTCCAAGTGCATCACCCTGCGCCCGCGGGTTTTTGAGTTCCTCATAGAGCACCTCGACGGGCGAGCGCCTGCCCAGGCTACGGCGGGGGCGGTTGTTCATTTCCCACGCCACCTCTTTGAGGCGCTGCGCAGAATGCACCGACAGATCGGTGCCCTTGGGAAAGTATTGCCGCAACAAGCCGTTGGTGTTTTCGCAGGTTCCGCGTTGCCACGGGCTATGGGGGTCGGCGAAGTAGATCGCTAAACCAGTGCGTTCGCTCAACTGCCGATGCGATGCCATTTCCTTGCCCTGGTCGTAGGTCAAGGTCTTCTTCAAACTTTCCGGCACGCCTTCGAACGCCGAGCTGAAGGCCTCCAGCACCGTGTGCGCGGTCGCGTCGGCGAGCTTGACCAGCTTGACGTACAAGGTGCGGCGGCAGACCAATACCCCAATCGCCGAGCGGTTGTGCGCGCCCACGATCAGGTCGCCCTCCCAATGCCCCGGCATCAGGCGCTCATGCGCGGCCGGCGGCCGCAGGCGGATGTTGGGCAGATCCGGCAGATGGCCGCGGGCGTCGCTTCCCTGGCGCGTGCGGCGGCCGGACTTGCGCCCCTGCCGCAGCAGACGGGTCACCTGGCGGCGCAATTCGCCGCGCGGCATCGCATAAATCGCGGTATAGATCGTTTCGTGCGACACGCGCAGCCAGGGCCGGTCCGGGTACAGATCCCGCAGTTTGTCGGCAATCTGTTGCGGCGACCAGCACCGTTCCAGCCAATAGCGCACGCGTCGCCACAGCACGGTGTCGCGTCGCAGCTTGCGGCGCACCCGCGCCCGTCGCCGCAGTCGCTGGGCCCGCCGGCCCGCCCGGGTCGCA
Organism: Lysobacter enzymogenes; assembly: GCF_023617245.1. Taxonomy (NCBI): domain Bacteria; kingdom Pseudomonadati; phylum Pseudomonadota; class Gammaproteobacteria; order Lysobacterales; family Lysobacteraceae; genus Lysobacter; species Lysobacter enzymogenes. The sequence continues at coordinate 4,547,954 of NZ_CP067396.1, forward strand.
TCGTAGCCAGGGTCGAAACGGGGGCGTCCGCGTAGCGGCGGCCCCGAATGGGACCGAAACCCATTACGGCGCAACTCGCGAGCAATTGTGCTTTGCGCCCGACCCAACGTCTGGGCGATTTGCCGTCCGCTCGCCCCTTGGGCGATCAAGACCATGATGGCCCCGCGCTCTTCTGCGCTCAGATGCGAATACTGCTGGCCCATTCACAGTGCCTCACTGAGGTGATGCACTTGAGGTTAGAGACCAGCGCTACTTTCTTTTGTCGCGCTGACAAAAGAAAGTAGCTCGGCCGCTTGCGGACGAAAGCTTTTGATGTTGGCTTGTCGTCACGCGACACATCGCTAACGGCGAAAGCAGCAGCAACGTCAACATGGGTTCCGGCTTTCGCCGGAATGACGGTTGTGGGGTTGCGTATCCGACTGTAGGAGCGGCGCGAGCCGCGACCGCGCCATCGCAATTACGCCGTAACTTTCGCTGCAGGTGCGATGGCGCGGTCGCGGCTTGCGCCGCTCCTACAGGGGGGGGCGTGCCGCGGTGGGTTCTGCGTTTGCGTGTTCGTTCGGGTGACGACAAGCGGAGATCAAAAGCTTCCGTCCGCAAGCGGCCGGGTCACTTTCTTTGTCTGAAGCCACAAAGAAAGTAACCAAAGAAAGGGCCTTATCTTTTTCGAATCAAGAGCCACTAGGGCTCGAAAGGGGCGCGGGGCCGCGCCATAAGGGGCATCCTGCCCCATGCGCGCGCCCTCCGGGGCTGCGCGGCTGCTGCTTCGGCTCGAAGGTGAGCTTAAGCAACGGCAAAAGCTATCAACGACCACAGCAACCGCAACCGCGACGGCAAAATGGATTCCAGCTTCCGCTGGAATGACGGGGTTGGGGCCGCGTGGAGAAGGGAATGAAGCCGCATGGCTTCGTTGGATCCGCCAACGCGGCTATCGACTCAAGTTTCGTCGTCGATCGTGCGCTTGAGGAACGGCACCGTGATGCGCCGCTGCGCGGCCAGCGAGGCGCGGTCGAGCTTGTCCAGCAACTGGGTCAGGCCGCCGAGGTCGCGGTCCATGCGCTTGAGCATCCATTCCAGCGCCGCTTCTTCCAGCGCCAGCCCGCGCCGCTGCGCGCGCTGGCGCAGGACCTGGGCGCGGCCGTCGTCGTCGAGCGGGGTCAGCACAATGCGGGTGCACTGCGACAGGCGCGAGCGCAGGTCCGGCAAGGTCAGCTTGAGTTCGTCGGGGTTCTCGCGCGAGGCGTAGATCACCACGATGCCGGCCTGGCGCGCGCGGTTGTGGGTGTCGAACAAGGCGATCTCGTCCTCGCGCCGGCCGGCGATCGCTTCGATCCCGTCCAGCGCCAGCAGGTCGTTGTTGGTGTCCAGCGACTGCAACGCCTCGCGCAGCCGGCCGACCGCCGCGCTCAGCGGCACGTAGGCGGCGCGGCGGCCGGCGATGTCGGCCTGGGCGCACGCGGCCAGCAGCAGGTGGGTCTTGCCGACCCCGGACGGGCCGGCCAGGTAGACCCAGTCCGCGCCGGAGGGATCGCGGTAGCCCGCGGTTTCCTCGTCGCTGCTCGCCAGGGAACGCAACTGCGCGATCGCGCCGTCGGGCGCATTCACATAGGTTTCCAAACGCTGATCCGGCGAATGACGCAGGGCCAGCGGCAACTGCGGAATGCTCACTGCTTGCTCTCGCGCTCCGCTGCGTCCGCGCCGGCCGGCGCCAGCGCCGGTTCCAGCGGCGCGACCGGTTGGTCGCCCGCGTACAGGCGGCTGTGGGTGTAGCGCTCCTGGGCGTAGCGCAGCAGCACGTTGGCCACCGCCGCCACCGGCAGCGCCAGCAGCATGCCGAGGAAGCCGAACAGTTGGCCGCCGGCCAGCACGGCGAAGATCACCGCCACCGGATGCAGGCCGATGCGGTCGCCGACCAGCTTCGGGGTCAGCCAGTAGCTTTCCACCACCTGGCCCACGCCGAACACCGCGAGCACGCCGAGCACGTGCTTCCAGTCGCCGTACTGCACCAGCGCGGCGATCACGCCGAGGATGATGCCGCTGGCCGGGCCCAGGTAAGGCACGAAGGTCAGCAGGCCGGCGATGATGCCGATCAGGATGCCCAGATCCAGGCCGACGCCCCACAGGCCGACGCCGTACATCACGCCCAGCGCCAGCATCACCAGGAACTGGCCGCGCAGGAACGCGCCGAGCACGTCGTTGGATTCCTTGGCCAGGCGGCTGACCGTGCCGAGGTAGTCGCGCGGGATCAGCGAGGCGACGCGTTCGACCAGCTTGTCCCAGTCGCGCAGGAAGAAGAAGGTCAGCACCGGCAGCAGGGCGATGTTGGCGACCATCGCGATCAGGGCGAAGCCCGAGCGCGACAGATAGCCCAGCAAGGTGGTGGCGACGCCGCCGGCGCGCTCCCAGTTGCTGCGCACCAGCTCGATGATGTGGTTGAGGTCGAGCCAGACGCTGATCTGGAAGCCGGTGCGCTGCTCCAGCCACGGGATCGCGGTCTCGGTGAACCAGGCGCGGTAGGTCGGCAGCGACACGATCAAGGTGGTGATCTGGCGCTCGATCAGCGGCACCAGGATCACCAGCACCAGCACCACCAGCAGCGCCATCAGGGTGAACACCAGCGCCACCGAGGTGTTGCGCGAGCGGCCGGTGCGCTCGATCCGGTCGACCAGCGGATCGCCGAGCCAGCCGAGCATGGCGGCGACGACGAACGGGGTCAGCACCGGGGCCAGCACCCACAGCAGCCAGCATGCGCCGACACCGAGCGCCGTCCATTGCAGGCGGCGCAGGAACAGGGCGATGTCTTCGAGCGGGGCGCGCACAGGCGTCGGGTCGGTCATGCGGGGGCTCAGTGCAGTTGGAACACGGGCGGCTGGCCTTCGAGGCCTTCCAGGCCGACCAGGGTGCCGCCGGCATCGGTCATGCGCTTGAAGCCGGGCAAGCCGGAGAGCAGGTCGAGGTCGAACTCCACGCTCTCGGGCGTGGCCCGGACCGGGACGATCTTGCGCACCACCGCCAGGCCCTGCAGGTAGCCGGCCAGGCGGATGTAGTCGTCGGCGCTGCGCACGCCGGTGAACACCACGCGGTAGGTGCCCGGGGTGCCGGCCACGCTGCGCTTGGCGTAGCGCTTCATCAGCGCGTCGGCCGCGCCGTCGGCGCCGCCGGCCATGACCTTGCGCGCGTCGAGGTCGGCGCTGTTCCAGCTGCCCAGCACCTTGCCGCCGTCGACGAAGGTCCAGTCGCCCTTCCAGCCGCCGGTCTTGACCCGGTAGAGCTTGCCGATCAGCTGCATCGGCGGGCTGTAGCGGGCCGAGGCGCGCGCCACCGCGGCGGCGTCGCCGCGCCAGATCGCGCCGACGCTGGCCTGTTCGGCGGCGCTGCCGCTGGGCAGGCCGAGGCGGTAGCCGCGCTCGACCGCGCGGTTGAGCACGGCGCGCGCGGCGTTGGCCTGGGCCAGGCCGACCAGGCGCGGGCCGCTGCCGTCGTCGATCGCCAGCCACAGCACCGGCTTGGGCCGCGGCTGCGGCCAGATCGGCAGGCCGAGGGTGGCGGCGAGGTTGTCGACCTTTTCCTGGTCGAAGCTGACCACCAGCGTGGTCTGGAAGGTCGGCGCGCCGGTGACCTGGGACACGCCCTCGTCCTGGCGGTAGTCGTAGCCGGTGGCGTAGTCCTTGGCCCGGCGCAGTTCCTGGCCGACGCCGGGACGGCTGGCCGCGGCGCGGTCGCCGGACATCTTGCTCAGCACCTGGGCCAGCGCGCGCGCCATCGCGCCGTTGCGCTCGTTCTCGCTCTGGCCGCCGACCGGCACTTCGGCCGAATACGCGCCATCGGCCTGGGCGCGATCGCCCTCGACCCGCTGCGCGCTCGCGGCGAAGCTCGCCAGCAGCGCCGCGGCCATTGCCCAAGTCCGGATTGCCTTACCCATCGACCCGCCCATCGCTGTCCCTATCTGTTCGTGGAGCGGGCATCCCGCCCGCGTTGCGGACCGCCTGGCCCGGCCCGTGCGGCCGTCCGCCGGCCCGGGGCCGACGGCGACGTTCAAGGTCGGAAATGGTGCCGCAGGCGGGGCGGGGAGTCCATTCGGACGCTGAACGGGGTGGAGCGAGGAGTGAGCGCAGAGGAGTGAGAAGTGAGTGAAAGGCCCGACACGCTTGGCTTTCGCTCACTTCTCACTCCTCTGCGCTCACTCCTCGCCCCTCCCGGCCTGCTAAAATCGCCGGCTTCCCTCCGCGACCACCCCGGGGCCGCCGTGACCGCTTCCTCCTCCGACACCTCTCCCAAGCCCCTGACCTACCGCGACGCGGGCGTCGACATCGACGCCGGCAACGAAGTGGTCGAGCGGATCAAGCCGCTGGTCAAGCGCAGCTTCCGTCCCGAAGTGATGGGCGGGCTGGGCGGGTTCGGCGCGCTGTTCGACCTGTCCGGCAAGTACCGCGAACCGGTGCTGGTGTCGGGCACCGACGGCGTCGGCACCAAGCTCAAGCTGGCCCAGCAGTTGAACCGCCACGACACCATCGGCATCGACCTGGTCGGCATGTGCGTCAACGACGTGCTGGTGCAGGGCGCCGAGCCGCTGTTCTTCCTCGATTACTTCGCCACCGGCAAGCTCGACGTGGACACCACGGTCGCGGTGGTCGGCGGCATCGCCCGCGGCTGCGAACTGGCCGGCTGCGCGCTGATCGGCGGCGAGACCGCGGAAATGCCCGACATGTACCCGCCGGGCGAGTACGACCTGGCCGGCTTCACCGTCGGCGCGGTGGAGAAGTCGCAGATCCTCGACGGTTCGCGCGTGCGCCGCGGCGACGTGCTGATCGGCATCGCCTCCAGCGGCCCGCACTCCAACGGCTATTCGCTGATCCGCCGGATCTTCGACCGCGCCGGCCGCCCGGGCGACGTCGCCGTCGGCGGCGTGCGCCTGATCGACGCGCTGATGGAGCCGACCGCGCTGTACGTCAAGCCGGTGCTGGAACTGCTGCGCGGCAACGGCGGCGAGCACACGATCCACGCCATGGCCCACATCACCGGCGGCGGCCTGACCGAAAACATCATCCGCGTCATCCCCGACGGCCTGGGCCTGGACATCCGCACCGCCACCTGGACCCTGCCGCCGGTGTTCGACTGGCTGCAGCGCGAAGGCGCGGTGCCGCGCGAGGAGATGTGGCGCACCTTCAACTGCGGCATCGGCTTCGTGCTGGTGGTGCCCGACGAAGCGGCCGCGGCGACCGAGGCCGACCTGCGCCGCCTCGGGCTGGCGCACTGGCGCATCGGCGAAGTGGTCGGCCACAGCGGCGGCGAGCGCGTGCATATCGGCTGAGCGCGACGCGCTTTCGATACGAAAAACGGCGGGCCTGGCCCGCCGTTTTTCGTTTGCGCCGTGGCGGTCGTTGCCACGCGCCCGCAATCCGCAAACGCCGCGCAAGCTCCCGGACAGCGCCTTATCCGAACCGGTACAGCAGCTCCATCCGGATGTTCAAAACGATGATCAGGACCGCGAACGCGCCCGGAACCAGCAGGGCGATAGCGAGCCATTTCTGGATCGGCGCGCAGTGGTACCGGCCCTTCCACATCAGAAACGACACGATCGCCAGTAAGCCCGCCGGCACCAGCGCCAGCGGGAACCCGTACACCGCCGCCACGCCGATCAACACCGGGATCGCGCCGAGCACGGGATAGAACCCCAGGCGCCGGTTGAGGCGGCTCAACGCCAACGCCGCCCCGGCGTAGATCAGCGTCACGCTGAAGAGTTTGAGCGCGGCGGCATCGTTGTCGCCGGCGAAGATGTCCTGGATGGCGCAGTTGCGCCCGACCCGAAGCAGGGCGAAAAGCAGGCCCGGAAAGATCGTCGCGATCGACAGGGTCGCAAGGATGCCGAGCCGCTTGCCGGCGTGAGAGGCGGGGACAGCATCGGGCGGGGCGTTTTCCATGGAACTCCAATAAAGAGAACGCCGGCCGTCGGCGGCGGCGATGAAGCGTCGGCTCGATGACTGTCCGCCCGGAACACCGCGGACAGTGGGCTGTCGCGGACGAAGGGTATCAGTTGAAACCACGCCGGCACGCGGCACGCGCGCGACGACCCGCCGGGTTGGGTCGTGCGTCCGCAGAGATCGAGGATCTTGATCGAGCGACTTCGGCGCGCGCACAGCGGCGAGAATTGTCGCCACGGCGCAGTGGCGAGGCCCATCGGTGCCGCACCGGGCTCGTCGCGGCTCGCGCCGCCGCGGGCGACGAGCGATGCGGCGAAGCGCACGCAGCGGCGCGCAACCGACGCCTGTTCCCTTCCCCACCGCACTCCGGTAGCGTGCCGGCTTGATCACAGGAAACAGTCCGCATGCCCGTTGCGCAAGGACGCATGAGCGCCCCGAAGAAAGCCGCCCTGGGCTTCGTCCTGGCCGTGTTCGCGATCACCTGGATCGCGCCGAAGAGCCCGTTCGAACAGGCCATGCACAGCGTGCTGACCGTGCTCGGCCTGTTCTGGCTGTGGCGCCACGACCGCCGCTGGCCGCTGCGCGACGCGCACTTTCTCGCCATCTGCGGCTTCATGACCGCGCACTGCATCGCCGCGCGCTGGCTGTATTCCTACGTGCCTTACGACCAGTGGATCCAATGGCTCAGCGGCGGCTGGTCGCTGGACCGCGCGCTGGGTTTCCAGCGCAATCATTTCGACCGCCTGATCCACTTCCTCTACGGCGCCTGCTTCGCGCCGCCGCTGCGCGAGTACTTCCGCCAGCGCTGGCCGGCGCTGGGCGCGGGCCAGGCCTTCGTCCTGGCGGTGGCGGCGATCATGTGCACCAGCCTGGTCTACGAGTGGTTCGAATGGGCCATCGCCCTGACCATGTCGCCGCAGGACGCGGAGTCCTACAACGGCCAGCAGGGCGACGTGTGGGACGCGCACACCGATATGTTTCTTGCGACACTGGGATCGCTGGCGGCGTGGCCGCGCAAGCGCGCCGGTTGAGCGCACGACCGCCCGGTCCCGCGCCGGCCGCCGGCCATCCACAGGAGCCGCCCGTCATGAACGATCCCCTGCCCACCGCCGCGCCCACCCCCGCGCCGAACGCCGCGCCCGCGTCCGCGTCCGCGTCGAAGGACGCCGACCAGCTCGACCTGATCGGCATCCTCTACTACGTGCTGGCCGCGTTCGCCGCGCTGTTTTCGCTGTTTCCGCTGCTGCATGTCGGCATGGGCATCGCCATGCTCACCGGCGCCTTCGACCAGCCCGGCAATCCGAATCCGCCGCCGGCCGCGGTCGGCTGGGTGTTCGTGATCTTCGGCGCGGGCTTCATCCTTTGCGGCCTGGCCTTCGCCGCGTTGCTGGTGCTCGGCGGCCGGCGCATGCGCCAGCGCCGCAGCCACACGCTGTGCGCGGTCGTCGCCGGAGTGAGCTGCATGTTCATGCCGTTCGGCACCATCCTGGGCGTGTTCGCCCTGGTGCTGCTGCTCAAGCCGGAAACCAAGGCCCTGTTCGGCGCGAACTGACGCCCTGCCCCAACCCTCCTCAAGGACCGAGCCATGTCCCATCCCGCCCCGCCCGCTGTCGCCTTCGGCGCCGAAGACGAATCGCATCTCAAGCTGTTGTCGATCTTCTACTACGTGCTCGCCGCGCTCGGCGCCTTGGCCTTGCTGATGGCGGTCGGGATCACGGTGCTGCTGTTCGGCTACCTCGGCGCCGGTGGCGCCGGTCACGACGGCTCGGTCGCCGCCGGCGACCTGACCGTGCTGATGGTGGTCATGGCGCTGTCGGTCGCGCTCAGTCTGGCCAGCGGCATCTTGCAGTTCATGACCGCGCGGCGGCTGAGCCAGCGGCGCGGCCGCGGCCTGTGCCAGTTCACCGCGGCGATCACCTGCCTGTCGTTTCCGCTCGGCACCCTGCTGGGCGTGTTCACTTTCATCGTGCTGGCGCGTCCGCAGGTGCGGGCGGCGTTCGGCGACTGACCCGCCACACCGGCACAAGGAGCGAACCGATGGGCGCATGGGGCGTGGGCACGTTCGAAAACGACGATGCCCTGGATTGGCTCGGCGACCTGACCGACACCGACGACAGCGCGGCGGTGCGCGCGCTGCTGGCGCAAGCGCTGGCCAGCGACTGCCTCGACGCGCCGGACGCCACCACCGCGCTGGCGGCGGCGGAAACGGTGCTGTCGATGCTGGACGCGGCGACGCCGGCGCTGGCCTGGCACGAGGAATTCGCCGCCTGGCTGCCGCGGCACGCCGCCGTGGCCGACGCGGGCCTGGGCGCGGCCGCGGTGGCCGCGATCGATCGCGTCCTGGGCGAGGAGTCGGAACTGCGCGAGTTGTGGGACGAAACCGACGACGCCGACGACTGGCGCGCCGTTGTCGCCGCGTTGCGCTCGGCGCTGGTCGCCAAGCTCGCCGCTTCGCGCTGAAACCGCGGCGGCGGCCGCGGGCCGCGTCGCGACCGCCGGGCCGCGGACGCCGCGCTGAGAAGTCGCGTAGCGGAAAGCCGGCGCCGGCGCGAAACACGCCGACGCGACGCGGCGCCAGCGTCAAGCCGCACTAGACAGGTCCACCCGCCTGTCCCCGCCGTGTCATCACCGGGTTGCGCCGCGCGCCCAAGCTGGAGGCCTGTTCCGCAGCGCCTCCGGTTTCCATGGACTACCGCCTCGCCCTGTTCGATATCGCCGGCACCACCGTGTCGGACCCGGGCTTCGTCGCCCAGGCCTTCGTCGGCGCCATGGGCGCGGCCGGCCATCCCATCGATCCGGAGCAGTGCCGGGCGCTGATGGGCTACCGCAAGCCCGAAGCCATCGCGCGCCTGCTCGGCGCGGCGGCCACGCCGGCCAAGATCGAGGCCATCCACGACGATTTCGTCCAGCGCATGCTGCGCTGCTACCGCGAACAGCCCGGGGTGGCGCCGCTGCCGGGCGCGGAATCGACCTTCGCCCTGTTGCGCGCGCACGGCATCAAGGTCGCGCTGAACACCGGCTTCTCGCGCGACATCGCCGAGGCGATCCTGACCCGGCTCGGCTGGAACGAGCGCGTCGACGCGCTGATCGCCAGCGACGAAGTGCCCGAAGGCCGGCCCGCGCCGCACATGGTGCAGGCGCTGCTGCGCCGCTTCGGCCTGAACGACGCGCGCCAGCTGGTCAAGATCGGCGACACCGAAGTCGACATCGGCGAAGGCCGCAACGCCGGCGCCGGGCTGGTGGTGGCGGTGACCACCGGCGCCTTCGCCCGCGCCGAACTGGAACCCTACGCGCCCGACGCCATCGTCGACTCGCTGTTCGAACTGCCGGCCTTGCTCGGCATCGACGCCGTCGCCCGCGACGACGCCGCATGAACGCTGCCGCCGCGACGCCGCCGCTGCGCCAGTGGCAGCTGACCCTGCTCGCCGGCGGCGCGGCGCTGCTGGCCTACGCCAGCATGTACGCCTTCCGCAAACCGTTCGCGGCGGCGTCGTTCCACGGCCAGCACTGGCTCGAGGTGGACTACAAGGTCTGGCTGGTGGTGGCGCAGATCCTGGGCTACATGTGCAGCAAGTTCCTCGGCATCGGCGTGATCGGCGGGCTGCGCCGCGAACGCCGCGCGCCGCTGATGCTCGCGCTGATCGGCACCGCGTGGCTGGCGCTGCTGGGCTTCGCGCTGGTGCCGGCGCCCTGGAACATCGCCTGCCTGTTCCTCAACGGCCTGCCGCTGGGCATGGTTTGGGGCCTAGTCTTCAGCTACCTGGAAGGCCGCCGCACCACCGAGGCGATGGGCGCGATCCTGGCCTCGAGCTTCATCATGGCCTCGGGCGTAGTGAAGAGCGTCGGCAAGTGGCTGCTGCTGTCGGGCGTCAGCGAATTCTGGATGCCGTTCCTGACCGGCCTGCTGTTCCTGCCGCCGCTGCTGATCGCGCTGCGCCTACTCGAACGCGTGCCCGAACCCGACGCCGCCGACCGCGCCGCGCGCAGCCAGCGCCTGCCGATGACCCGCGCCGAGCGGCGCGCGTTCGTGCGCCGGTTCCTGCCGGGGCTGGCGCTGATGATCGGCTGCTATGTGGCGCTGACCGTGGTGCGCGATTTCCGCGACAACTTCGAGGCGGAGCTGTTCGCGGATCTGGGTTATGGCAACAACGCCGGCGTGTTCGCGTTGATCGAGACGCCGGTGGCGCTGGCCGTGCTCGCGCTGACCGCCGGGCTGACGTGGTTCCGCGACAACCTGCGCGGGCTGATGGCGCTGCACGCGCTGATGTTCGGCGGCCTGCTGGTCGCCGGCATCGCCACCCTCGCCTTCCGCGCCGGCGCGCTGCCGCCGCTGTGGTGGCTGGCCCTGGTCGGCTTCGGCCTGTACCTGGCCTACGTGCCGTTCAACTGCGTGTTCTACGAGCGTTTGATCGCGACCTTCCGCGTCGCCGGCAACGTCGGCTTCCTGATGTACCTGTCCGATGCCTTCGGCTACCTGGGCAGCGTCGCGGTGCTGCTGGCCAAGGAGTTCTCCGGCCTGACCCTGTCGTGGACCCAGTTCTTCGCCCACATCGTGCTCGCCCTGAGCGTGGTCGGCGGCGCCTGCCTGCTGGCGTCGGCCGCGTACTTCCACCATCGCGCCGGCCGCCATGCCCGCACGCCGGCGCTGGCGCCCGCCTGAGCGAACGCTCGCGCGCACCGTTGGCAACCGCTTCCAAGGCCCCGCGTGAACAACACCCGCATGAAGAACACCCTCGAATGAAGAACAGTGATTCCGCCCTGGTCGTCGGCGCCGGCATCGTCGGCCTGGCCATCGCCCGCGCGCTCGCCGTGCGCGGCCATCGCGTTACCGTGCTGGAGCGCTACGACCGCGCGGTCGGCGCCTCGGTGCGCAACTTCGGCATGATCTGGCCGATCGGCGTGACCAACGGCGCCGCCTACGAGCGCGCGCTGCGCTCGCGCGCGATCTGGCAGGAGGTGATCGACGGCGCCCAGCTGTGGCACGACCCCTGCGGCTCGCTGCACGTGGCCTACGCGCAGGACGAATTCGAAGTGTTGGCGCAGTACGCCGAGGCCAACCGCGCGCTGCGGCCGTGCGCGCTGCTCGGCCGCGACCAGGCGCTGGCGAAGTCGCCGGCGCTGGTCGCCGACGGCCTGCGCGGCGCGCTGTTCAACCGCGACGAGTTGCTGGTCGATCCGCGCGAGGCCCTCGCCGCGCTGCCGGGCTATCTGCACGAGCGCTACGGCGTCGAGTTCCACTGGCGCACGCCGGTCACCGCGGTCGAGAGCGGCCGCGCGCATTCGGGCACGCGCCGGTTCGAGGCCGACCGCGTGTTCGTGTGCAGCGGCCCCGAATTCGAGCAACTGTTCCCGCAGCTCTACGCCGCCGCGCCGCTGACCCGCTGCAAGCTGCAGATGCTGCGGCTGGCGGCGCCGGACGACGGCCTGCGCCTGGGCGCGGCGCTGTGCGGCGGGCTGTCGCTGGTGCATTACGCCGGCTTCCAGCAGGCCGCCGATGTGGCGCCGTTGCGCGCGCGCTACCAGGCCCAGTACGGCGAGCTGATCGAACTGGGCATCCACGTGATGGCCGCGCAGAACGGCCGCGGCGAGATCACCGTCGGCGATTCGCACGCCTACGCCCACACCCACGATCCCTTCGACGAACAAGCGATCAATGCGCGCGTGCTCGACTACCTCGGCGGCTTCCTGCGCCTGCGCGAGCCGCGGCCGCTGCAGACCTGGCACGGCATCTATCCCAAGCTCACCGACGGCAGCAGCGAGTTCGTCGCCGAACCTCTGCCGGGCGTGACCATCGTCAACGCGGTCGGCGGCGGCGGGCTCGGCATGACCCTGAGCTTCGGCCTGGCCGAGGAAATCGTCGACGGCCGCTACGCCGCGGTGCGCCGCGCGGCCTGAGCGGCCCGCGCCGGTGCGGCGCCCCGCCGCGCCGGCAAGTCCATGCGCGGGCCATGGCGGCCTGACCCGCCATGGCCCGCGCCGTCCGGTTCGCTGGCTCCCCCGTCGAACCGTCCGCACCCACGACGCCGCGCGCGCTGCGCGTCGGCGACCGCCGCGCCGGACCATCCGTGGCCGGCGCGGGGCGGGCGGCACCTCCCTGTGCCTGTTGCTCCGTCCGCCGCGCCCGCGTTCCGTCCGTGCGGCCCCGTGCGGGGCCCGGAACGGCGCGGCGGCGCGGAGCCTTGCGCGGAGGCTTACTTGCCTCCTTCCACGACCGAACCGGGCATCGATTCGATCGTCTCGATCAGCAGTTCGTGCTGGCGCATGAACTCGCCGATGCGGTACTTCTCGCGCAGTTCGCGCACGCCTTCGTCGTAGTGGCGCACCGCTTCGGCGCTCCAGTTGCCGCGGTCGATCGGGCCGTTGCCGTCGGGGCTGGCCACGGCCATGCCGCTGAAGCCGGCATGGCGCTGGCACAGGCCCACGCCCGGGTTGGGGTTGTACGTCCAGCCCTGGCCGGCCATGGCGTTGTACTGGGCCAGGCAATCGGCGTACTCGTAGGCGGCGATGAAGTGGAAATCCCAGCGCCCGGTGCTGTTGTTCCAGCGCCGCACGTGCACGGTGTAGGCGTAGTAGCCGCCCCACGGGCCCGGCGACGGCACCGGGTTGGTCGTCTGGATGACGGTGGTGCCGCCGAGCATGCGCGCCGAGGCCGGCGCGGCGCTGCCCAGGCCGACGGCGGCGATCAACGCGGCCGGTGCCAGCCAATGGCGAATCATCGGAAACTCCTCCCCTGAGTTGAGTGGCAGACGGCGGCGATGGCGCGGCGCGGATCGGCGGTCCCTGCCGCCTTGCGCAGCGTCTGTACCAGCCCGCGATCTCCATTTAGCGCCGCGGCACCGCCGCAGGCGAGGAACAAGCCGGGTGCGAACCGGGACACGGCGGGAACGATTCGGCCCTCGCGCGCGCGACCCGCGGGCATAGTGCGTTCGCGGTCACGGCGCGAGCGCGGCGGGGATCAAACTTCGCGGTAAAACGACCCGTTTTGTACCCGCGAATTGCTTGGACGGGGTTGGTCGCGGCTCCTAGGCTGGGTCCACATCGCGCTCCCCGCGATGGGCCCAGGAGAACCACCGATGCGCCTGACTTCCAAAGGAATGCTCCGCCATGGCAGCGGCTTCGCCGCGATCGCCTTCGCCGCCGCCCTGACCGCCGGCAGCGCGTTCGCCCACCAGACCAATCCGCAGTGCTACCTCGACGGCGTGCAGACGCAGCCGGTGGCGGAATTCACCTTCACATCGCGCCAGGTCGCCAAATTCCACGCCGATCTGATGCGCCGGCCGCCCGGCTCGTGTCCGGCCGGCTTGGGCGGGAGCGCGGCCAAATCGTGCGGCCAGGTCGATCACTGGCACGTCGCCCGGATCATGTCCGACGAGTACTGCGCCGGCCTGCAGGGCAACGCGCGCGCCAGCGGCGCGCGCCCGGTCGCCGAGGTGACCGCGCCGCTGTCCTATCTCAAGACCGAGCACCACCAGCTGTACACCTACCGCGCCGCGGATCCCGACGCCGTCGTGCTGCGCGGCCTGTGCGTGATCTGCATTACGGTCGAGGCGCCGCCGTCGAAATGACGCCGCCGGCCGCGCCGCCGCTCATACCAGCGCGTTGCGGCGGGTGTAGGCCAGCACCGCGTCGACGTGCCGCTGCAGTTCGCCGCGCACCGGTTCCTCCAGCGCGCACTCGGCCAGCACGTAGTAGCCCGAACGCAACACGTCGCGCCAGCGCGGCTGGCGCGGCAGCTTGGACAGGCTCAGGTAGCGCTCCATGGCGCGCGCGCGCAGCCGGCCGTCGTCGACGGTGACCCGCCAGATGCGGCTCTTCTCGGCCAGCTCCAACCGACCCTGGCCGGTGCTGCGCTCCCACGCCTCGACCACCGCCAGCATGAGTTCGACCAGGGCGCGGCGGAACGACTGGCGTAGCGCTTCGTCGCCGGAAGCGGCCGGCTCGACTTCGAGCGCCAACGGCTCGGCCGGCCCGGCGCCGTCGTGCGCGCCATCGTGCGCGCCGTCGTGCGCGGCGTCCGCCGCCGGCTCGACCGCCGCCCGTTGCAGGCCGAGCACCAGCGAGCCCTCGCCCTGACCGCTCTCGCTCAACTGTCCTTGCAGCCGTTCGCCGCCGAGGACGAACGCCAGCCGCTGCGGCGCCGAGGATTCCTCCAGGCGCTCCAGCGCCAGGGCGAAGCCACGCGCGTCGTCGGCGCCGAGCAACTCGCCGAACCCGCGGCCGACCGGAGCCTCCGCGGCGCCGGGCCGCAGCAATTCGCCGGCGGCGCGGTTCGCGGCGAGCACTTGGCCGGCGCCGTCGAGCACCAGCACCGCGTCTTCGCGGCTGTCCAGCGCGGCCTGCAGGCGCGCGCGGTCCACGCCCAGCTCGGCCGCGGCGCGGCGGTAGTAGTCGATCTCCTCGTCCAGGCGCGCGCGCCGCGCCGCCTCGGCGACCCGCGCGCGCTGCTGGCGGCGCAGGAAGAACACGGTCAGTCCCAGCAACGCGGCCAGCGCCGACACCACGGTCAGCCACAGCGCGAGCGTGCGCACCTGATTGCCCGAAGCCAGCGCGGCGATGGTGCGGTCGCGTTCGGCGGTCTCGAAACGCACCTGCAGCCAGCGGGTCTCGCGGTCGTACTGGGCCTCGCGCAGCGCCTGCGCGGCGCGCTCGGATTCGCGCAGCGCCGCCATCGCCTGCGGCCATTGGCCCAGCGCCTCGTGCGCGGCGGCCAGTTCCGCCAGCAGCGCCGGACGGTCGCTGTCGTGCGCGGCCAGCGCGCGCAACGCGGCGCCAGCGCGCTCGCGCGCCACTTCCGGCTGGCCGCGCAGGCGCGCCACCCGCGCGGCCTGCAGCTGCAACGGCGCCGGCGCGGTTTCGCCCTCGGCGACGGCGACCGCGGCCAGGCCGCTGTCGACCCAGCGCGAAGCCGCGGCGACATCGCCGCGCAGCAGCGCCGCGCGCGCCAGTTCCGCATCGGTGCGCTGCTGGTACTTGCGGTTGCCGTCGCGGACCATCTGCGCGCGCGCCTGCAGCAACAGCGCCTCGCCGCCGGCGACGTCGCCGCTGTCGAGCAGCGCCGCGCCCCACGACTCCATCGTGTGCGCGGCCTCGCCCGCATTGCCGGCGGCGAGGTGGGCATCGCGCGCCTGGCGGTAATAGCGCACCGCGGCGGCGAGGTCGCCCTGGTCGCGGTAGATCTCGGCGAGGTTGTTCAGCGGCCGCGCGGATTCGCCGGGAACGTTGCGCAGCAGCGCCAGGCTCTGCGTCTGCGCCTGCACCGCGCCGCGCACGTCGCCCAACCGCAGCAACGCGGCGCCGAGGTTGTTCCAGTTCTTGCCCTGGGCCAGGCGGTTCTCCGAACGCTCGGCCGCGGCCAGGGCGCGCTTGAACCAGTCCAGCGCCTGCAACGGGCATTCGCGGCGGAACTCGATCACGCCGCGACGGCGCGCAAGCTCCTGCGCCACCGCCGGCGCGGGGTCGGCGCCGGCCACCGCTTCGGCGCAGTCCATCACCCGCGAGGCCTCCGCGTAATGGTGATTTTCCACCAGCGTGCCGTTGCGCTCATACAGCGCGGCCAGCAGCGACGGGGTTTCGCCGCCGGGATCCAGTTCGTATCCGCGCAGGCATTGCGCCGGCTCGGGCAGCACGCTCGCCGCCGCCTCGGCGCAGGCCGGCGCGCCCGTCGGCGCCGCTACACCGGCGTCGGCCATGCCGCACAGCGTCGCCAGCAACGCGGCCAGCGCCACCCCACGCGCGAACGATTCCTTGGACACGGCCCGCTCCCTGTTCCCCCTGCCGGAAGCTTTGCCGATCCGGGCCCGAAGCGGAAGCGACGCAGGCGGGCGCAAATCGCGCGCGAACATGAACCAGCGCGCGAGCGATCACATTCGCTGCGGACTTCAATCGCAATCGGAGATATCCGGCGCAACAGCGCACGATCCGCAAACCGCTGTTCAGTGGCGCGCAGCCTGGCCGCCGCGCACGGCCCGAACCCTCGTAGCGCAACGCCGGCTCGACGTCGTGCGGGACCGCTGGCCCGCGTTGCGATTCAGTCGGGATGCAACGAGCCCGGACACGGACCCGCCGCGCTTAAGCTTCGTTGGTCACCATCAACTGCACCCAGTCCCCGGCGAACGACGTCACCCCGAACTGCACCGGCGCGCCCTGCGTATCGACATTGAGCGAATGCACGCACAGCACCGGCCGCCGCGTCGACTGGCCGAGCACGCGCGCGACCTCGGCCGCGGGCAGCCGCGCCATCACCGCGGTGTGCTTGCGCAGGTAGTCGCGCACGCCGAACTCGGCCAGGGTGCGGGTCACCGAGAGCTTGTCGGCGAACACCTTGTCCAGCCCCGGAAAGCGCGCGGCCGGAAACCAGGCCTCGCTGTGGTCGACCGTGCGGCCCTCGACCTCGCTGGAATACACCACGCGGTGCACGCGCTCGCCGGCCAGCAAGCCCAGCGAACGCGCCACCAGCCGCGGCGGCGCCTGGGTACCGGACTCGATCAGGCGATACCGGCTTTCCACGTTGAGATCGTGCATGGCCTTGCCGAAGCGCGTGCGCCGGCCGATCGGATAGTGATACGGATGCTCCTGCACGAAGCTGCCGCGGCCGGTTTCGGTGCGCAGGAAGCCGCGTTCCTCCAAGGCCTCGATCGCGCGGCGCACGGTGTGGCGGTTGACGCCGAAACGCTTGGCCAGGTCGAACGCGGACGGCAGCTTGTCGCCTTCGCTGAGCAGGCCGGCGCGGATGTCCTTGAGCAGCGCGGTCTCGATCTGCTGCCACAGCGGCATCGCGGCGTCGCGCTGGGTCGGCTCCGGGGTCGGCTCCGGGTTCGGCTCCGGGGTCGGCACGGGGTTCGGCCGCTCGCCGGCGGCCTGTTCGGCAACGGCTCGCTTCGCCGCGGCGGGGGATGTCATACAACCTCCATCTGCGCTTGATTCACTAGACAGGTCGCATCGCGCCCGCCTTCATCAGAACCCGCCGGCGTTGCATGACGGTGACAACCTCTCCTCGTTCGCTGCCCCTCGCCCGACATGTCCCCGCGCGAACTGCTGCTCGACAACGCCCGCCTGGTGCTGCCCGACCGCATCGTCCACGGCCATCTGCGCGTGGTCGGCGGCCGCATCCGGGAACTCGGCGAAGGCCGCCTGCGCACGCCGTCGGCGCGCGATTGCGACGGCGACTACCTGCTGCCGGGCCTGGTCGAACTGCACACCGACAACCTGGAAAAACACCTGCTGCCGCGTCCCGGCGCGCATTGGCCGGCGGCCGCGGCGGTGCGCGCGCACGACGCGCAACTGCTCGCCGCCGGCATCGCCACCGCGCTCAACGCGATCTCGGTCGGCGAAGAAGAAGCCGAGCAGGCGGTCGAGCCGCAGACGGTGCTGGCCGCGCTCGCGCAGGCGCGCGAGGACGGCGGCCTGCGCATCGAACACGCCGTGCACCTGCGCTGCGAACTGCCCTGCCCCGACCTTCCGCAGCGCCTGCAGCCCCTGCTCGACGCGCCGCAACTGCGGCTGCTGTCGCTGATGGACCACACCCCGGGCCAGCGCCAGTTCCACGACCTCGAACGCTACCGCGCCTACAGCGCGCGCCACGGCACCGCCCGCGACGACGCCGGCTTCGGCGCGCACGTCCGCCATCTGCAGGACCTGCAGCACCGCCACGCCGCCGGCCACCGCCGCATCGTGCTGGCGATGGCGCGCGAACGCGGCCTGCCGCTGGCCAGCCACGACGATTCCGAACTGAGCCACATCGCCGAAGCGGTCGACGCCGGCGCGCGCATCGCCGAATTCCCGGTCAATCTCGCCACCGCCCTGGCCGCGCGCGCGGCCGGCCTGAGCGTGCTGGCCGGCGCGCCGAACCTGGTACGCGGCGGCTCGCACAGCGGCAACGTCGCGGCGAGCGAACTGGCGCGCGCCGGCGCATTGGATGCGCTGTCCTCGGACTACGTGCCCGGCAGCCTGCTGCTGGCGGCCTTCCAACTCGGCGCATGGGACAGCATCGGCCTGCCGCGCGCGGTGGCGATGGTGACCCACACCCCCGCGCGCGCCGCCGGCTACGACGACCGCGGCGCGCTGGCGGCCGGACAGCGCGCGGATTTGCTGCGGGTACGGGTGGTGCGCGGGTTTCCGCACCTGGAAGCGGTGTGGATCGGCGGCGAGCGGCGTTATTGACGAGCCGGTCGCTGATACGGGGCGGTCGCTTGCTCAGGGCTGAGCAAGCTACGTTCGGTTTGCGAATGTAGCCCTGTCGATCACGGCAGTGACCGTGGCTGTGGCTGTGGCCGTTGCTCGTGCGGTTGCTCTTGCCCTTGGCTTGGACGCAACCTCGCCCGAGGCCCACGTTCCGCAGCCCCGGAGGGCGCGCGCATGGATGCGCGCGTGCGCCATGGGACAGGATGTCCCTTATGGCGCAGCCCCGCGCAAGGTGCTGGACTTAGTGGCTTTTGACTTAAAACAAGCGTTTTTCTTTGGCTACTTTCTTTTGTCGCGCTGACAAAAGAAAGTAGCTCGGCCGCTTGCGGACGAAAGCTTTTGATGGTGGCTTGTCGTCGCGCGACACATCGATAACGGCGAAAGCAGCAGCAACGTCAACATGGGTTCCGGCTTTCGCCGGAATGACGATCGTGAGGCTGGGTGCCCGACTGTAGGAGCGGCGCGAGCCGCGACCGCGACAACGCACCTACGACGAAACCTTCGCAATCGCCGCGATGGCGCGGTCGCGGCTCGCGCCGCTCCTACAGGGGGCGTGCCGCAGTAAGGTCGGCCTCTGTCGTTGCAACGGGTGACGACAAGCGAAGATCCAAAGCTTCCGTCCGCAAGCGGCCGGGTCACTTTCTTTGTCTGAAGCCACAAAGAAAGTAACGGCACTGTCAACCTCTAAGTGCATCAAACGAATGGTAGATCTCCTGCCGCACTTTTTCCGCCATATCGTGCCGCCCCACTTCGTGCATGAACAGGACGGCCGGGTACTGATAGCCCAGCGACGCACGCGGCCGCGTATTGAATTCGTAGGCGATTCGATCCAACTGTCGCTGGGTGTAGCGGGACAGATCCGTTCCTTTGGGGAAGTACTGCCGCAGCAGTCCATTGGTGTTTTCGCACACCCCTCGTTGCCATGGCCTGTGCGGATCGGCGAAGTAGATCGACAGGTCGTTGCGCTCGGACAGCACGCGATGCAAGGCCATCTCCTTGCCCTGGTCGTAGGTCAGGGTCTTTCGTCCCGAAGCGGGCAGGCGACGCAACACCCGGCTGAACCCCTCCAGCGCGTCGGCCGCCGTGCAGCCGCGCATGCGGGCCAGCACCGTGAACAGCGTCTTGCGGTCCACCAGCACGCCAATGGCCGACGCGTTGCCGGCGCCGACCAGAAAATCTCCCTCCCAATGTCCGGGAACCAGGCGTTCTTCGGCTTCGGACGGACGTGAGCGGATGCTTTGTATGTCCAGCATCCGGCCTCGTCGCTCCGCGCCTTTGCGAGGCGAGCGGCGCGACGCCCGATGCTGTTTGAGCAGTCGCGTCAGCTCGCGACGAATCGGACCGCGCGGGATGGCGTAAATCGCGGTGTAGAGGGTCTCGTGCGACACGTGCCACTCCGGCCGATCGGGGAATTGTTCGCGCAGGCCCCGGCTGATCTGGCGAGGCGACCAATACCGCATCAATCGCGCCTTGACCTGCATCCACAGCAGCGGATGGGCGAGCTTGCGCAACCGTCGCGGGACGCAACGCAGTTTCTTGGCGCGTTGACCGGCGCGAACGGCATCATAGCCGCGTCGTGGACGGCCACGCTTGGGCGTGTCCGACGGCGGCTCATGCCCGTTGCGAGCCAACTCCCGCGTGACGCTGCTGCCGGCGCGTCCCAGCACCCGGGCGATGGCCCGACCGCTGTGCCCCTGCTGCTTCATGACCATGATCACGCCGCGTTCTTCGGCGCTGAAGTGACTGTAACGAGTGCCCATGGGTGGACTCGAGGTGGGTGATGCACTTGAGGTTAGACAGTGCCAGCCAAAGAAAAGGCCTCTTCTTTTTCGGATCAAGAGCCACTATGGCTCGAAAGAGGCGCGGGGCCGCGCCATAAGGGGCATCCTGCCCCATGGCGCGCGTGCGCATCCATGCGCACGCCCTCCGGGGCTGCGGAACATGGGCCTCGTGCGAGGTTGCGTCCAAGCCAAGAGCAAAGCGCAGCAACGGCAACGGCAACAGCGATTGCTGACGACACCCAGCGTCCACCGCCAACGCCTATTCATCCCTCCCTTCCACCTATCCCACCCCCCAAAGCACTAGACAGGTCCCCCACGCAGTCCGCATCGCGCGCCCGCGCCTTCATATCGCCTCGCTGTAATGCCGCCCCATCGCCACCGCGGCGCGCATTCCACGAGACCCCATGAACGTCCCCATCCGTACTCCCCTGGCGCTGGCCCTGCTCGCCGTGCTGCCCCTGGCCGGCCACGCCGCCGTTGCGTCGCCGGACGCCGACGCGACGGCCGCCGCCGCGGGCGCGCCGCTGGATCGCGACGACACCGCCACGCTCGACACGATCTCGGTGATCGGCCATCGCGAAACCCGCCAGGTCCAGCGCATCGGCCAGGTCGAACTGCAGGCCGTCGCCCCCGGCACCAATCCGGTCAAGGCGCTGGAAAAGCTGCCCGGCGTGCATTTCGTCAGCTCCGATCCGTGGGGCAGCTACGAGTGGTCGAACCGCATCGCGATCCGCGGTTTCGCCCAGAACCAACTCGGCTATGCGCTCGACGACATTCCGTTGGGCGACAACAGCTACGCCAACAACAACGGGCTCTCGCCCAATCGCGCGATCCTGCCGGAGAACGTGGCCGAGCTCGAACTCGCCCAAGGCGCCGGCGCGCTGCGCATTCCCTCCACCAGCAACCTCGGCGGCGCGCTGTTGCTGCACTCCTCCGATCCGGCCGCCGAGTTCGGCGCGCGCGCCGGCCTGGCGTTCGGCGACAACGCCACCCTGCGCGGTTTCGCGCGCGCGGACACCGGCGACCTGCGCGGCTTCAGCGCCTACGTCTCGGGCATGCGCAACGAAGCCGACCGCTGGAAGGGCGCCGGCGTGCAGGAGCAGCAGCAGTTCAACGGCAAGGCCGTGTATCAGTGGGATCAGGGCCGCATCGCGCTGTGGCTGTCGACCTCGCGCCGCAACGAAACCGACGATCCGGATCTCTCGCTCGACCTGATCCGCCGCTGCGGCCACGGCTGGGACAACTACGCGCCCGACTGGCAACGCGCGCTCGCCGCCGCCAACGGCCGTTTCAGCGGCTGCGCGAAGACCAAGGACGACGCCTACTACCTCGCCCGCGGCCTGCGCGACGACGACCTCGCCGCGCTGTCGGGCGAATTCGACCTCAGCGACGCGCTGCGCCTGAACGCGACCGGCTACTACCACCGCAACGAAGGCCAGGGCCACTGGTTCACCCCGTACATCAGTTCGCCGACGATCCCGATCGCGTTGCGCATCACCAGCTACGACATCGAACGCAGCGGCCTCAACGCGCGCCTGAGCTATACCGTCGGCAGCCACACCCTGGAAGGCGGGTTCTGGTTCGAAGACAGCGTGCACGGCGCCGGCCGCAGTTTCGTCGACATCGACGGCCCGATCGACGACCAGCGCTTCTTCGACCCGGGCGAATTCGCCCAGCGCCTGTTCCGCCAACGCTTCGACACCCGCACCCGCCAGTGGTACCTGCAGGACACGATGCGGCTGTTCGACGAGCGCCTGACCGTCAACGCCGGTTTCAAGGGCCAGGACGTGGTCACCGACGGCAAGGTGGTGGTGCCCGGCCGCGCCGGCGGCCGCCTGAGCGCGCGCGACAGCTTCCTGCCACAGTTGGGCCTCGCCTGGCAGTTGAACGAACGCAGCGACGTGTTCGCCAACTACGCCGAGAACCAGGCCGCGTTCCGCCCCGGCGTCAACGGCGCCTGGTCGCTGACCCAGGCGTCCTTCGACCTGAGCCGCGACGGCGCCAGGCCCGAGCAGTCCAAGACCCTGGAACTGGGCTGGCGCTACGGCGACGACCGCTACCAGCTCTCCACCACCGTGTACGGCGTGAACTTCGACGACCGCCAGTTGGTGATCGTGCCCTGTCCGGGCGTGGTCAGTTGCCCGAACCAGTTCGCCAACGTCGGCAAGGCGCGCACCCTCGGCGGCGAGGTCGCGTTCGTGTGGACGCCGGTCGAGCGCCTGCGCTGGCTGGCCAGCGCCGCCTACAACGATTCGCAGTACCGCTCCGACTACGTCAGCGGCGGCCAGCTCGTACAGGTCCGCGGCAAACAGATGGTCGACACGCCCAAGCAGCTGTTCGCGACCGAACTGAGCTACGGCATCGGCGATGTCGAACTGCGCCTGGGCGGCAAGTACACCGGCCAGCGCTACTACACCTACAGCAACGACGCCGGCACCGACGCGTTCTGGCTGTGGGATGCGGGAGTGAGCTGGCGCAAGCGCGATATCGGCCAGGTCAAGTCGCTGCGGGTCGGCCTCAACGTCTACAACCTGTTCGACAAGACCTACATCGCCACCCTCGGCAGCAACGGCTTTCGCGACTACGACCCGCAGGGGACGTTCCAGACCCTGCTGACCGGCGCGCCGCGGCAGTGGTTCGTGTCGGTGGACGCGCAGTTCTGAAGACGTGGGCCGCGCCGCCTGCAGGTGGCGCGGCCTTGGGCGGATAGCGCAAAGTCAAAATGGGTTCCGGCTTTCGCCGGAATGACGACGTGGGGGAGAGGACGGACGTCCTCGGCGGCGGCAGATCGCGCCGCCCTCCCATCTCCGTCATTCCGGCGAAAGCCGGAACCCATTTCGATTTCGCTTCACCGCTCCCCCAACTCGCCCCGCCCCCACCGCGATCCCCCGGATCGCCTAAAATGTCCCACCGCTCCCACAGCCCCGCCCGCAATGCCCCAGCCGCTCCCCCGCATCGCCGTCCTCGCATCGGGCCGCGGCAGCAACCTGCAGGCCGTGCTCGACGCGATCGCCGCCGGCACCCTCGCCGGCGAGGTGGTCGGGGTGTTTTCCGACAAGCCCGGCGCGGCGGCACTGCAACGGGTCGCGCCGCCGCTGCGCTGGTCGGCCGCGGCCAAGGCCTATCCCAGCCGCGAGGCGTTCGACGCCGACCTGGCCGAAGCCGTCGCCGCCGCGCGCCCGGACTGGATCCTCTGCGCCGGCTATCTGCGCATCCTCGGCGACGCCTTCGTCGAGCGTTTCCGCGGCCGCACGATCAACATCCACCCCTCGCTGCTGCCCAAGTACCGCGGCCTGCACACCCACGCGCGGGCGCTCGAGGCTGGCGACGGCGAGCACGGCGCCAGCGTGCATTTCGTCATTCCGGAGCTCGACGCCGGCACCGTGATCGCACAAGCCGTGGTGCCGGTGCACACCGGCGATACACCGGAACTCCTGGCCGAACGAGTCCTCGGCGTGGAGCACCCGCTGCTGCTGGCGGTCATGCGCCTGGCCACCTCGGGCCGGCTGGCTGAACACGGCGCAACCGTGCAGGTCGATGGTCATCCGCTATTTACGCCGCTGCGTTTAGATTGCGCCGGCCGCCTGACCGATCCCGCCGGCGACGCGACGGCCTGACACCGCAGCCGCGCGCCCGGCGCGACGAGTCCGGCCCGCACGTCCTACCCGTCCCACCGACCGCTACGCCGCACCTCCCCTTTCGCGCCCAGCGCACCAGGACCCGCCCGCGTCGCCATGAAGCCCCTCCTGCCCCTGCTGCTGGCCGCGCTGACCGGCGCGGCCGCGCCCACCAGCGCGCTGGCGCTGGAACCGTTCGTGGCCAACTACGAGGTGTTCAACGGCGGCAAGGCGCTCGGCGACGCCACCATGCAGGTCAAGCCCGAGGGCGGCGGCCGCTGGCGCATCGACCTGGACATCCGCGCCGAGCACGGCATGATGAGCCTGGCCGGCGCCGCCGCGCAGCAGACCACGGTGTTCGACGTGGTCGGCGACGCCTACCGGCCGTTGAGCCAGAAGATGGTGCGCAAGGTGCTGTTCTCCAAGCGCGTGATCGACGGCAACTACGACTGGAACCAGCGCAGCGCGCAATGGACCGGCGACGTCAAGGAACACCGGCGCAAGCCGATCCCGCTGCAGGACGGCGACATGAGCGGGCTGCTGATCAACCTCGCCGTGGTCCGCGACGCCCAGCCCGGCAAGACGCTGAGTTACCGATTCGTCGATTCCGGCCGCGCCCGCCCGCACCAATATGTGGTGCAGCAGGAGCTGGAAGGGGTCAAGATCGACGACATGAGCTTCAACGCGATGCGCGTGAACCGCGTGCAGAGCGGCAGCGAGGAAACCTCGATCTGGGTGGTGGACGGCGTGCCCACGCCGGTCCGCATCCTGCAACGCGAAGACGGCCAGGACACCTACGATCTGCGCCTGGTCGAATACAAAGGAGTCAACGAACAATGATGACCACGAAGTCCACGCACTTTTTCCGCATGGCCGCCCTGGCCGGCGCCCTGGCCGCGTTCAGCGCGCCGGCGCTCGCGGTCAAGCCGTTCAGCGCCGACTATTCGGCCAGCTACATGGGCATGCAGGGCGCCGGTCGCATGACCGTGTCGCAGGCCGACGGCAACCGCTGGAAGTACGAACTGTCGATCACCAGTCCGCTGGCCGAGCTGCGCCAGACCACCACCTTCGACGAGGCCGGCGGCAAGCTGCGCCCGCTCAGCGGCAGCGATTCGAGCAAGGTGCTGACCAAGAAGAAGAGCGTCAACGCCAGCTACGACTGGTCGCGCGGCGTGGCCACCTGGACCGGCGACATCAAGCCCGACCGCTCCGGCCCGATCAAGCTGCAGAGCGGCGACCTCGACGGCCTGCTGGTGAACCTGGCGATCGTGCGCGACGCCGCCGCCGGCAAGCCGATGAGCTATCGCATGGTCGAGGACGGCCGGATCAAGGAGCTGAGCTACTCGGTGGTCGGCAAGGAAGCGATCACGGTCGGCGGCAAGTCGCAGCAGGCGACCAAGGTCTCGAGCAAGAACGGCGACAAGGAAACCATCGCCTGGGTCGTCGCCGACGTGCCGGTGCCGGTGCGCATCCTGCAGCGCGAGAACGGCAGCGACGCGATCGACCTGCGGGTGCAGGCGGTGCGCTGAGGCGCCTCGAAGTCGACAACAAAAAAGCCCCGCATTCGCGGGGCTTTTTTGTTTCTGTGGAGTCTTCCGTGGGAGGGCCTTCAGGCCCGACGCTGTTGTCTCAGGTCGCGGCGATCTGAGCGGAAGGCATCGGGCCTGAAGGCCCTCCCACAAGAGCGGGCTCGGTCGGGCCTGATCAATCGACCCGACGGATCTTCGCGCCGAGCCCCGACAGCTTCTGCTCGATGTTCTCGTAGCCGCGGTCGAGGTGGTAGATGCGGTCGATGGTGGTCTCGCCTTGCGCCACCAGGCCGGCCAGGATCAGGCAGGCCGAGGCGCGCAGGTCGGTCGCCATCACCGGCGCGCCGCTGAGCTTGGCGACGCCGCGCACCACCGCGGTGTGGCCGTCGACACGGATGTCCGCGCCCAGGCGCAGCAGTTCGTTGACGTGCATGAAGCGGTTTTCGAAGATGGTTTCGTTGATCACGCCGGCGCCCTCGGCGGTGCAGTTGAGGGCCATGAACTGCGCCTGCATGTCGGTCGGGAACGCCGGGTACGGCGCGGTCACCAGGTCCACGGCGCGCGCGCGGCGGCCGCCCATGTCCAGGGTGATGCGGTCGCCGTCGACATCGATCTTGGCGCCGGCGTCGCGCAGCTTGTCGAGCACCGAATCCAGCGTGTCGGCGCGGCTGCCGGTGACGGTGACGCGGCCGCCGGTCATCGCCGCGGCGACCAGGAAGGTGCCTGTCTCGATCCGGTCGGGCAGCACGTCGTGGCTGCCGCCGTGCAGTCTTTCGACGCCGTGGACCACGATCCGGCCGCTGCCGGCATTTTCGATGCGCGCGCCCAGGGCGTTGAGGCAGTCGGCCAGGTCGACCACCTCCGGCTCCATCGCCGCGTTCTCCAGCACGCTGGTGCCCTCGGCCAGGGCTGCGGCCATGAGCACGTTCTCGGTGCCGGTCACGCTCACCACGTCGAAAACGAAGCGCGCGCCCTTGAGCCGGCCGTTGCTGTGCGCCTTGATGTAGCCGTTCTCGACCACGATCTCCGCGCCCAGCGCCTGCAGGCCCTTGATGTGCTGGTCGACCGGACGCGAGCCGATCGCGCAGCCGCCCGGCAGCGACACTTCGGCCTGGCCGTACTTGGCCAGCAGCGGGCCGAGCACCAGCACGGAGGCGCGCATGGTCTTGACCAGTTCGTACGGCGCGACGTGGCTGTTGACCGTGGTCGGGTCGACCGTGATCGACGCGCCTTCGCTGCTCACGCCGGCGCCGAGTTCACCCAGCAGCTTGGCCGTGGTCAGCACGTCGTGCAGGCGCGGCACGTTGCGGATCGTCACCGGCGCATCGGCCAGCAAGGTCGCGCACAGGATCGGCAGGACGGCGTTCTTGGCGCCGGAAATCTGGACCTCGCCGTTGAGCGGCTGGCCGCCTTGCACCACGATTTTTTGCATTGACGGATTCGCTGAAGTCGAAAGGAGAAGTGGAGTCGAAAGGGCAAGCGCGAGGCGGCGGCCGCGCGGCCGGCGCCTGGCGAAGATAACGTGCGCGGCGTCGCCGCGGCAGCGCGACGGCCTAAGCGGATCGCGGGACGCCCATGGTAGAAGCTGGCGCGGCCGATTGAGTGAGGCGACGGTGAAGTACCGGGCCGGCGCGATGCGGGCCTCGGCGGTTCGGGCGCGACCGGCGTCGGCGACCCGATGCGGCCGCGCGCGGCGGGGACCGCGAGACGCCCGGCCGCGCGCCGGTCAGGCCTGGCCGGCCTCTTCCGGGGTCAGGGTCTTCAGCGCCAGGGCGTGGATCTCGCCGCCCATGCGCTCGCCCAGGGTCGCATAGACCAGGCGATGGCGGGCCAGCGGCAGCTTGCCGCGGAAGGCCTCGGCGACCACGGTGGCTTCGAAATGCACGCCGTCGTCGCCGCGCACCTGCGCTTGCGCGCCCGGCAGGCCTTGTTCGATCAGGGAGCGGATGGTGTCGGCGTTCACGGCGGGACCTCTGGCGGGAGCTGGAATTGTCGGGAGCTGGAATTGTCAGGGGCTGGGCGGACGCCGCCCGGCCGGCGGGCCGCCGGCGACGCGTCGGGGGCGCAAGCCGGGCCCGGCCGCAGCCGCAGGCCGGCTGAATGTGGGGAGCCCGGCAACCCGGGATGTGCCTGCGGAACCGGCGCGGGGCCGGCTAACCGCTTAGAATTGGCGGCTTAGCCTAGCGGAAAGCCCCCGCTACCGGAATGCCGGTGGCCGCAACGGCCGATTCCATCGACCGCGTCCGAGCGCGGACACGGTCGAGCGTTTCCGCCTTCGCCGCCGCCGTCCGCCCCCGACGTTCCCAGGATCGCCCCGCCCCATGACCCAGCCCGCCCCCGCCCGCGACCCGCGCACCACGATCCCTGCCGGCTCCGAGGCCGGGCTGGCCGACAGCGGCCGGCGCGTGTTCGCGATCGAGGCCCAGGCGCTGGCCGCGGTGGCCGCGCGCATCGACGGCGACTTCACCGCCGCGTGCAAGCGCATCCTCGCCGCCAGCGGCCGGGTGGTCTGCACCGGCATGGGCAAGTCCGGCCACATCGCGCGCAAGATCGCCGCGACCCTGGCCTCGACCGGCACCCCGGCCTTCTACGTCCACCCCGGCGAAGCCGGCCACGGCGACCTGGGCATGATCACCGACGCCGACGTGGTCCTGGCCCTGTCCTACTCCGGCGAGAGCGACGAAGTGCTGATGCTGCTGCCGGTGCTCAAGCGCCAGGGCAACACGGTGATCGCGATGACCGGCCGGCCGCAGTCGACCCTGGCGCGCGAATCCGACGTGCACCTGGACGTCAGCGTGCCGGCCGAGGCCTGCCCGCTCGACCTGGCGCCGACCTCCAGCACCACCGCCTCGCTGGCGATGGGCGATGCGCTGGCGGTGGCGCTGCTGGAAGCGCGCGGCTTCACCGCCGACGACTTCGCCCGCTCGCACCCGGCCGGCGCGCTCGGCCGCCGCCTGCTGCTGCACATCACCGACATCATGCACGCCGGCGACGACGTGCCGCGGGTCGGCGCCGACGCCAGCGTCAGCCAGGCGCTGGTGGAGATGAGCCACAAGCGCCTGGGCATGACCGCGGTGGTCGACGACGACGGCCGCCTGATCGGCCTGTACACCGACGGCGACCTGCGCCGCACCCTCGACGACCGCGGCGTCGACCTGCGCTCGACCCGGATCGCCGAGGTCATGACCCGCGCGCCTAAGACCATCGGCGCCGACGCGCTCGCGGTCGAAGCCGCGCAGCTCATGGAAACGCACAAGATCAGCGGCCTGCTGGTCGTGGATACTGAACGCCGCGTGGTCGGGGCCTTGAACATTCACGACCTGTTGCGAGCGCGGGTGGTTTAAGGCCAGGAGATAGCGGAGAGGAGCGAGGAGTGAGCGGGTTCGATCGCTGCCGTCGATTCCTCGCTTCCGCCAAGACCTTCGACTCCACGACCGCCTCGCCACCCGCATCCCTCTCACTCCTCACTCCTCTTCGCTCACTCCTCGCTCCATGCCCTACAGCCATCTCAACGACTACCCCGCCGACATCCGCGAGCGCGCCGCGCGCATCCGCCTGGCCTGCTTCGACGTCGACGGCACGCTGACCGACGGGCGGCTGACCTACGACGAGGGCGGGCGCGAGTACAAGAGCTTCCACGTCCAGGACGGCCAGGGCCTGGCGCTGCTGCGCAAGCACGGCATCGCGGTGCATTTCGTCACCGCGCGCGGCGGCGCGATCGCCGCGCACCGCGCCGCCGAGCTGGGCGCGAGTTCGCACGGCGACATCAAGGACAAGCTGGTGTGCGTCAAGCGGATCGCCGAAAGCCTGTCGCTGACGCTGGAACAGGTCTGCTTCATGGGCGACGACCTCGCCGACCTGCGCATCCTGCCGCACGTCGGCCTGGCGGTGGCGCCGGCCAACGCGCACCCGTGGGTGCGCGAGCGCGTGCACTGGCGCACCCACACGCGCGGCGGCGAAGGCGCGGCGCGCGAACTGTGCGATCTGCTGCTGGGCGCGCAGGGCCACGCCGACGCGATCCTCGCCGGAGCCCTGGGATGAACTGGCGCCTGCTTTCGACCCTGGTCCTGCTCGCCGCCGCCGCGCTCACCGGCTGGGCGTGGTGGTCGCAGCGCGACAAGCCCGCCGCGGCCAAGGCGGCATCGCGCCCGGATTACGTGCTGACCGACTTCGACGTGGTCGTGCTCAACAAGGAAGGCCGCGAATCCTTCACCCTGCGCGCGCCGAAGCTGACCCGCGATCCCAGCGACAAGACCATGGACATCGCCACCCCGCTGTTCCTGATCCCGGCCAAGCCCGGCAGCAACGGCGGCCCGTGGGAAGTGCGCTCGCAGCGCGGCTGGGTCAACGCCGAGGGCGACGAAGTGCGCCTGCGCGGGCAGGTCAAGGCCGACAGCACCAACGCCGCCGGCAAGCCGATCAACATCGCGACCGAGGAACTGAACGTCTTCCCGGACGCCAACAAGGCGACCTCGGACGTCGCGGTCAACATGACCCAGCCGGGCACTATACTGACCGGTCTGGGTCTGGACGCCGACCTCGAAACCAAGAACATCATCCTCAAATCCAACGTCAAGGCGCGCTATGAAGCGAAAGCCCGCTAACCTGCCGGCCCTGTGCCTGGCCGCCCTGTTGCTGGTGCCGGCCGCGAGCGCGTACGCGCGCTCCTCCGACCGCAACCAGCCGATGAACGTGGACGCCGACCGCAGCGACTGCTCGGTCGCCAGCGACACCGGCCCCTGCGTGCTCACCGGCAACGTGGTGATCGTGCAAGGCACGCTGCAGATCAAGTCCGCCAAGGCCGACATCAAGCGCGCCAACGGCGACATCAGCTACGTCACCCTGACCGGCTCGCAGGTCACCTTGAAGCAGGAGCTCGACGACGGCTCGCCGTTCAACGGCCGCGCCAACAAGGTCGACTACGACATGCCCAAGGACATCGTGATCCTCACCGGCAACGCCTTCGTCGACAAGGCCGGCGACACGATCAAGAGCGAGCGCATCGTCTACAACATGAAGACCGGCCAGGTCGAGAGCGGCGGCACCGGCAGCCGCGTGTCGATGCAGCTGCAGCCCAAGAACAAGGACGCCTCGGCTTCGCCGGCGTCCAAGCCCGCGCCCGCACCGGCCAAGCCGGCGCCGGCCAAGCCCGCCCCGGCCAAGAAGGGAGGCGGCTGATGCTGGTCGCCCAGGGCCTGCGCAAGGCGTACCGCCAGCGCGAGGTGGTGCGCGATTTCGGCCTCACCCTCGACGCCGGCGAGGTGGTCGGCTTGCTCGGCCCCAACGGCGCCGGCAAGACCACCTGCTTCTACATGATCGTCGGCCTGGTGCCGGCCGACGCCGGCACGATCGTGCTCGACGGCAAGGACATCACCTCCGAACCGATGTACGCGCGCGCCAAGTACGGCGTGGGCTACCTGCCGCAGGAACCCTCGGTGTTCCGCAAGCTCAGCGTCGCCGACAACCTGCGCCTGGTGCTGGAACTGCGCGAGGACCTGGACAAGGCCGGGATCGAGCGCGAGCAGGCCAGCCTGATGGAAGAACTGCAGATCACCCACGTCGCCGACCAGCTCGGCGCCAGCCTGTCCGGCGGCGAGCGCCGGCGCGTGGAGATCGCCCGCGCCCTGGCCGCGCGGCCGCGGCTGATGCTGCTGGACGAACCCTTCGCCGGCGTCGATCCGATTTCGGTCGGCGAGATCCAGCGAATCGTGCGCCATCTCAAGAATCGCGGCATCGGGGTGCTGATCACCGACCACAACGTGCGCGAAACCTTGGGCATTTGCGACCGTGCGTATATCCTGAACGACGGCGGCGTGCTCGCGCAGGGGGCTCCGGACGCGCTGCTGGCCAATCCCGATGTCCGTCGCGTGTACCTGGGCGACTCCTTCCGTCTGTGACCTCTGCGGTTGCCGGGCGTGAGGCGACGCCCGCGATGCGCGACCCGGCTGCCTGCGCCGTGCGGGCGGCCGTCCCAACCGGTCGCGTCATCCATCGAACATGAAGCCCCGCCTCCAAGCCTCCCTCGGACAACAGTTGGTGATGACGCCGCAATTGCGGCAGGCGATCCGCCTGCTGCAACTGTCGGCGGTCGAGCTGGAAGCCGAATTGGCGAGCGCGGTGGAAAGCAATCCGCTGCTGGACTGGACCGAGCCGGCCGCGCCCGAGCCCGGCGAGCCGGTCCACGCGTCGACCGTCACATCCTCTTCCAGCACCGAGGACAGCACCGGCGGCGAAGGCCCCGGGCCTGAATCCACGCCCGAGCCGGAATGGACCATGGACGACGGCGAGACCTGGTACGAGCGGGTCGGCCCGTCCGACCACGACGACGACTCGTCCGCGGCCGAGCAGGTCGCCGACGCCGAGACCCTGCTCGACCACCTGCTGTGGCAGTTGCACCTGAGCCCGCTGTCGCCGCGCGACCGCAGCATCGGCGTGGCGATCATCGAAGCCATCGACGACGACGGCTACCTGCGCGAGCCGCTGCAGGCCATCGCCGATTCGCTGGCGCCGGAGCTGAGCGTCGGCGAGGACGAGGTCATGACCGTGCTGCACCAGGTGCAGCGCTTCGATCCGGTCGGCACCGGCGCGCGCTCGCTGGCCGAATGCCTGGGCCTGCAGTTGGGCACGCTGTCCGACGACACCCCCGGCAAGGCGCTGGCGCAGCAGATCGCCTCCGGCCCGCTGGAACGGCTGCCGCGCGTCGGCGTGGCGGGCCTGGCCGCCGAACTCAAGCTCGACCCGGCCCAGGTCGAGACCGCGGTGCAGTTGCTGCGCTCGCTCGATCCGCGCCCCGGCGCGCAGATGGGCGCGATCTCCACCGACACCTATGTCACCCCGGACGTGGTGATCTGGCGCCAGCACGGCCTGTGGCGGGTCGCCCTGTCGGAGGCGATGCGTCCGCGCATCAGCATCCATCGCGGCTACGAAGGCATGATCCGCCACGCCAGCGCCGCCGACGCCAGCTACCTGCGCGGCCACCTGCAGGAAGCGCGCTGGCTGCTCAAGAGCCTGGAAGCGCGCGGCGATACCTTGCTCAAGGTCGCCCGCTGCCTGCTCAAGCAACAGGCCGCGTTCCTGGAATTCGGCGACAGCGCGCTGCGGCCGCTGACCCTGCGCGAGGTCGCCAACGAAATCGGCCTGCACGAATCCACCGTCTCGCGCGCGATCGCGCGCAAGTACGCGCGCACCCCGCGCGGCACCGTGCCGCTGCGCGCGTTCTTCGCCTCCGGCATCGACACCGGCGCCGGCGGCGAGGCCTCCAGCACCGCGATCCAGGCCATGATCCGGCGCCTGATCGAGGCCGAGAACCCGCGCAAGCCGCTGTCCGACGCGCGCCTGGCCGAGACCCTCAAGGCCACCGGCGTGCCGGTGGCGCGGCGCACCGTGGCCAAGTACCGCGAGGCGATGAGCATCCCGTCGTCGCAGGACCGCGTGCGCATGGGCTGAGCGGCGCCGTCGCGGCCCGTTCCGAAGCTTCTCAGCACCCGCCGCGACCGGGCCGCGGCTTATGCCGATTGCGCCCATTGTCATTGCAAAAACTTTACGACGGCGAAAAAACCCCGCCCGATCAAGGCCTTCGCGCGCGCCTAAGACCAAAGCACGAGGCCGGCCCCTTGCGCCCGCGTCCCATCGTGCGATGCTGGACTCCCTGGTCACGGCCAGGGCGTCACCCGGTTCCGTTTCGGTCCGGATGGGCCGGACGGAACTCCGACGTTCAGGTTGGAACGCTCTGAAGTTCTGCATTCATCCGCGACGTGAAGGAGGTCCCCGATGCGTATCGAAACCCACGGCCAGCAGATCGAAGTCACGCCCGCCCTGCGCGACTACGTGGAATCCAAGCTGGCCCGTCTGCAACGCCACTACGACCAGCCTTTCGACGTCCGCACCCAGCTCAGTCTCGACAAGCCCGACCACCGCGCCGAAGCTACCCTCAATCTCGCCGGCCGCACCCTGCATTGCGACGCCGCGGCAGTAGACATGTATGCCGCCATCGACCTGCTCGCCGACAAGCTCGACCGCCTGCTGATGAAGCACAAGAGCAAGCTGGTCGACCACCATCGCGGCGAAAGCCTCGCCCGCAATGGCGAAATCGGCGAAATCGGCTGAGTTCAGGCGTAAACTCCGCGCCAGCCAAGCAACGCAAGCCACACCCAAGCCGTCATGCCGCTTTACGACCTGTTGAGCGCGGAGCGCGTTGCGATCCTCGGAAGCCCCGGCGATCGCAACGCGGTGCTCGAAACCGCCGCCCGCCTGCTGTCCGGCGGCGACCCGCGCACCGCGGCCGCGCTGGACCTGGGCCTGCGCGAGCGCGAGCGCCTGGCCAGCACCGCCATCGGCCACGGCGTGGCCATTCCCCACGGCCGCACGCCGCTGCTGGAAACCAGTTGCGGCGCGTTCCTGCGCCTGGCCCAGCCGGTCGACTTCGGCGCCGCCGACGGCGAGCCGGTGGATCTGGTCCTGGCCATGGCCGTGCCCGAGCACCACGTGCAGCAGCACCTGCAACTGCTGGCCGAACTGGCCGAGCGTTTCGCCGATCCGGACTTCCGCGACTGCCTGCGCAGCGCGCCGGATGCGGCCGAACTGAGCCATCGCCTGCTCGACTGCTGTCGCCGCAGCGCGGCGTGAAGCCGGGACCGGGGACCGGGAACCCGGGACCCGGGACCGGGAAAAAGCCTTATGTCGTCGGTACGCTGCGCGCATTCCCGGCCTCGTATCCCGGTCCCCGGTCCCGGGTCCCCGGTCCCGGCCCCCGCAGCTCAATCACGTAAACTCCCCCCATGAGCAAAAGCATCCGCGCAGGCGAACTGTTCGAACAGCAGCGCGAGAAGCTGGCGCTGCGCTGGATCGCGGGCCAGCGCGGCGACGGCCGCCTGGTCGAGGCGGTCAACACGGTCGCGCGCCGGCCGTCGCTGGCCGGCTATCTCAATGCGATCTATCCCAACAAGGTGCAGATCCTCGGCACCGAGGAGCTGACCTGGCTCGACGGCCTGGACTCGCGCCTGCGCTGGGAAACCATCGAGAAGATCATCCAGTACCGGCCGCTGGCGCTGGTCATCAGCAAGGACCAGCCCTGCCCCGAGGACCTGCGCATCGCCGCGGAGGAAAGCGACACTCCGTTGTGGGCGTCGCCGCGGCGCGGGCATGAACTGCTCAATCACCTGCAATACCACCTCGCCCGCGCGCTGGCGCCGCAGATCACCCTGCACGGGGTGTTCATGGAGATCTACTCGATCGGCGTGCTGATCACCGGCGAATCCGGATCGGGCAAGAGCGAACTGGCGCTGGAGCTGGTCACGCGCGGGCATCGGCTGGTCGCCGACGATGCGCCCGAATTCACCCAGATCGCTCCCGACGTGCTCGACGGCACCTGCCCTGACATGCTGCAGGACCTGCTGGAAGTGCGCGGCCTGGGCGTGCTCAACATCCGCCAGATGTTCGGCGACACCGCGGTCAAGAACAACAAGTACCTGCGCCTGATCGTGCACCTGACCAAGCCGATGAGCGAACCCAAGGCCACCGGCATCGAGCGCCTGACCGGCGACACCAGCCTGCGCCGGGTGCTCGACCTCGACGTGCCGATGATCACCCTGCCGGTCATGCCGGGCCGCAACCTCGCGGTGCTGACCGAAGCGGCCACGCGCCTGCACAGCCTGCGCATGAAGGGCCTCGACCCCGCCGCGGCGTTCATCGCCCGGCACAGCAACTTTCTGGAGCGCGGAGAATCGTGAGCGGCGTCGAGTCCAGCCCGGCCGGGGCCCAGCACGCGGCCGAGGCCAGCGGTTTCACCCTGGTGATCGTCAGCGGCATGTCCGGCTCGGGCAAGTCGGTGGCGCTGAACACCTTCGAAGACCTGGGTTTCTACTGCGTCGACAACCTGCCGGCCGAGTTGCTGCCGCAGTTCGTGCAGAACGTGATCAAGGCCGAGGACGGCATGCCGACCAAGCTCGCGGTCGGCATCGACGTGCGCAACCGCCACAGCGACCTGGCCAACATCCCCGAGTGGCTGTCGGCGGTCGGCGCGCTCGGCGCCGATCCGCGCCTGGTGTTCTTCGAATCCAGCGACGCGGTGCTGCTCAAGCGCTACGCCGACACCCGCCGGCGCCATCCGCTGAGCCAGTTCGGGCTGGCCCTGGCCGATGCGATCTCGCTGGAGCGGCAGGTGCTCAAGCCGCTGCGCCAGATCGCCGACGCCATCGTCGACACCAGCGAATTCAACATCCACCAGCTGCGCCGCCACGTCATCACCGAATTCGGTCTGGGCGTGGAAGCGGGCATGTCGCTGCTGTTCGAATCCTTCGCCTACCGCCGCGGCGTGCCGGCCGACGCCGACTTCGTGTTCGACGCGCGCGCGCTGCCGAACCCGCACTGGAACCCGGCGCTGCGGCCGCTGTCCGGACGCGACGCCGGCGTGCGCGACTATCTGGAGACCCAGGCCGACGTGCAGTTGTATGTCGAGCAGGTCGGCCAGTTCCTCGACACCTGGCTGCCGCGCTTGCAAGGCGACAGCACCCGCAGCTACGCCACCATCGCCTTCGGCTGCACCGGCGGCCGCCACCGCTCGGTGTACCTGGCCGAGCGCATGGCCGAACACGCGCGGCTGCGCGGCTGGAACGAAGTGGCGGTGCATCACCGCGAACTGGACTGAACGCGGGCGAGTCGCTGCTTTCGTCGTAGGCGCATTGGCGCGGTCGCGACTTGCGTCGCTCCTACAGTCGCTCCGCCAAGCTGCGTGCCTCCCTGTAGGAGCGGCGCGAGCCGCGACCGCGAATCCGCAGCTGCGACGCCGCTTTCGACGTAGGCGCGTTGCCGCGGTCGCGACTTGCGTCGCTCCTACAGGCGCTTCGCCGAGCTGCGTTCCGCCCTGTAGGAGCGGCGCGAGCCGCGACCGCGAATCCGCAATTGCGACGCCGCTTTCGACGTAGGTCCGTTGCCGCGGTCGCGACTTGCGTCGCTCCTACAGGCGCTTCGCCTAGCTGCGTTCCTCCCTGTAGGAGCGACGCGAGCCGCGACCGCGAATCCGCAATTGCGACGCCGCTTTCGACGTAGGCCCGTTGCCGCGGTCGCGACTTGCGTCGCTCCTACAGTCGCTTCGCCAAGCTGCCCTTCGCCGCGAATGAATCGCCACCGACCGGCGCACGGCGAAAACGCCTGAAAATTACGAAATTTTCCCATCTCTGTGCCGCTGCGCTTGCGCGCGGCGCCCTAATGTCGGACGCACGCCGGAGCTGCGCACCGCGCATTCGATGCGCCGGCGTCCCCTCACACGGAGCCGCGACATGTCCCCCATGATCCGCACGCTCGCATCGCGCCGGTGTTCCACGCTGGCGCTGACCTTGGCCGTCGCGCTCGCGCTGCCGGCCGCCTTCGCCCAAAGCCAGACCCCGCCGCGCGCGGCCGACCACGGCGACCACACCGCGCCGATGCAGCGCACCGAGCCGCCGGTCAACGACGTCAGCGGCGCCGACGCGCGCACGCCGCCTCCGCCCAGCGACGCCATCGGTCCGGCCGCGTTCACCGAACTCGACGCCAACGGCGACCAGAAGATCAGCCGCGACGAAGCCGCGATGGACGCGCGCCTGGCCGCCAACTTCTCCGTCCACGACCTCGACCGCGACGGGTATCTGTCGCTGTCGGAATACCAGGCCGGCCAGAACAAGGGCAGCGGCGACCGCTGACCGCCGCCTCGGTCCGCCGGCCGCCCTCCCCCCCAACGCGCTGACCCGGTCAGCACAAAGGATCGAGATGAGCAAGCACGACACCCGCACCCTGCGTCCGCGTTCGCTGGCCCTGGCGCTCAGCGCCGCATTCGCCGCCGTCCTGCTGGGCGCCTGCAAGCAGCCCGAGCAAGCGCCGCCGCCGGACCCGGCGGCCGGTCCGGTCGCGCCGGCCGATACCACCCCGCCTGCGGACGCCGGCGCGCCGCCGGCCGATATGCCGCCGCCGGCGGACACCCCGCCCGCCGATGCGCCGCCGGCCGACCCGGCGGCGACCGCGCCGCCGCCGGACGAAGGCCGCAACAAGGGACAGACCGAGACCCCGCCGAAGCAGTAGGCGACGCGAGGTTTCATGGCAAGGGCCGCCTTCGGGCGGCCTTTTTTTGCCGGCGGCGGGCGAGCGAACCGGCGTTCGCAGCCCGCCGGACGGGCGCGCCGCGTCGGGTCGGCGCGGACGCTACGGCCGCCCAGCTCCGCCGCGCTTGGCGCTACCCCGCTCCGGACGCGGCCTCATACCCGCTCCGCCGCGGAGATCTTCCCTCGCTGCGCTCATCGCACCGCTCCAGGCCGGCGCCCCGCATCAGCGCAAACCCGCCCATCGCAACCGGCCCATTGCCGGCGCGTTCGCGCCGTTTGGCGCCCACGCCGCCGCGTTCGGCGCGCATCCGGCACGCACCGTCCCGCGCGCCCTCCCCTCCGCGGCCGCGGATCGACCGTTCGGGCGCTTCCGGCCTGTCACCGTGCTCTGTTAAGTTGGAGGCATGTCCGTAGGCGTCCTTCTCATCACCCACACCGGAGTCGGCAGCGCGATGCTGCAGGTCGCCGGCCGTCTGTTGAATCCGCTGCCGCTGCGCGCCGAAGCGTTCGAAGTGCCCTTCGACGCCGACCTCGACCAGTTGCTGCCGCAGGCCAGCGCGGCGCTGCGCCGGGTCGACGGCGGCGACGGCGTGCTGCTGCTGACCGACCTGTACGGCGCCTCGCCGAGCAACCTCGCCGCGCGCGTGGCCCGGCTCGGCACGCCGGTGCGGCGGGTCTCGGCGCTGAACCTGCCGATGCTGCTGCGGGTGATGAACTACGCGGAACTGGACCTCGACCAATTGCCCGCGGTCGCCGCGGCCGGCGCCCGCAACGGCGTGCTGCACGACGACGCATGATGCGGCGGCGTCGCCGCGACGCCGCCGTCTCGACAGGAAGCCCCTTGAACGCATGAAGCAAGCCGCAATACATCACTGCCGTCCGCGCACGCTGCGTTTGACCATTGCCTGAGGACCCCGACATGATCGAACGCGAACTCACCGTTTCCAACCGACTGGGCCTGCACGCCCGCGCCACCGCCAAGCTGGTGCAGGTGCTGTCGGCCTTCCGCAGCAACGCCACGCTCACCGCCAAGGGCCGCGAGGTCAACGCCAAGAGCATCATGGGCGTGATGCTGCTCGCCGCCGGCCAGGGCACCCACGTCAAACTGCGCGTCGACGGCGAGGACGAGGCCAACGCGGCCGAGGCCGTGGTCGCCCTGTTCGAACGCCGTTTCGACGAAGACAGCTGAGCCGGAGGCGCGGATGCGGCAGGAATTCCATGGAGTCGGCGCATCGCGGGGCAGCGCGCTGGGGCGCGCCCGGGTACGGCTGCCGCATGCGCTGGAAGTCGCCGAGGAACGCATCGGCCGCGACCAGGTCGAGAGCGAACTGGCGCGGCTGCACGCGGCCATCGACACCGTCCGCGGCGAGATCCACGTCCTGCGCGAGCGCCTGCACGGCGCGCTCGCGCACGAGGTCGGCGAGTTCCTCGACCTGCACACCCTGCTGCTCGACGACCCGGAGCTGCTGCAGGGCCTGGACGCGCTGATCCGCACCGGCCACTACGCCGCCGATTACGCCCTGCGCCTGCAGCGCGACCGCATCGCCTCGGTGTTCGAGGCGATGGACGACGCGTATTTCCGCAGCCGCGTGGACGACATCGACCAGGTCATCGGCCGCATCCACGCCGCCCTGCACCGGCGCGACCACGACACCCAGGGCGTGGCCGGCGAGATCCTGATCGCCGACAACGTCGCCCCGGCCGAACTGGCGCAGCTGCAGACGCAAGGGGTGATGGCGATCGTCACCTCCGCCGGCAGCGCGCTGTCGCACAGCGCGATCCTGGCGCGCAGCCTGCACCTGCCGCTGGTGGTGGGCACCGCGCAGGCGCTGCTGAAGATCAACGACGGCGACGCGGTGGTGGTCGACGGCGGCACCGGCACGGTGATCCTGGAACCCAACGCCGACGACCTGCGCGCGCACCGCGCGCGGGTGCGCGAGCTGGCGCGCGAGCGCAAGCAGCTGCACCGGTTGCGGCGCGAGCCGACCATCACCCTCGACGGCGTCGACATCAAGCTCTACGCCAACGCCGAATCGCGCGAGGACGTGGCCGAGGCGCACGCCCTCGGCGCCGCCGGCGTCGGCCTGTACCGCACCGAGTTCCTGTTCCTGCAGCGCCACGAGCTGCCCGACGAGGACGAACAGTTCCGCGCCTACCGCGACGTGGTGCTGGGCATGACCGGCCGCGTCGTCACCATCCGCACCCTCGACCTGGGCGCGGACAAGGCCGACAAGACCGGCCTGGCCCTGCGCGACGAACCCAATCCGGCGCTGGGCGTGCGCGGCGTGCGCTTGTCGATGGCGCGCGACGGCCTGCTGGAGACCCAGTTGCGCGCGATCCTGCGCGCGTCGGGCTACGGCCCGCTGCGGGTGCTGGTGCCGATGGTCAGCGCGACCGAAGAGATGCGCGCGGTGCGCGCCCTGCTCGACAAGGTCGCCGCCGACCTGCGCCGCGAAGGCCACGAGATCGCCGAGCGGGTGCCGCTGGGCGCGATGATCGAGGTGCCGGCCGCGGCGCTGGCGCTGCCGGCGTTCATCGGCGCGGTCGATTTCCTGTCGATCGGCACCAACGACCTGGTCCAGTACCTGCTGGCGGTGGACCGCAACAACGAAGCGCTCGGCGACATGTACACGCCGCTGCATCCGGCGGTGCTGCGGGTGATCCGCGACGTGATCAAGCTGGCCAAGACGCGCGGCAAGCCGGTGGCGGTGTGCGGCGAGATGGCCGGCGACCCGGCGTTCGCGCCGCTGCTGCTGGCGCTGGGGCTGGAGGAATTCAGCCTGCACCCGGCCACGCTGCTGGAACTGCGCCGGGCGATCCGCGGGCTCAGCCTGGAACGCTTGCGCAAGCGCGCGCCGGCGCTGCTGCGCGCGCGCGACCGCGCCGGCATCGAGGCCTGGCTGCGCGCCTGAGCGCCGGCCGCCCCGCGCGCGGCCGACGCGCGGGCGCATGCGGCGGATGGCATCGCGCGTCTTCGGTTCGCATCGCGGCGCGGCGTTCCCGCGCCGACCGCAAATCCCGACCGCTGCGAGTCCCGCCGGCGGCGAGTCACGCCAGCCGCGCCGCCACGCATCGTCACTGGGCTTTGCCAGGGGCGCGGGCGATAATGCCCGCGCTTTCGCTCCCCTCGCCGGCTTCGTGGCCGCGCCCGTCCCCCTGCCAGGAAGTACCGCATGGCCGAAGCCGTCCGCCACGACAAGACCGCACGTCAATTGCGCCTGCTTTCCGATGCGCTCGACAGCGGCCGTCTGGGGCCGGTTCGCCGCCTGGTCAACACCTTGTCCCCCGCCGAGATCGGCAACCTGCTCGAATCGCTGCCGCCGGGCAAGCGCCAGGTGGTGTGGGGCCTGGTCGATCCGGAAGACGACGGCGAGGTGTTGGTCCACGTCGGCGAGGAAGTGCGCGAAAGCCTGCTCGCGGACATGGACACCGACGAGATCGTCGCCGCGGTCGAGGACCTCGACATCGACGATCTGGCCGACCTGGTCGAGGATTTGCCCGATACGGTCATCGACGAAGTGCTCAAGTCGATGGACCGCGAGAACCGCGAGCGCCTGGAGCAGGTGCTGTCCTATCCCGAGGACACCGCCGGCCGTCTGATGAATCCCGACGTGGTGACGGTGCGCGCCGACACCACCATCGATGTGGTCCTGCGCTACCTGCGCCTGCGCGGCGAACTGCCCGAGCACACCGACCACCTGTACGTGGTCAGCCGCCGCCACCAATACCTGGGCCGCATCGCCCTGGCCGCGCTGCTGACCCACGAGCCCGGCACCGCGATCAACAAGCTGATCGACGACGAGCAACCGGCGATCGACGTCGGCGAGACCGCCGGCGAAGTCGCGCGCCAGTTCTCCGACCACGACTGGATCAGCGCGCCGGTGGTGGACGACAACAACATCCTGCTCGGCCGCATCACCATCGACGATGTGGTCGACATCATCCGCGAAGAGGCCGAACACCAGGCCTTGAGCGCGGCCGGCCTGGACGAGGACGAAGACCTGTTCAGCCCGGTCCGGCGCGCGTTCCGGCGCCGCCTGATCTGGCTCAGCGTCAACCTGTGCACCGCCTTCCTCGCCGCCAGCGTGGTCGGCCAGTTCGAAGACTCCATCGCCAAACTGGTCGCGCTGGCCGCGCTGATGCCGATCGTCGCCGGCATGGGCGGCAACGCCGGCACCCAGGTGCTGGCGCTGATGATCCGCGGCCTGGCCCTGGGCCAGATCGGCGCGTCCAACGTCGGCGTGCTGCTGCGCAAGGAACTCTCGGTGGCGCTGATCAACGGCCTGGTGCTCGGCATCGGCCTGGGCTTGATCGTGCTGATCTGGTTCCGCCAGCCGGGCCTGTCGTTCGTGATCGGCAGCGCGCTGACCATCAACCTGCTGACCGCCGCCACCGGCGGCGTGCTGGTGCCGATCACCCTCAAGCGCCTGGGCTTCGACCCGGCCCTGGCCGGCGGCGTGATCCTGACCACGCTGACCGACGTGATGGGGTTCTTGAGCTTCCTGGGGTTGGCGACGTTGATTTTGCTGCGCTGAGCGGTAGCGCGAACCACTGGCGCGGGCCGGCCGCTTGCCGCCGCGTCGCCGCGGTTCACGGGGCGAATTTGGGCCCGTTCTTGCCAGGGTCGCCAGGATCGCGCGCAGGCTCCGGATGCATGATCGGCACTTGCTCGGACTGAGCAGCACTAATCGCGCCCACTTGTTGATAGCGCTGCTCCGCAGGAACCGAAAGCGCTTGCGCCGTAGGCATGTGCGCGCGATTCGCATACGGGTCCGGCGATGCGTTGGGGCCCGCGCGGAAAAGATGCAGGATCTCGCCCTCGCCAAGCGGACCGCTCGCCTTGTTGAACGCGAGCAGCGGAGCGTCCTCCAGGGTGAATCCCTTTTCCTTGGCCATCGCCAAGGCGCTGGCGGTTAATCGTTCGCTCCGGTCGTCCCAGGTTTTTCCGGACTGCCGGTCCAACGCGCGTACTCGCCCGCGAAGGTGTTCGAGCAAGCCGCTGTCCGGATGTCCCGGATCGCGCGGATCGCCCCCAGGACCGGAATGCGCGCGCGCCAGCTTGGGCTCGATATATGCCGCGTAGTCCCTCAAATAAGCGTCGCGATGGGTGATGAAGCCGTCGCGATTCATATCCGCAGGCGGGTTGTTCAGGCTATACGGCGCGTCCGCCACTTTTGCCGCAATCCGCTCGACCACTGCGGTTTCATCGAGCCTCCCCGCTCTCCAATCTCCGTAGCGCGCGCCCAATTCGACTTCGTTGAGATAGCCGATGGAGCCGAACGGCTTGCCGCCCTTGAACGCTTCGACATTCTCCAATTCCTTGAAGATGGGGAATGCGTTGAAAATCGCTTTCGCCTCGAGTGCGGCGCGATACTCGACGTATTCGTCGGCGCTGCGCCCGATAAAGGGAATGGAG
This sequence comes from Lysobacter enzymogenes, assembly GCF_023617245.1. Taxonomy (NCBI): domain Bacteria; kingdom Pseudomonadati; phylum Pseudomonadota; class Gammaproteobacteria; order Lysobacterales; family Lysobacteraceae; genus Lysobacter; species Lysobacter enzymogenes. The sequence goes on from NZ_CP067396.1 coordinate 4,590,469, forward strand.
CCGGTGTTGTATCGGTCGTGACCGATTTCGTGCGCGAGCGTGCCGAACATATGGCGTTGCGGCCACTGCGACGCATCCGGAGCGAGCATTCCCGTCCAGACGTCGCGATCGACGATGATCCTGGGCGGGCTCTGCGGGGAATAAAACGGAAGACCGCTCCCCGGCCTCTGGTCGATCATGCCGCCCCGGGCGAAAAACCCGGCGAATCCCGCGGCGGCGGTCGGCGACTCGAGTATCCATCCCTGCATCGCCGCCGGCAGCTGCTGAAACCGCGGCTCGTCCTGCAAACGCCGACGCGGATCGTCCCCGTTCATTGCCGGGGATCGTCGAACGGATAAATGTTGATCGAGTCGATGCACCGATACGTGGACGGGGTCGTCGTGAATTCGACCCGCACTCCCGCGCCTTGCGCCTGGTATGTCTTTCCGCGATCCACGCCGTGCGCATCCAGCGTCGCCTCGCCCCGCGCCCCGATCCATCCGGCGGCCAGTTCCGGCGATACGCAAGGTTCGGCCGCAACGCCGATATCGATCTGACCGCTCAGCTCGCCTATCCAGGCGGAGCTCAGAACGTTGCCATCCGCGAGCTTCACCGGGCCCTCGCCCGAGAACTGCCGCGCCTGGAGCGGCTTCATGAAGAAAGACCGGCGCAATGCGGCCGCCACCTTCTGCTTGCCGGCCTCGCCCTCGAGCGGCCAACGCAACAGGTTTTCGAGGGTCGTGACGCCGGCGGACCCGGCCGCGAGCGGGCGCGTGGAAGCGGCCGTTACAGCCGTGCCGCAGGATGTCGGGCCGCAGACGCCCGCAATCGCGACAAAGGCAAAAGCCCAGCGCTGCGGCACAAAGCTTGCGCACATAAAAGCCATATATTTCAAGCCCTTCCTGTCCTGTGCAGTTTCACGCTAGCACAAAACCCAAAAGAGCCAGGATGCAACGCGCATCGCCTCCGCAGTACGAGTGCCGATCCGCGCAAGCGCCCTCGCGCCGCGCGCTCACCCCTTGAGCAACGCCTCCAACACCGCCATCCGCGCCGCCACGCCGTTGGCGACCTGGGTCAGGATCAGCGATTGCGGGCCGTCGGCGACTTCGTCGGTGATCTCCACGCCGCGGTTCATCGGGCCGGGGTGCATCACCACCGCGTCGGGCGCGGCGCGCTTGAGCCGCCCCGCGGTCAGGCCGTAGTCGCGGTGGTAGTCGTCGAGCGAGGCCACCAGGCCTTCTTCCATGCGCTCGCGCTGCAGGCGCAGCATCATCACCGCGTCCACGCCCTCCAGCGCCGCGTCGAGGTCGTGGCCGACGCTGCAGCCGTCCAGGGTGCCGTCGTCGGGCAGCAGCGAGGCCGGGCCGACCGCGCGGATCTCGGCCGCGCCGAGCGCCTTGAGCGCCTGCAGGTCCGAGCGCGCGACGCGCGAGTGCTTGATGTCGCCGACCATCGCCACGCGCAGGCGCGAGAAGTCGCTGCCCTTGGCCTGGCGCAGGGTCAGCATGTCGAGCAGGCCCTGGGTCGGATGCGAGCTGCGGCCGTCGCCGGCGTTGACCAGGCAGGTGCCCGGGCGCGCGTGCGCGGCCAGTCCGGCGACCGCGCCGTCCTCGCGGTGGCGGATGACGAAGCCGCGCACGCCCATCGCCTCGATGTTCTTGAGCGTGTCCAGCGCGGTCTCGCCCTTGCTGGTCGACGAGGTCGAGGCGTCGAAGTTGAGGATGTGCGCGCCGAGCTGCTGCGCGGCCAGCTGGAAGCTCAGGCGGGTGCGCGTGGACGGCTCGAAGAACAGCGTGCACACCGCGATGCCGGCCAGCGCGCGGCTGTCGTAATGGCCCTCGGCGAAGGCCTGGGCGCGGATCAGCAGGGCGTCGAGCGAATCGCGCGAGGCATCGCGCAGGCTGAGCAGGTGGCGCGAGCCGCCGTCGGCGGAAACGTAGGTGGTCATGGGCGGTGCGGGCGTGCGGGGAACGTGCGGGGAAAAAGGGCCGAAGTCGGCGCGGCTCGTGCGGGCGGCGCCGAAGTCAGGAGTGCGGGACCTGGTCGATGTCGGTGGCATCGTCCGGCGCGGCCAGCCAGCGTTCGACGATCACCGCCGCGGCCACCGCGTCCAGCGCCTCGGCGTCGCGCCGGCGCTTGCGGCCTTCGGCGCGGTCGGCGGCGAAGCGGTGCGCGGCCTCGACCGAGCTGGAACGCTCGTCGACCAGCACCACCGGCAGCTTGTAGCGCACGCGCAGCTGGCGGGCGAAGGCGAGCGCGCGTTGGCGCGCGGGCTGGTCGCCGCCGTCCAGGGTCATCGGGTCGCCGACGATCAGGCCGTCGGGGCGCCATTCCTTCTGCAGGCGGTCGATCGCGCCCCAATCGGGGCTGGCGCCGTGCACGTCGATCACCGCCAGCGCGCGCGCGCCGTGGCCGAACGCGCTGGCCACGGCCACGCCGATGCGGCGCGAACCGACATCGAATCCGAGGACGGTGCCGTCGCGTCGGATCTCGTCGGAGGCGCCTGCGCTCATGCGTGTCCGGCGTAGTCGGCCAAGTGGGCGAAATCCACGCCGATGCGGCCGGCCGCGGCATGCCAGCGCGCGTCCAGCGGCAACTGGAACAGCAACTCGGCGTCGGCCGGCGCGGTCAGCCAGTCGTTCTCGGTGATCTCGTGTTCGAGCTGGCCCGAGCCCCAACCGGCGCAACCCAGCGCGACGATGGCGTGGTCGGGGCCTTCGCCCTTGGCCATCGCCTCGAGAATGTCGCGCGAGGTGGTCAGGAACAGGTCGTCGGCGATCGCCAGGGTCGAATCCCAGCGCGTGCCGCCGTCGTGCAGGACGAAGCCGCGCTCGGGGTGGACCGGGCCGCCGGCGAGCACGATCTGCGCGCGCAGGGCCTCGTCGCCGCCTTCCACGCCCATCTGCCCGAACACTTCGCCCAGGGTGTACTCCGACGGGCGGTTCACCACGATGCCCATCGCGCCGTCGTCGTCGTGCTGACAGATCAGCGCGACGCTGCGCGAGAAATTGGTATCGGCCAGCGCGGGCAGCGCGATCAGGACCTGATTGGCGAGGGGCGTGGGCATCACGGTCATGGGGCCATTCTAGCCTGCCCGGCCGTTAAGCGGGGTCCACGGGCGGACCGGGGCCGCCAGAACGCGACTTGCGGCCGGTTCGGGACGATGAGCGCGGAAACGGCCCGGGCCTGGATTCGCCGCCCGCGCGCCTCGACAATCCCAGGCCATGCCGCAGCGCGGCGCGCCACGAGGCTTTCCATGTCCGGCTACTGCGACCTCGCCCCCGGCCACCCGGTCCACGGCGACTACCACGACCGCGAGTACGGTTTCCCGCAACGCGAGGAATCCGACCTGTTCGAGCGCCTGATCCTGGAAATCAACCAGGCCGGCCTGAGCTGGGAAACCATCCTGCGCAAGCGCGAAGGCTTCCGCCGCGCCTACGGCGGTTTCGACGTGGACACCGTGGCCGCCTACGGCGAAGCCGACCGCCTGCGCCTGCTCGAGGACGCCGGCATCATCCGCAACCGGCTCAAGGTCGACGCGGCCATCCACAACGCCCAGGTCGTGCAGCGCCTGCGCGCCAGCCACGGCGGCTTCGCGCAATGGCTCGACGCGCACGTGCTGCACGAAGGCGAGCCGCGCGACAAGGCCGGCTGGGTCAAGCTGTTCAAGCAGACCTTCCGCTTCACCGGCGGCGAGATCACCAACGAGTTCCTGATGAGCCTGAGCTATCTGCCGGGAGCGCATCGCGAGAGCTGCCCGGCGTATCGGCGGATCGAGCGGATCGGGCCGTACTGGAAGCGCACGCAGCAGGCCGCGGCCAAGGCGGGCGCGAAGCGCACGGCGGCGGGCGTTGCCGCGGCGAATGCGCAACAGGCGCCGGCGGCGAAGTCGGCGAAGAAGCAGGCCGCTACGGTGGGTGTGGCCCCGCCTGCGAAGGCGGTGGCGAAGCGGGCTGCGACGAAGGCGAAGAAAGCCGCGCCAGGCAAGGTCCGTCCGCGCTGATCGCTATAGGTCTGCGGATGCGGGTCTGCGCGGCGGCGATCCGAAGGCTCGGCGGCGCGGCTTCGACGCTCAACTGACAGCACCCCCGATCCGTCGTTCCGGCGAAAGCCGGAACCCATTTTGATCTTGCTTCGCAACGCTTCGGCTTGGTCAACGCAACAGCAACAGCAAAATGGATTCCGGCTTTCGCCGGAATGACGGGCCGGAGCTTTCGCCGGAATGACGGGCCGGGGCTTTCGCCGGAACGACGAACTGGCTCCCAATCGCACCGCCCCGATCGCACCACCCCGACTTCATCGCCCGCTCACCCAACCGCCACATCCTCCGCTCGCTCAACCGCGCCATCCTCGACGCCCCTATCCGCACCAACCCGCACCACCGGCCGCGCCCGAGCGCCGGCCCGAACCGATGCAAAGGACCCGCATGACGCCCGACGCCAACGCCAAATCCGATTCCGTTCCCGCGCCCGCCGCCGAACTCGACCGCAACACCCGCGGCTTCATCGTCGCCGTCGCCCTGCTGCAAGGCCTGCTGCTGTACCTGGCGCGGATCGGCACCGGCTTCGGGCTGGAACTGGAAGTGAGCTGGTACGCGATGGTGCTGTCGGTGCCCACGGCGATGCTGCTGTCGGTGCAGCGCCTGGACGACCGCCGTTTCTGGAGCAACGCCGGCCTGCTCGCCGCCGTCTACCTGCCGCTGTCGCTGTGGGCCGGCTGGAGCGCCACCGGCGCGCCGGACCTGAGCGAGGCCACGGTGCTGGGGCCGTTCGCGGTCAGCCTGGCGATCGGCCTGTTCGTCGCCCTGCCCTACCTGCAATGCCGGCTCAGCCACGGCCGCTGGCGCGCGCCGTATCGCGAACTGTTCGAGCACGGCTGGCAGAACGCGCTGACCCTGATCCTCACCGCCGCCTTCGTCGGCATCTGCTGGGCGGTGCTGGGGCTGTGCGCGGTGCTGTTCAAGCTGATCGGCATCGAATTCTTCGCCGACCTGTTCACCACCCGCAGCTTCGTCCACCTCGCCACCGGCACCATGGTCGGCCTGGGCGTGCTGGTCGGCCGCACCCAGCACCGTCCGGTGCAGATCGCGCGGCAGATCCTGTTCGCGATCTTCAAGGGCCTGCTGCCGCTGGTGGCGCTGATCGCGCTGCTGTTCGTCGCCAGCCTGCCGTTCACCGGCCTGGAGGCGCTGTGGAAGACGCGCTCGGCGACCTTGATCCTGATGTGTCTGATCGCGACGGTGGTGCTGTTCGTCAATGCCGTCTACCAGGACGGCGAAGGCGAGCCGCCGTATCCGCGCTGGCTGCGCGGCGTGGTCGACGCGGCGCTGCTGACCCTGCCGGTGTTCGCCGCGCTCGGCCTGTACGCGCTGAGCCTGCGCATCGGCCAGTACGGCTGGACCGGCGAGCGCTTCTGGGCCGCGCTGGCGTCGGTGGCGCTGAGCCTGTACGCGCTGGGTTATGCCGCGGCGACGCTGCGCCGCGGCGGCGGGCAATGGCTGGGCGGATTGCGCCGGGTCAACGTCGCGGTGTCGCTGGTGCTGCTGGCGCTGGTCGCGGCGGCCAATTCCTGGATCCTCGATCCGCATCGCCTCGGCGTCGGCTCGCAGCTCGCGCAACTGGCGCGCGGCAAGGCCGAACCGGCCAAGTTCGACCTGGGCTACCTGCGCTTCGACAGCGGCCGCCGCGGCTACCAGGCGCTCAATGCGCTGAAGCGCGACCCGCGCTTCGCCGCGACCGCGCCGGCGGCGCACGCCAATCTCGAACGCGCGCTCGCCGCGACCACGCGCTGGGAGTACCGCATCGAAAGGCGCGAAGCGCCGAAGACCGACACGCCCGCGCAGGCGCTGCAGCGCATCGCCGCGGCCAAGGACGTCGGTGCGATCGATCCTGCCTGGCTCGACGCGGTGGTCAAGCAGACATTGAAGACGCCGGGCTGCCTCGACGACGACGGCGCCTGCGCGCTGGTCGCGCCGGATCTCGATCGCGACGGCCAGCCCGAGTACCTGCTGTGCAACGTGCGCGACTGGGGCAACCGCTGCTACGCCTATGCGCGCGACGCCGACGGCTGGCGCCGCATCGGCGAGAGCTATCTGTCGCAGTCCGCGGACGGCTTCAAGGAGCGGCTGCTCGGCGAGCCGGTGCAGGTGGTGCCGCGGCGCTGGGGCGACGTCCGCATCGGCGCGCAGGGCAAGCTGATGCGCCTGGACCCGGTTACGGACTGCGAAGGCAAGAAGGACTGCGAGCCCTGAGCGATCGTGCGCGGGCGCCGTCCGGGCGCTCGCGCGGGGCCGCGTCGCGCATATGCGGGGCTTTCGGGACGAGCAGTATCCGCCGCTCGCGACGCCCGCCTCGCGCGGCGCCGGCGATTCACGGCATCAGCGCCTCACGTCGGTCGGGGCCCGCCCCAGCCCCGACTCACAGCGTCAACGCCACGTCCTTCGCCTGCGCATCCGCGGGTGGCGCGCCGTGGTTCCAGAACGCCTCCACCCACGGCCGCACCAGATCGAGCTGGGTCGAAGCGCCGCGCACCGCGCCGAAACGGCGCAGATTGTCGGATTGCAGCGCCAGCATGCGCGCGTCCTGGTCGTTGACCCGCTTGAGCAGCGGCCACACCAGCGCGCGCACCAGCCACGCCGGCGCCCAGCGGTTTTCGACGTGCAGGCTCGCGAACACCGAGGTCGTCGCCGCGTCGACCGGCGCGAAGTGCAGGCTGATGCGGACGATGCCGCCGTTGGCGTAGCGGTATTCGATCTGCGCGCTGCCGGGCGCATCGAACAGCGCGCGCTCGCTTTCGCGCGGCGATTCGAACAATCGGTACAGCAGGCCCGATTGCTGGGCCTGGCCGAGGTAATCGACCGCGAACCCCTGCGGCGACGGCACGAAGCGCGCGGTCGCCGGCCGGCGCGCGCCGCCGCGCCGGACCAGGCCCGGATGGATCCAATGCGTGTGCAGCGGATCGAGGAAGTTCTCGATCGCATCGACGATGTGCGCGCGCCACTGCGTCTGCCACAGGAAGCGGCGCGAGCCGGGCGGATTGCGCCGGACCATCGCCGGCAATTCGCCCTCGTCGCGGCCGTCGGGCCGCAGCCAGATCAGGCCGTCGTGCTCGCGCACCGCCGCGGCGCGCACGCGCACCTGCGGCAGCGCCGCGTCGGCCGGCATCCCGGGAATCTCGCACAGCCGGCCTTGCGCATCGAAACGCCAGCCGTGGTACGGGCACGACAGTCCGCCGTCGCTACAGCGTCCCTGCGACAGCGGCGCATGCCGGTGCGGACAGCGGTCCTCCAGCGCGAACGCGCGGCCGGCGCCGTCGCGGGCCAGCGCGTACGGCCGGTCGAGCAAGGTCGCCGCCACCGGCGCGGCACGCAGGCGCTCGCCGCACAACACCGGGAACCAGCGCGCGGCGTGCGACGGGTGCCAGCCGCCCGCGCGCACCGCGTCCCGCATCGCGCGGGCTTCAGCGGGATCGTTGCGGTCGTCGGGCGTCATAGTTCGAATCTTCGCATGATCGGCACCCCGGCCCGGCGGGTCAGCGCCGACAGCCAGCCCAGCGCGCGCTGCGTGCGCGCCGGCAGGTGGCGGGCGTAGACCGCGCTGTACTCGATGCTCGGCTGGCCGCCGCGCAGGCGCTTGAAGCCGGCCGCGCCGGCGCTGAAGTTGATCGCATCGCCGCTGGCGATGGCGCGTTCGAACGTGGTCGCGGTCAGCAGCCGGTACAGGCCCAGCCGCTGCGGCTGGTCGGTGTCGTAACCGACGATCGGTGTGGTCAGCGTGCGGCCCTGGCGGAACACCCCGGCGATGCACATCAGTTGCCCGGCCTCGTCGCGGAAGCCGTCCAGCTGCAACAGCCCGGCGCGATGCCAGCTGCGCACGAAGGCCTCGGTGTAGCGCGGATTGCAGCGCGAATAGCGATCCATGTACAGCCGCGCGTACAGCCAGGCGATGCGCGCGTAGTCGGCTCCGCCGATGTCGCCATCGCCGGCGCGGTGCGGCTGCTTCCGCGCCAGACGCAGATCGATCTGCAGATTGTGGCGGCGCTGCGCCAGCGCGGCGACGTCGCGGAACAAATACACCTGCCGGCTCGGGATCAGCAGGAAGCCCAGGCGCTCGCATTCCTCCAGCCAGTCGGCGTGATCGTCGCGATTGAGCGAGCGCAGCCACACCGCATGCCCGGGCCAGCGCTGCAGCGCGCCCTGCAGCAGGCGCTGCGCGCAACCGATCCGCCAGCGCGGATACAGATTGGTCGACAGCCACCAGTTGTTGATCGCCACCGCGCGGTCGATGCGCGCGCCGCGCAGCCAGCGGTCGAGGCCGCGGCCGGCGGCGCGGATCGGCGCGCCCAGCAGCGCCGGCGCGTAGCGCAGCGCTTCCTCGGTGGCGTAGGCGCCGTAGGTGGTGCGCGGCGAGCAGACCCAGGCGTTGTCCTGCGCCTCGCCGTCGTCGATGCTGACCGGATAACTGCGCTCGCCGTCGTCGATCAACTCCGCATGGGTATCGAGATTGGCGACCAGTGCGCGCGAATCGGCGCCGACGTGGATGCGCGCGAACGCGTGCGCGCGCTGGGAGAACGTTTCGTCGGCGACGCGCGCGGCGGCGTTCACAGGTCCGGCAACTCCTCGCCGTCCCATTCGATGTCGCGCGTGGCCGCCTCGCGCAGGCCGCCGCCGCGGCGCAGCGCGCTGGCGGCGTAGGCGCCCAGGTCGGCCAGCCCGCCCAATGGCGGCAGGCGGTCGCCGGCTACCGACAGCACGTCGTCGGCGCGGCGCCAGTCGCGCAGCCACGCGCGCGCGCGGCCCTGCGCCAACGCCTGCGCCAGTCCCGCGCCGAGCATCACCGGCGCCAACATGCGCGGCCGCGCCGGGCGCGCATCGACGCAGGCGATGTCCGCGCCGAGCAACGCCGCCGGCAGGTCGTCGCCGGCGCCGAACAGATGCACGCCGCTGGTCGCGCGCGGATTGCATTCCAGCACCGTCGCGCTGCCGTCGTCGCCGACGATCCAGTCGAACGAGATCTGTCCGGTGTAGCCGATCTTGGCGACGAAGCGTTCGACGAAACCGCGGATCGTCGCGTTCGGCGCGGGCTCGAAATAAAAACTGGAACTGCGGCTGAGCCGGTATGTCGGACGGTAAACCGAATGCGCGAGCAACCGGCCGCGATCGGCGACGCTGTAGGAGCACAGCTCGGTGCCGGCGTGGAAACGCTGCGCGACCCACGCCTGCGCCAGCGGCAGCGGCGCCGCATCGGCCGGCATGCCTTGCGGATACAGGCGCACATGCACGCCGAAACGCGAATACTCGGGCTTGAGCACCAACGGCCGGCCCGCGGCCCAGGCGCGCGCCTGCTCGAGATCGCTTACCTCGGCGCTGTCGGGCACGTTCGCGCCGCAACCGCGCGCCAGTTCGAGGAAACGCAGCTTGCTGTGCAGCTCGCGCAGCTTGTCGAACTCGTCCACCAGCACGCGCACGCCGGCCGGCAGCGCGCCGCGATAGCGCGACAGCCAGAATGCCTCCTCGCAGGTCGGCACGACCAAGTCGATGCGGCGCTGCGCGACGATGCGGGCGAGGTCGGCCGCGAAGCGCGCCGCGTCGAAGCGCGGGCCGGCGATCGGCTCGCTCGCGCCCACCGCGTTCGACCAGCCCGACAGGCGGCAGGACACGCTGTCGGCCACCATCGCCCCAACCCGCCCGTCGCGGCGGAAGCGGCGGGCGATTTCGAGGGCGGCGGGCGCGCGGGCGCCGAGAACGAGGACGTTGGGCATGGCAGCGCGGCGGAGTGGACAGGCGGACACGACGCGCGCGACAGCGGCGAAACGACCGGACGGCCGGCAAGCATCGAAGCATGTGACCGTGTTGGCAAGTCTTGCGACGGCTTGCGTTGCACGGCCGCGCACGCCGCCAGCGTATTTTGCGAGCGGCCGCGTTCAAGAACCGCAACGGCGAACGCCGGATCGCCGCCCGTCGCCGCAGACGCCCGCGCCGGCCACCGTCAGCGGCGATAGTTAGTCTTCGAAACCAAGGACTTAACCAGCGCCGCACCTGCCGCACCGACCATGCTGGGGTCCGCCCCAGGTACTCCCGCGCCACGCCGGCCTGCTAGGGTCGGACCGCTGAAAACGCTTTCCCTGCGCGCCGGCACGGCCGGACGCCCACCAGGAGGGTTTTCCCATGGCCGACGCAAGCTCGGGAGTCTCCGGCTCCGACTCTTCCCAGAACGCCCAGAACGCCGCCGACCGCGCCGCCGAAACCGCAGCGGCGCAACAGGCCGCAGCCGATAAAGCCGCCACCGAAGCCGCGGCCGCCGCCGCGCTGAATTCCGTGCAGGCAGCGCCGGTCGACCTCAGCATCTCGCCCGCGGCGATCTCGCAACTCAGCGCCATGACCGTGGACACGGTGCCCAGCCTGTCCTCGCTACAGACGCTGGGCGGCGTGCCCACCGCCGCGACCTACGCCGACATCGCCCAGGCGACCGCCACCCCGACCACGCCGGCGGTCACCGAATACAACGCCTGGTCGGCGAGCTTCAGCATCACCCCGAACGACCCGGCCACGGTGGAAACCGCGCCGCTCAGCGCCGTCTCGATCAACGTCGGGTTGAATCACGTCGGCGACATCAACGCCAACCTCGAAGCGCGCATGGGCATCGCCCCGGCGCAGGTCACCTTCGCCGGCGCCGTGAGCTATACCAACGGCGTCACTACCTACGGCCTGAGCGGCGTAGCCGGCCCGTTCGGCGGCATCGCCGACCCGAATTACGGGATCACCGCCACCACCGCGACCGAACTGGATTTTGGCAAGCTCGGTCTCAGCCTCAACGTCAATGCGAACGCCGACGGATTCACCAATGGCAGTTTCAACGCCAACTACAGCACACCACTGTCCGAGAACTGGACCGGCTCGGCCGCCATCAGCGTCAGCGCAGATCGAAACGGACCGACTGCCGTCGACGGCACCATCGGCGCCCATTACAACTCCGGCGGCGCTTCGCTCGGGGTGACCGGGAGCGGGCGGGTGGATACGCGGACCGGCGATGTCAGCGGTGGGGCGAAATTCAATCTGGGGATCAAGTTTTGAGTTTGCTCGCCATCGCGGCAAACCGAATCAATCGATATGTCTGTCGTTACGATGACTGGAACGCGGATCTGATCCACTCGATGAAACGATGCAGGTGCGCTGTCCTGCCTGTGAAGCATCCGCCTCAGTCCTTACATTTGTCGGACGACGGCATCTCGGATACATCAGCCACTACGAAGCGAGAAATGTCGCCGGGGCGATGCTTCTCTACCCAGGCCTTGGCAGCATCCACGTCGGGACGAAAAACCCAGCGGAAATCCCTCCATTTCCCCGGGCCGCCCTGAGCGCTTCCGGCATGGAGATAAAGATCCGTGACGTAAACGATCTGCCCGGGCTCGACCCGAAAAACCGGGATGGTCCGATCCCTGCAGAAACGCAGTTCGTAGCTGGCCCCTTGCACCAGGTTGCCTGTGGCGTACCACGCGACCGACGACAGGCCGATGGTTTCCTCGCCCTTCGATACGCCCAGAAAGTAGCCGTCCACCGGCTGCGAGTTCATGCGCGCGGGGATGAAGCCGTGGAAATCGAAAGCCCCGCCTTTCATCTTTCCAGGAAAAGCATAGATCGCGACATTTTCGACATTCGCATGCGCGCCGATCAACAACAACGAATTCTTGCTCCAATCGATGCGATCCAGGTTCGGCGCCTATGTGCCGCCGGACAGCCCTATCGCCATGATCGATGCCAGCAGCCTCACGCGTCCCTCCTTAGCCGTTGCAAACCGACGAGCCGGTACAAAAAAACGCCAGCTTTCGCTGGCGTCTTCGGAAAATCAGCTGGATGCGGCCGAGCCTCACCGCACCTCCGCCACCTCAACCCCATCCAACCCCTGCGACAAGGTCCGCGCGTCGCCGCCCTGCGCCAGCTTGATCCGCAGGCGCACTTCGTTCTGCGAGTCGGCGTAGCGCAGCGCGTCCTCGTAGCTGATCTCGCCGCCCTGGTAGAGCTCGAACAGGGCCTGGTCGAAGGTCTTCATGCCCAACTGGGTGGATTCCTTCATCAGCTCCTTGAGCTTGTGGATCTCGCCGTCGCGGATGTAGTCCTGCGCCAGCGGGGTGCCGAGCAGGATCTCCATCGCCACGCGCCGGCCCTTGCCGTCGGGGGTCGGGATCAGCTGCTGGGCGACCACGCCCTTGAGGTTCAGCGACAGATCCATCAGCAGCTGGTTGCGGCGGTCTTCGGGGAAGAAGTTGATGATGCGGTCCATCGCCTGGTTGGCGTTGTTGGCGTGCAGGGTGCACAGCACCAGGTGGCCGGTTTCGGCGAAGGCGATGGCGTGGTCCATGCCTTCGCGGGTGCGCACCTCGCCGATCATGATCACGTCCGGCGCCTGGCGCAGGGTGTTCTTGAGCGCGGCTTCCCAGCTGTCGGTGTCGATGCCGACTTCGCGCTGGGTGATGATGCAGCCCTCGTGCCGATGCACGAATTCGATCGGGTCTTCGATGGTGATGATGTGGCCGGTCGAGTTCTGGTTGCGGTAGCCGATCATCGCCGCCAGCGAGGTCGACTTGCCGGTGCCGGTGGCGCCGACGAAGATGATGATGCCGCGCTTGGTCATCGCCAGCGTCTTGATGATCGGCGGCAGGTTCAGTTCGTCGACGCTGGGGATCTTGGTCTCGATCCGGCGCAGCACCATGCCGACCTGATTGCGCTGGTAGAAGCAGCTCACGCGGAAGCGGCCGACACCGGTGACGCCGATGGCGAAGTTGCACTCGTGGGTCTTTTCGAACTCCTCGCGCTGCTGCGGGCTCATCACGTTGAGCACGAGGTCGCGGCTCTGCTGCGGGGTCAGCGGGTTCTGGGTGATCGGGGTGATCTTGCCGTGCACCTTCATCGACGGCGGCATGCCGGCGGTGATGAACAAGTCCGAGGCGCGCTGGTGCGCCATCAGCTTGAGGAAGGAGGTGAAGTCGATCGCGCCGGAGGCGGTGGTCGGGTTGGACGGGGCGGGCGTGTTCATGCGGCTACCTCCTCGGGAGGTCGATTACGGCGGCGTGGATCGCCGGGGGGATGGGTTCGCGGCAGGGCGCGGCGTCGAGGCGGCGGCGCGGGGCCGCGCCGCCGGATGCGGCGTCACTCGAACAGGCGCTTGTCCTTGGCGTATTCCTTGGCCTGCGGGCGCAGGATCAGGCCGCGCTTGACCAGGTCCTGGAGGTGCTGGTCCAGGGTCATCATGCCGTAGGCCTGGCCGGTCTGGATCGCCGAGTACATCTGCGCGACCTTGTCCTCGCGGATCAGGTTACGGATCGCCGGGATGCCGACCATGATCTCCCAGGCCGCGGTGCGGCCGCCGCCGACCTTCTTCAGCAGCGCCTGCGAGATCACCGCGCGCAGCGATTCGGACAGCATCGAGCGCACCATCGGCTTCTCGCCGGCGGGGAACACGTCGATGATGCGGTCCACGGTCTTGGCCGCCGAGGAGGTGTGCAGGGTGCCGAACACCAGGTGGCCGGTTTCCGCCGCGGTCAGCGCCAGGCGGATGGTTTCCAGGTCGCGCAACTCGCCGACGAGGATGTAGTCGGGGTCTTCGCGCAGCGCCGAACGCAGCGCCTCGTTGAAGCCGTGCGTGTCGCGATGGACTTCGCGCTGGTTGATCAGGCACTTCTGCGAGGTGTGCACGAACTCGATCGGGTCTTCGACCGAGAGGATGTGCGCGTACTCGTTCTTGTTGATGTGGTCGATCATCGCCGCGAGCGTGGTCGACTTGCCCGAGCCGGTCGGCCCGGTCACCAGGATCAGGCCCTGCGGCTGCTCGATCAGCTGGCGGAAGATCGGCGGGCAGCCCAGGTCCTCCAGGCTCAGCACCTCGGAGGGAATGGTGCGGAACACCGCGCCGGCGCCGCGGTTCTGGTTGAAGGCGTTGACGCGGAAGCGCGCCAGGCCGGGGATCTCGAACGAGAAGTCGACTTCCAGGAACTCTTCGAAGTCGCGCCGCTGCTTGTCCGACATGATGTCGTACACCAGGGCGTGGACCTGCTTGTGGTCCAGGGCCGGGATGTTGATCCGGCGCACGTCGCCATCGACCCGGATCATCGGCGGCAGGCCGGCCGAAAGATGCAAGTCGGATGCTTTGTTCTTTACCGAAAACGCCAGAAGTTCGGCGATATCCATGCGTGCTCCCCGCACTGCTCTAGGACCCGCCTCGCGGGTCCGGAAAAACCAGCCACTTGGTTCCGCTGCCGTGGAACGGCCCGATCGCAACCGTAAAGCTGGAACCAAACCACCCCCAAGAGGCAGTATAGCCCCGCAACGGCTGCGCCGTTCCACCCTTTCTCACAGGATTTCCCGCGTGCACGAGCACGTCCTTCACGACATCTTGCAACAGTTGCGCGACGCGGCGCACGACGTCGGCCGGCCGGTTCCTCGATTGCTTGCGGTCAGTAAGACCCAGGATGAGACCGCGGTCGCGAATCTGGCGCTGCAGGGCCAGGACGCCTTCGGCGAGAACTACGTTCAGGAGGCGGCCGGCAAGCGCGCGGCCATGGCCGCCACCGCCGTGGCCGGGCGGGCGCTGGAGTGGCACCTGATCGGCCACCTGCAATCGAACAAGGCCGCCGAGGCGGCGGCGCTGTTCGACTGGGTGCACACCGTGGACCGGCCCAAGCTGGTCGCGGCGCTGGCCCGCCACCGCGGCGCGGACGCGCCGCTGAACGTGTTGATCCAGGTCAACATCGACGACGAGGCCAGCAAGCACGGCTGCCGCCCCGACGAGGTGCCGGCGCTGGCCGCGGCGATCGCCGCCGAGCCGGCGCTGCGCCTGCGCGGTCTGATGGTGATCCCGACCCCGCACGCCGAGCCCGAACAACGCCGGCCGTCGTTCCGACGCGCCAAGGCCCTGTTCGACGCCCTCGCCGCCGACCGTGCCGGCGTGGACACCTTGTCGATGGGGATGAGCGACGACTTCGCCATCGCCATCGCCGAGGGCGCGACCCTGGTGCGGATCGGCACCGCCCTGTTCGGCGCGCGCGCGCGGCCGGCATAACCAGCGCGGCGGCACGGCGGCGCGGGCGCCTCAGTCCGCCAGCCGCTCCACTTCGGCCAGCACCTGGGCCAAACCGGCGATCGTCTCTTCCCGGGCGTCGCCGCCCTCGCGCCGCAGCCATCGGCTGTGCATGCCGAAGTCGCGCGGCCCCAACCAATCGTCGGCGCGGGTGTCGCCGATCATCAGGACCTCGGCCGGCGCGCATCCCAGGCGTTCGCAGACGTGGGCGTAGATGGCGGGATCGGGCTTGACCGCGCCGACTTCGAAGCTCCAGGCGTAGGCATCGAGTTCGAACGGCAACAGCGCGCGCACCGGCGGCGCGTAAGGCGCGGCCAGGTTCGAGCACAGTCCCAGCCGCAGGCCGCGCGCCCTCAGCGCTTGCAAGGTCGCGGCGGTGTCGTCGAACAGGCGCACGCTCGCCAGCTCGGCCTGCAGGTCGCGTTCCAGCGACGCCAGTTCCTGCGCGCCGAGTTCGGCGCCCAGCAAGGCCGCGGCGCCGGCCAGCCCGACATCGCGGCTCATGATCCGCGCCGCGTCCCCGGCCTGGCCGTGCCGGCCGCGGGCTTCGAGCAAGCCGACCAGGCGGCGGAACGGACGGCGGCGTTCGCGCATGTACACCAACGTGCCGAACACATCGAACACCACGGCCCGTATCGCCATCTTGCGTCGCCTCGCGGTAAAACCGCAGCCTAGCCGATCCGTGCCGACGCGCCGACGCGCCGGGCCGGCCGGGGCCGAATTGCTATCCTGCGCGGGTATTCACTCTTGCCCGACCCGCCATGTCCGACGCCACGCCCCCCTCCTCCGCGCCGATCGCCTTCGTCGGCGGCGGCAACATGGCCCGCAGCCTGATCGGCGGCTTGATCGCGCGCGGCGCCGATCCCGCCCGCATCCGCGTCGCCGAACCCGTGCCGGCACTGCGCGACGCGCTGGCGCGCGACTTCGGCGTGCCGGTGTTCGAGCGCGGCGAGGACGCGGTCGAAGGCGCGCAGGTGTGGCTGCTGGCGGTCAAGCCGCAGGTGATGCGCGAGGTCTGCGGATCGCTGGCCGCGCAGGCGCGCGCGCAAGCGCCGCTGGCGATCTCGATCGCCGCCGGCATCACCGCCGGCCAGCTCGACCGCTGGCTCGGCGGCGGAGCCGCGGTGGTGCGGGCGATGCCGAACACGCCGGCGCTGCTCGGCGCCGGCATCACCGGCCTGTATGCGAACGACGCGGCGCGGCTGCGTTTCGACCAGGCCGCCGAGCTGCTGTCGGCGGTCGGCCCGACCGTGCGCATCGACGACGAAGCGCAGATGGACGCGGTCACCGCGGTCTCCGGCAGCGGCCCGGCGTATGTGTTCCTGCTGGCCGAGGCGATGCAGCAGGCCGGCGAGGCGCAGGGCCTGGACAGCGACGCCGCGCGCGCGCTGGTCGTGCAGACCTTGCTCGGCGCGGCCACCATGCTGCGGGACAGCGAGGAATCCGCGGCGACGTTGCGCGCGCGGGTGACCTCGCCCGGCGGCACCACCCAGGCCGCGGTGGAGACGTTCGAAGCCGGCGGCCTGCGCGAACTGGTCGCGCGCGCGATCGCTGCGGCGACCGAGCGCGGCCGGCAACTGTCGGCGGCCAACGAGTGAGCCGCCGCGTATTGGCGGCGCTGGCGTTGGCGTTGCTCGCCGGCTGCGGCCGCGATCCTTCGGTACCGCCGAGCCAGGGCAACGCCGCCGGCAGCGAGACCGTGCGCCAGGGCGATGTGTATCTGCACGTCACCGCGGTGCAGACCGACAAACTGCCCGAACAGGTGGTGCGCCGCTACGGCGCCCAGCGCGATGCGCGCACGGTGCTGGTGGTGATGTCGCTGCGCCTGGGCGACGGCGCGGACGCCAAGGCACTGACCGCGCAGCGGGTCCAGGCGACCGCGACCGACCTGCTCGGCCGCAAGCAGACCCTGGCGATGCGCGAGATGCGCGACGGCGAGTTGGTGGACTACGTCGGCACCGCGCAGGTGGCGCCGCCGGATACGCTGCGTTTCGAGGTGTCGATGGACACCGGGCACGGCATTCATCCGGCCAAGTTCAACCGCGATTTCTTTTGAGCGTGTTGTGGGAGGGTCTGCGGGCCCGAGGCTTTTCTTTTATCCGGCGCGACACCGCGATCTGAGCGAACAGCGTCGGGGCTGAAGCCCCTCCCACAAGAGCAGGCCGATGCGCGACCGGCCGTTGTGGGAGGGCCTTCAGGCCCGACGCTTTTCTGTCCGATGCGACATAGCTATCCGAGCGAAAGGCATCGGAGCTGAAGTCCCTCCCACAAGAGCAGGCCGATGCGCGGCAGGCTGTTGTGGGAGGGCCTTCAGGCCCGACGCTTTTCTATCCGATGCGACGCTGCCAGCTGAGCGAAAAACATCGCGGCTGAAGCCGCTCCCACTGACGGCGCATCTCACCGTCCGGGCAAACCGCCATTGCGCGCCAGCGCATCCACCCGGCGCCGTTCGTTCGGGTCGAAATCCGCGAGCAGCGCATCCAGCCGCTGGCGCCGCTGCGTCTCGCTCAGGCCGCCGTCGGCGAGCACGCGCTGGCGTTGCGCGGCATAGCTGCGCAGGCGCAACTGCCATTGCGCGCGGCGTTGGTCGAGGTCGGCCAGGCGCTGCGCCGCCGCCGCGCCGTACTGCGCTTCGCGCTGGGCATAGCGCGTCGCCGCGTCGGTGCCCTCGCGCTCGAAACGCTGGTTCTGCGCCAGCGCATCGCTCAACTGCGCGCTCGCTTGCAGCACGGGTTCGGCCGCCGCGCTGCGGTCGAGTTCGGCCAGGCCGTCCGCACGCGCCCGGGCATCGAGTCCCTGCTGCGCCAGCAACGCCCCGCGCGCCGCGCCGCGCTGACGCGCCAGTTCGTAGTCGGCTTCTTCCTGCGCGTAGAACGCCTGCGCGAGTTCCTCGCCCAGGCGCTCGCGGCGCAAGGCGCGCACCCGCGCGAACCCGGCCTCGGCGCCGCCGGCGGCCTGCGCCAGGGCCACCGAATCGCGCTCCAGCGCGACATAGGCGTCGTACCAGGCCAGCACCGTCGCCAGCGCCGGCGGCGCCAGCTGCGCGTGCAGGTGCAGGGCCAGGGCCGAGCGGATCGTCTCGGGCGAGCGCTCGCCGCTGCGCGCCAGGAAATAGTCGAACAGGCGGCGCAGTTCGCGATCCGCGCGCGGGCGGCCGAGCGCGTCGAGCGTGGCCGCGCCGTCCACCGCGGTGTCGCGCAGCGAATCGGCCGCGGCCGCGCGATCCGGCGCGATCGGCCCCGGCGCGCGCGATTCCGAGCGCAGGTCCGCGGCGCGCGGATCGGGATCGGCGAGTTGATCGCCGTCGCCGCTGCTGACCACGGTAGCCGACGACAGCAACGGCCGCTCCAGCAGCCCGCCGACCGCGAACACCGCGACGATCGCCAGGACCGCGACGATCGCCATGGCGATGCCCAGCGCGGTGGCGCGCATGCTTACAGCCCCGCGTTCTTGAGCCGGTTGAGGTGGGCGCGGTAGACGCTGGTCGGATTGGCGCTGAACAGCCCGCGCAGGCCGGCGATCTGGTTGACCTCGTCGAGATGGTTCCACTCGTAGTCGTCGCGGATCACCTGGCCCCAGTGGCTGGAGCAACGACCGACCAGACCGTCGTTGGCTTCGCCGGCGAACAGCAGGCCGCCGGCGATCATCGCCGGGTCGGAGGCGTCGAACCAATTGGTCGAATTGGAAGTGCCGCCGAACGAGTAATAGCGCACCCCGCCGGCCGTCGCCGCGCCGCTGCCGCAGGCGCTGGTCGGCATGCCCTGCGGATAGCGCGCGTTGAAGCGCGCCGAACCGGCGCTGTCGAGCGCCTTGAGCGCGGCCAGCGAATCCTGCGACGACTGGCCGCCGGACAGCGCGCCGATCAGCGAGGAGAACGCGTTCACGAACGAGGCGATCAACGGCCGCAGCGGCGAACCGTCCGGTACCGTGGTGCCGATGAAATCGGCGACCTTGCTGCCGGCGTGCGGCGAACCGATCGAGGTCATCGACGCGACCAGATCCGGCCGCACCGCGGCGACGTAGCGCGCGGTCGGCCCGCCCTGGCTGTGGCCGACCAGGTTGAACTTGGTGTAGCCGTGCAGCGCTTGCAGGGTTTCCAGTTGGTCGATCAGCTGCTCGCCGCGCACTTCGTTGGAGTTGGCCGCCGCGACCTGGGCCACGTACACCTGCGCGCCGCCGGAGCGCAGCGCCTGCGGGATGCCGAACCAGTAGTCGTAGACGCCGCCGATGGCGTCGAAACCGAACAAGCCGTGCACCAGCACCACCGGATAGCGGGTCTTGGTGTAGTCGTCGGCGCTGGCCGGGAACGCCGCGGCGCAGCACAACAGGGCGAACAGCATGGGCGCGCCGAACAGGCGGCGCAGGTTGAGTCGCGACATGGTCCCTCCCAGGGACACGACGGCGGCGCGCCGACGGGTCGACTGTACGAATGGGTATGGCGGGGACACGCCGCGCTGCACCATACCGAGGGGAACTGTGAACTGGACGGGAGAAACGGGGGCGACCGGGGCGCGCGCAAGCCGGTAAATGCTGCGTCGCATCGTAGTTTGCGCGGTAACCGTGGCGGCGCGGTCGCGGCTCGCGCCGCTCCTACAGGCAGCCCATGCAGGAGCGGCGCGAGCCGCGACCGCGCCAACCCAACCACGACGCGCCCAGCAGTCGCCCCACCCGCCCGCATCGCCGACAATGCCCTTCCCCGCTGTCGACCTCTGGACCCATGGGCCCGCAACGCATCGTCTGCCTCACCGAGGAACCCACCGAGACCCTGTACCTGCTCGGCGAGCAGGACCGCATCGTCGGCATCAGCGGCTTCACCGTGCGCCCGCCGCAGGCGCGCAAGGAAAAGCCCAAGGTCAGCGCCTTCACCAGCGCCAAGATCGGCGAGATCCTCAAGCTCAAGCCCGACTTCGTGATCGGGTTTTCCGACATCCAGGCCGAGATCGCCGCCGAGCTGATCAAGCACGGTGTCGAGGTGTGGATCAGCAATCACCGCAGCGTCGCCGGCATCGTCGATTACGTGCGCCGGCTCGGCGCGCTGGTCGGCGCGGGCGAGCGCGCCGCGGCGCTGGCCGGCGAACTGGAGCGCAACCTCGACGCCGCGCGCGAGCGCGCCGCGCGCCTGCCGCGCCGACCCAAGGTGTATTTTGAGGAATGGGACAGCCCGCAGATCACCGGCATCGCCTGGGTGTCCGAGCTGGTCGGCATCGCCGGCGGCGACGATGTATTCCCCGAACACGCGGCGATGCCGCTGGCGCGCGACCGCATCCTGGCCGACCCGCTGGAGGTCGTGCGGCGCGCGCCGGAGCTGATCCTGGGCAGTTGGTGCGGCAAGAAATTCCGCCCCGAACAGGTGGCCGCGCGCGCGGGTTGGAGCGAGGTACCGGCGGTGCGCGACGGCGAGCTGCACGAGGTGAAGTCGCCGATCATCCTGCAACCGGGGCCCGCGGCGCTGACCGCGGGCGTCGACGAACTGAGCCGTATCATCGCCGGCTGGGCGCAGCGGCGGGCGGGCTGAGTTCGTTCTTGCGCAGGCCGGGCCGCTGCTCTTGTGGGAGGCCCTTCAGGGCCGATGCGCCTTGTGGGAGGCCCTTCAGGCCCGATGCTTTCCGCTCAGATCGCCGCGACCTGAAACAAAAGCATCGGGCCTGAAGGCCCTCCCACAAGAGCGCCTACTCCGCGCGCAGCCTGCGGCGGAAATACACCACCCGCTCGGTCTCCTCGAAGCCGCAGGCGGCATGCGCGCGGTGCGAGTCGAGGTTGTCGAGCAAGGCATCGGAGGCCAGTTCGCGGCAGCCGCGTTCGCGTCCCCACGCTTCCACCGCCGCGACCAGCGCGCGGCCGACGCCCCGGCCGCGACGCGACGGCGCCACGTACCAACCTTCCAGGAACGCCACCGGCGAGGACTCGGTGCCATTGACGTAATCGCTGCGCAGGCTGGCCTCAGCGAAGCCGCACACGCCCTCGCCGTCTTCGGCGATGAACGCAGCCAGGCGCGCATCCTCGAACCAACCGTCCAGATCCGCGGCCAGTTCCGCCAACGGCTGCTCCGGCCACAGCTGCGCGCGCAGCGTCGCCCAGGCGGCGCGGTCGGCCGGCGCGGCCGCGCGCACGCGCCAGGGCGTATTCACGGAGACTGATTCACGGATACAGCATCCGCTTGCTGTAGCTGCCGGCGCGGTCGCTCTCGTACAGCCAGCGCTCGTGCAGGCGGAAGTCGGCGCCGTACCAGAACTCGATCCTGTCGGCGCGCACGCGCAGGCCGGTCCAGCGTGGCGGGCGCGGCACCTCGCGGCCCTCGAAGGAATGCTCGGCTTCGGCCAGGCGCTGCTCGAATTCCTCGCGGCCGTCCAGGGTTTCCGATTGCTTCGACGCCCACGCGCCGAGCTGGCTGCCGCGCGGGCGGCTGGCGAAATACGCGTCGGCTTCGGCCTCGGAGACGATCTCCACCGCGCCCTCGATCCGCACCTGCACGCCATGGCGCACGCGCGGCCAGTGGAACAGCAGCGCGGCGTGCGGATTGGCCTGCAGCTCGCGGCCCTTGCGCCCGTCGAGGTGGGTGTAGAACACGAAGCCGCGCGCATCGTGCGCCTTCAGCAACACCGTGCGCACGGACGGGCGGCCGTCGAGCGACGCGGTGGCGACGCTCATCGCGGTCGGATCGGGCTCGCCGGCCGCGCGCGCTTGTGCGAACAGCGCGTCGAAGGTGGCGAGGGCTTCGTTGAGCAAATCGGCGGTCGGGTTCATTGCGCTATTGTGAGCGCATGTCGCCGCGTCCGCATCTGCCCGTCGCCCGCGCGCCCGCCACATCGGGCAAAGCCGCCGCCGCGGCCGGCGACGACGCGCACGGTTTCGACGCTTCGTTCGTCGCCGACGTTCTCTCTCAGGCGCTGGCGATCCGCGCGCCGGCCGGCCGCGCACGCGTGTTCGCCATCAGCGGCCTGCAGGGCAGCGGCAAATCGACGCTGGCCGCGCAACTGGCCGCAGCCGCGCAGGCGCACGGGCTGCGCACCGCGGTGCTGTCGATCGACGACTTCTATCTCGGCCGGCGCGAACGCCAGCGCCTGGGCCGGCAGGTGCATCCGTTGCTGGCCACGCGCGGGCCGCCGGGCACCCACGATGTCGCGCTGGCTTGCGCCCTGCTCGACGAACTGCGCCACCGCGCCGCGGTGCGCCTGCCACGCTTCGACAAGCTCGCCGACACCCGCCTGCCGCCGTCGCGCTGGCCGCGCGCGAACGCCGTCGACCTGGTGGTGTTCGAAGGCTGGTTCCTCGGCGCGCCGGCGCAGGATCCGACGCAACTGGCCGAACCGGTCAACGCGCTGGAACGCGACGAGGACGCCCACGGCGTCTGGCGCGCTTACTGCAATCGCGCCCTGGCCGCGGACTATCCGCCGCTGTGGTCGCGGCTGGACCGGCTGCTGTTCCTGCAGCCGCCGGGGTTCGAGGTGGTCGCGGGCTGGCGCTGGCAGCAGGAACAGGCATTGCAGGCGCGCCATCCGCACCGCCAGGGCATGACCCCGGCGCAGGTGCAGCGCTTCGTGAGCCTGTTCGAGCGGGTCAGCCGGCAGGCGCTGGCGACGCTGCCGGGAATCGCCGACCGGACGGTCGTGCTGGATGCGCAGCGCAGGCCGCGAGCTTAGCCGGATCGGTCGCGCCGGAGCGGAGAGCGTCGGGCCTGGAGGCCCTCCCACAAGGGCTAAGGCCGCTCGCAAGCCGAAGCCGTAGACCTTCGTGGGAGGGCCTTCAGGCCCGACGCTTTC
Organism: Lysobacter enzymogenes; assembly: GCF_023617245.1. Lineage (NCBI taxonomy): Bacteria > Pseudomonadati > Pseudomonadota > Gammaproteobacteria > Lysobacterales > Lysobacteraceae > Lysobacter > Lysobacter enzymogenes. The sequence continues at coordinate 4,613,279 of NZ_CP067396.1, forward strand.
CTTTCAGCCGCGACGCGCGCTCACTTCACCACGAAGCTGATTTTCAGATTCACCCGCCACTCCTGGATGTTGCCGGCCGCGTCGGTGGTGACCTTGATCTCGTTGACCCAGGCGCCCTGGATGTCCTTGACCGATTCGGCGCACTTGGCCAGGCCGGACTTGACCGCGTCCTCGATGCCGGTGGTGGAGGAAGTGCTGAGTTCGATGACCTTGGCGACCGACATGTGCGTCTCTCCTGTGGCGCGCGAACGGGAAACGCCCACGCCGCGGCGCGCGCGGGGCCGGCGGCGGGAACCCCGAGCCTAGGCCGGGGCTCGTTAAGCCGGCGCAAGCGTCGCGGCGGCGCAAGCGCGGGCGCGGCGTGCCCTACAATCGCGGCATGAATCCGGCGAGCAATCTGATCCTGGTCGGGCCGATGGGCTCGGGCAAAACCTGCATCGGCAAGCGCCTGGCCGAGCGCTTCGGCCTGCGCGCGGTCGACGCCGACCGCGAGGTCGAGCTGCGCGCCGGCGCGCGCATCGCCGAAATCTTCGAACACGAAGGCGAAGCGGGCTTTCGCGCGCGCGAAACCGCGACGCTGGCCGAACTGCTGGCCGGCGACGGCCTGCTGCTGTCCACCGGCGGCGGCGCGGTGCTGGCGGCGGACAACCGTCGGCTGCTGCGCGAGCGCGGTTTCGTCGTATACCTGCAGGTCAGCGTCGAACAGCAGCTCGAACGCCTGGCCCAGGACCGCAGCCGCCCGCTGCTGGCGCGCGGCGACCGCGAGCAGGTGCTGCGCGATCTCGCCCGGGTGCGCGCGCCGCTGTACGCCGAAGTCGCCGACCTGCCATTCGACACCGGCGCCGCCGGCGCCGGCGAGGCCGCGCTGGGCCTGGCGCGCCAGCTCGACGCGCTGTGGCGGCGCCCGCCTTCGTCCACGTCTTCCCCCCTTGGAGCCACCGCATGAACGCGCCGCGCAAAGTCGAAGTGTCCGGCGAAGCCGGCTACAGCATCGAGATCGGTCCCGGCCTGCTCGCCGACGGCGCGCGCCTGGCCAGGGCGCTGCGCGGCCGCCACGCGCTGGTGGTCAGCGACGGCAACGTCGCCCCGCTGTACCTCGACGGCGCGCTCGCCGCGCTGGCCGAAGCCAAGCCCGGCCTCAGCGTCGCCACCTTCACGATCCCGCCCGGCGAACACGAAAAGACCCTGGAGCGCTTCACCGAGTGCCTGCACGCGCTGTCCGAACTCGGCGCGACCCGCGACGCGACGGTGCTCGCGCTCGGCGGCGGCGTGGTCGGCGACCTCGCCGGTTTCGCCGCGGCCTGCTGGATGCGCGGCATCGACTGCGTGCAGCTGCCGACCACGCTGCTGGCGATGGTCGATTCCTCGGTCGGCGGCAAGACCGCGGTCGACCTGCCCAGCGGCAAGAACCTGGTCGGCGCGTTCCATCCGCCGCGCGCGGTGATCGCCGACACCTCGACCCTGCGCACCCTGCCCGACCGCGAACTGCGCGCCGGCCTGGCCGAGGTGGTGAAGTACGGCGCGATCTTCGACGCCGGCTTCCTCGACTGGCTGGACGGCCACGC